>JBOHNC010000487.1:0-5650 GCA_050730415.1 Planctomycetota bacterium
CCTGCGCGCGATGCTGAAATCGATATTCCAGTCGCAGGGCGTGACCGACATTGCGCATTTGCTGAAAGCCAAGGTCACCGATCAGAAGCGCCTGGTCGGGTCGCTGGGAGGCGTCGACAAGGACCAGCAGAACGGCATTCTGCTCCTGGCGTTCGATCACAAGCTGGTGCCGGTCGACGACCACGTGCTGCAGATTCTGCGCGCGGCCAAGATCGTGCCGGAATCGGCCAGCAGCTTCCAGGCCGCGAAGTCGCTCGAAAGCGCCCTGCCGCGCGAACAGTACATCGATTTCTACCGCTACAGCAAGCTGCTGGTGGACGGCTGCCTGACCCGCGAGGGCGCGCTGAACCTCAAGCGTGCGCCGGTCGCGCGCTTCATCGGGAAAAAATAAATGCCGCGCCACGGCCGGCATTCCGGGCCGGATCGATCTGATCGCTCCGATCCAGCGGACCGGGGTAACCGGTCTCGGCATCACGAACGCCCGTCGCGATCCGACCGCTCCGGCGGTTCTTCCCCGGCCGCCCCTGTTGAAAGGGTTGAACGGGCTGAACGGGCTGCCGCCCACCGCAATCCTCTTCCCACGCCTGCGCTCGAGGATTTGCCGCCGGGGCTGTACCTCGTGCCCACGCCGCTGGGCAACCTGGCCGATCTGTCTCCGCGCGCCGCGCGCGTTCTGGCCGCGGCCGACTGCATCGCCTGCGAAGACACCCGCCGCACCGGGTTGTTGCTGCACCTGACCGGCCTGCCCAAACGCCCGCTGGTGGTGGTGGAAGCCCACCGCGAAGCCGGCGCCATCGACGGCCTGATCGAACGGCTGCGCGCTGGCGGGCGCATCGCGCTGGTCTCCGACGGCGGCACGCCCTGCCTGTCGGACCCGGGGCGCAAGCTGGTCGCCGCGGCGGCCGCCGCCGGGGTCGGCGTGATTTCGCTGCCGGGGCCGAGCGCCGTCACCGCCGCCTTTGCAGCCTCCGGCTTCGCCGCGCCGTTCACCTTTCACGGATTTCTGGCGCGCAAGGGGCGCGACCGTGCCTGCGTCCTCGAGACCATCGCGGCGCGGGCGGAGGAGACGGCGATTCTGTTTGAAAGCCCTTTTCGCCTCGCGGCCCTTTTGAAAGAACTGGCTGAAGATGTAAGATGGACCGAGCGTCCACTCGTGCTGGCGCAGGAGATCAGCAAAATCCACGAAACCTGGCACCGCGGTTCTGCGGCGCAGTTGCTGGCGCGCCTGCAAGCGCGTGCGGCGATCAAGGGTGAGTGGACGGTGCTGATCGGGCCTGCACCGCGCGCGGGCGGCGCGTCCGCGGCCGAGGACGCGGACGAGGCGGGTGAACCCGGCACGGCCGACCCCGCGGCTCCCGAAGCCACCGCAGGGTGAACGGGAGCGGCGCGGGCGACGGTCGCCGACCGGGAATTCTCCCGCATGCCCGCAGCCCGCTTCCGATGATGTCGCACCGCGCGAGTGACCCATGACAGACGCTCCCCCCGCCCCCGCTCCTGCCCCTGCCCCTGCTCCCGAATCCGAATCCGACTCCGCTGGCCAATCTGCCTCCGGCTCCTCGGACACGCCGGCCGGCACAGCCGCCGCCGCACCGGTCAAAACGCCGATCGACAAAAAAGCCCGCCGCGCGCTCATGACCATTTTCCTGATCGTGCTGACCGACCTGATCGGCTTCGGCATGATCATTCCGCTGCTGCCGTTCTACGCCAAGAGTCTCGGCGCCAGCGTCGTGACCGTGGGCATGCTGTTCGGGATCTTTTCGCTGTTTCAGTTCATCTTCACGCCGATCTGGGGCCGGCTGTCCGACCGCATCGGGCGCAAGCCGGTGCTGATGATTTCGCTGCTGGTCTCGGTGGCGATGTACGGACTGTACGGCTGGGCGGGTTCGCTGTTTTGGCTGTTCGTGGCGCGCGGCGGCGCGGGCATCGGCACCGCCAACATCGGCACCGCGCAGGCCTACATCGCCGACATTCTGCCGCCTGACCGCCGCGCCGTCGGCATGGGGGTGCTCGGCGCCGGCTTCGGGCTGGGTTTTATTTTTGGCCCGGCTTTGGGCGGCATTCTGACCTGGATGTTCACGCCCAGCGCGCCCGGCTACGCGGCCGCGGCGCTGTCGGCTGTCGCGCTGGTCATGACGCTGACCATGCTGCACGAAGCCGAAGACCGCAAGCCGGTGCGCGGCGGCTTGAACGCCTGGGGGGTGCTCAAGAAAAACCTCGCCCATCCGTCGATCCGCGCCGGCTGGTCGATCATCGCGCTGGACATTTTTTCCTTCTCGCTGATGGAAGTCACCCTGTCGCTGTGGCTGATCGATGTGATGCAGCCGCTGCCGTTTTCGCACAGCGACGCCTTCCGCTGGGTCCAGACCCACATGCAGGGGCTGCTGAGCGGCCTGTCCCACGGCAAGGAGAACGTCGATCCCGACGCCGCGCTGACCATTGGCCTGGGCATGGCGCTGGTCGGCTTCGTGATGGCTTTCATCCAGGGCGGGCTGATCCGCCGGCTGGTGCCGAAATACGGCGAGCGCAAAATGCTGTGCTTCGGCCTGTGGAGTTTCGGCCTGGGGCTGATCCTGCTGCCGTTCCTGGGCTTCAGCTACTGGCTGCTGCTGATTCCCGTCTTCATGCAGGTCATCGGGCAGAGTCTGATCCAGCCCAGCAACCTGGGGCTGATTTCGCGCAACGCCGACCCCGGCGAACAGGGCGCGGTGATGGGCATCGGGCAGTCGATTTCCAGCCTGATGCGTGCGCTGGGCCCGGTCGCCGCGACGGGGCTGATCGCCGCCTTCAAACCCACCCGCCTGCACGACACACTGCCCTTTCTGAATCCCGCCAACCTGGCGCACCCGACCTTCGGCAACACGTTGCACATCACGCTGGCCTACGGCGTGCCTTATCTCAGCGCCGGCGTGCTGGTGCTGCTGGCGCTGATTCCGCTGCGCCGGATCGAAGTCCCGCCACTGCGCCCCGGCCAGACGCTGGCGGTGCACTGACCGCCAGGGCCGTTTAGTTCTCGCCTCCGGCACCCAGCACTGGTGACTTATGACCCCCGGCGCCGAAATTGCGCCGAAGTGCCGTGCTGGGCTAATCTCGGGCGTGCCTGACGGCACTTCAGGGATTTGGAGAGAACTAAAAGGCCCTGCACTGACCGCGGCTGCTGACGCGGCCCGGCGGTTTTTCCCGCCGCCGGTCGAGTACACTATTAAGCGCCGCATCCAGCCCGTCTCCGGTCTGGATCGCACCGGCCGCCGTTTTCCCCGGCTGACTTGCAGTGCTGCGCAGGACTTGCCGCCCCGATGGACATCGCCTTCCCGGTCTGCCGTTCCGTGCCGCGCGCACTGCTGGTCTGGGCCGGCTGCGCGCTGTTGCTCGCCGGCTGCGGGCCGAAACCCAACCCTGACATCTACCACCCTCCGGTCACCATGACCGATGTGAACGGCCACCCCGAGGCGCTGATCGATCTGCGCACGCTCGGCGGCGACAGCGTCTTGCAGGCGATGCGCGGCCAGCAGGCGCTCGACAACCTGGCCTTCACCGACAACCCCGGCAAGCCCACGCCGGTGCTGCTGCCCAAGGCGCCGCTGCCGATCGACGCGCTGCTGGTGTTTCCGCCCGGGCAGGTCTACAACCCGGACGATCCGCAGCAGGTGGCCGTGCTGCGCGCCGCCTTCGAACATCAAAATCCCATCGCCAAGCGGCTCCAGGCGATTGAATGGGCCGCCAGTCGGCAGGACGCCCGCTTCATCGACAACATCGCCTCCGAAATGGTGGCCGGCTCGCTGATCGCCGCGCAGGCGGCCGAAGCCCTCGGCCGTTTCGCCGGCACGCCGCCCGCGGCCGCTCAGCGCGCCCGCGACGCGCTCCTGGCGGTGCTCGGCAACAACGACTACCTGCTGCGCGCCGCGGCGATCCGCGCGCTGGCCGTGCTGGGCGACACCGCCGCGCTGCCGGCCTTGCGCGCGCGCTTCCTGGTCGAACAGACCGAAAATATCCGCGTGCTTTTGTGTCACGCGATGGGGTATCTGCTGCTGCACGGATCGCCGCCGGCCGCCGCCGGCGAACTGGCCGCGGTGCAGGCGGAACTGCGCACGCCGGAGCGTGACTCGCGCGAAGACCCGGTGGTGCGCGCCGCGGCCGCGGTCTCGCTGGTGGCCACCGGCGACCAGGATGGGCTGGACCTGCTGAAAAGTCTCGCCACCCAGTCGCCCACGCCCGAAATGCAGTACCTCGGCATCGAAGGCATGGTGCTGGCCGGCTCCAGCGACGCCCCGCTGTACGTGCTCTCGGGGCTGGAGGCCGACAGCCCGATCGTCTGGTGCGGCTCGATCGAGCTGTGCGCGCTGCTGCCGCCCGACAGTATTTTGCCGCAGTTGGAACGCATGCTCCACCGCGGCGATCTGCACGGCGCGGTGCGCGCCGATCTGGCGCTGGCCTTCTTGCGGCAGGACGAAGCCCTGGTCTACCTGCCCTACGTGATCGAAAACGGCATCAGCAACGAACGCGTCCTGGGCCTGACGCTGCTCGGGCGCTACAAGCGGGTCGAATACGCCGAGCGCTGCGCGCACTACCTCGACGACGACACGCCCGGCGTGCGGGAGGCCGCCGCGCAGGCGCTGCTGGATATGGGCGCCACCTCCTATGCCGCGCGGGTCGCCGCCGCGGCGCATTTCGGCAATCCCTACACGCGCTACGTGCTGACCGCCGCCGCCGCGCAGCTCGCGCGCGACGCCGAACAGGCCGCGCAGGTCGCCGCCGAACATGCCCACGGCAACGGCAACGGCCCCGCCACGAGTGAAGGCGGTGCGGGCGGCACGGGCGGTGCTGCCACCGGGCAGGGTGGAACCACCGGCCCGGCCGGCGCCAACGCCGCCGCCGTCCAGCAGGAGCGCTCCCGGGAACTGCACGACGCCTTCATTCGCGTGCAGCGCGCGACGCTCGATAAATTGCGCCTGGTCGGGCTGTCGATCGCCGACGACCGGCCGGTCGCCGCGGTGTTTCGCGACGCGCAGGGCAAGGAGAAAACCGCCCTGGTCGGCGAATATGTCTACGGCGATTTCACGCTGGCGTCGCTGCACTACCTCCGCCCGGCGGAACCGGCCGCCGACGGCCACCCGGCCGTGCCGGCTTCAGGCCCGGTCGTCGCGGTGCTTTCGGACGGTTCCACTCAAGCCAGCTACCAGTTGAACGCCGCGCCGGAAATGTCCGAAGTCGCCGGCGCCACCGCCATGAACGCCGAATAGCCGTTTCGTTTTGTTCCCCTTCGCCCCCCGGGACCGCGGGCGGACACGCCCGCTTTTCGCCCAAACCACGCATTCGGCTCCGGGGCGAACGAAAACGAAGGATGAAGTCTGAAGCGTGAAGGATGAAGGAAACCCAAAACCAAACTTAAAGGCCGCGAGCCCCCCTGGGAGCGCCGCGCTCCAGCGCGGCTTCCCGGATTTCCTCTTTTCCCCCGGCTTTTCCCGGGACCGCGGGCGGGCCCGCCCGCTTTTCGCCCAAACTTTCTATTCGGCTCCGCGAACCTGCCCCCTCCCGGGAGCGCCGGCATCTTGCCGGCTCCTGCGCGCGCAGCGCGCATCTTCCAACCCGAACGCGCGCATTCCAACATCACTCCGGGCGCGCCCGCTGGGACCGCCGACGCCCCGTCGGCCTC
>JBOHNC010000488.1:0-9385 GCA_050730415.1 Planctomycetota bacterium
GGCGCGGCTGCTCCTTCCGGCGCGGGATCGGCGCGTGCCGCGGGCGACCTGTCCGGAAGTTCGGGCGCATCGGCTGGTACCTCCGCCGCTCGCAGCGGGCCGGAAAGCAATCTGACGGCCGGCGCCAACGAGCTGCCTTCCGCTTCCGCCGCGCGCGCCGCGGCGGTCGCCGCGGCCGTGCTGCCGGCCACCGGGCTGGACATCGACCAAGCTATCGCCGACATTGAACGCGCCTACGTCCGCCAGGCGCTCGACCGCTGCAACTGGAACCAGACCGAAGCCGCCAAGCTGCTGGGCCTCACTTTTCGTTCGATCCGCTACAAAATTCAGAAGCTGGGCATCGAACGCAAATGAGTCCCCGCCGCCGCGGCGCGAGCCGCCCGCCCCCGAAAAAAAAGGACCCTGCATCTCCCGGCGTCGCCGACGGAAGTGTCTCCTCCCCGCGTGGCAAGGGCCGATGGCCGGTGGAAAAAAGTGCCGACGCAGCTGGCGCCAGTTCTTCTGTCGCTCCGTGTACTCACGCGCCTGACGACGATCTCTCCGCCGACTCTGAGCTCTCCGGGGACGCAGCCGATTCGGCCTCCGCGCCGAACCCCGCCGCGCCGAACCCCGCAGCGCCGAACCCCGCAGCGCCGCTGGCGCTGGACATCCCTGCCGCCGCCGCCGGCTTGCGGCTGGATGCCTGGCTGGCTGGCAAACTGCCCCAATTCAGCCGGGTGCAGATCAAGCGGCTCATCGACGACGGCGGTGCGCGCTGGACGCGGCCGCCGAAAAGCGGCGCCCGCATCCGGGCCGCCTACCTGATTCAGGGCGGCGAAGCGTTGGTGCTCACGCCGCCCGCGCCGCGTCCACAGGCGGTCGCAGGCGAAAAAATCCCGCTCGATATTCTGTTCGAAGATGCCGATTTCGTGGTGGTGAACAAGCCGGCCGGACTGATCGTGCATCCCGGCGCGGGGGTGTGGTCGGGCACGCTGGCGAATGCACTGGTCGGGCGCTACGGCGCGCTGCCCAGCGCAGCGAGCGAGACCGGCGCAGCGAGCGAGACCAGCGCAGCGAGCGAGACCAACGCCGCGAGCGACCGGCCGGGCATCGTGCACCGGCTCGACAAGGAAACCAGCGGGGTGATCGTCGCCGCGCGCAACGAAACGGCGCTGCGCAAGCTGATGGCGCAGTTCGAGGCTCGCACCGTGCGCAAGATGTACCTGGCGCTGGTGCACGGCGCGCCGCCCGATGAATTTGAAGTCGAAGCACCGATTGGCCGCCACCCGACGCAGCGCGCGCGGATGGCGATCTGTCCGCCGGGCGAGGGGCGGGGATCGCGCACTACGTTCCGCACGTTGGCGCGGTTTGGGGGCGTGCGCGCCGCCGATGGCGGTCTCGGCGATCCCACCGCACGCGCCAGTCATTCGAGCGGGAAGCACGTTGGCGCGCCGTTCGCGCTGGTCGCCTGTTTCCCGAAGACCGGGCGCACGCACCAACTGCGCGTGCATCTGAAAAGCCGCGACCACCCGATCCTCGCCGACGGCCTGTATGGCTCGGAAGACCGCTATCCGCCGCCGCCCGCCCCGGCGCTGATCGACCGCCAGGCGCTGCACGCCTTTGCCATCGCCTTCGACCACCCCACCACCGGCGAGCGGCTGTTTTTCAACGCGCCGGTGCCGGCCGACATGGCTGCGGTGCTCGATGCATGGACCGCCCCGTCGCTCCTGGCCGCTGTCGGCTGGCGCGGCATGGTTGCGGCTGCCGCCGGTGCGTTCGGTGCGGTTGGTGAGGGCGCATGATTCAGGCCGCGCCCTGCCTGCGCTTTGGGCCGCGCGGGTTCATGCTCAGGAGCTGTGGCGACCGCTGGATTTGGTGCGTTCGCGCGGAGCCGAATGGACGGTTGGGTCGAAGAGCGGGCGTGTCCGCCCGCGGTCCCGGCTGCGCGCTCAGGCGCGCAAGAGAATGAGCCGGTCTGGAGACCGGCGATCCCAGGCCGAGCCAGGAGCCGCCGTGAAAGTCGGCGCTCCCAAGCAAGAGGCGACGTGAACGTAGGCGGTCCCTGGCCAGCGACGACGTGCCCCGAAATCCGACGCGCCGTATATCTCCGCGACCAACGGGAGCGGTAGGGGTACGTTGGAAATGTGCATCGACATGGCAGCTTGCCCCGCAGGGGCAAGATGCCGGGAAGGGAGTGGCCCTTGGGGCCACCTACCAGGCGTAGGCTTCGGGGGCTTGGCCGCCGGGGCCGGGGAAGATCGTGTCGAGCTGTTTCAACTGTTCCGGCGTGAGTTTCAACGTCAGGGCGCGCAGGGAACCGTCGAGCTGCGCCTGGGTGCGCGGGCCGATGATCGGCGCGGTCACGACGGGGTTGCCGAGCAGCCAGGCCAGCGCCACGTCGGCCGGTTGTTCGCCGAGTTCCTTGCAGAAGCCTTCCCAGGCTTCGATTTTGGGGCGGTGTTTGGCCAGCGCCTTCTGCACGCCTTCGCCGGTGCGACGGCCGGCGGCTTCTTTTTGCAGCACGCCGCCGAGCAACCCGCCGGCGAGCGGACTCCAGGGGATCAGCCCGAGGCCGTAGGCGGCGCAGGCGGGCACGACTTCCAGTTCGAGCATCCGGTTGTTCAGGTTGTAGACGCTTTGTTCGGAGGTGAGGCCGAAGGCGTGGCGGGCTTTGGCGGCTTCGCAGGCTTGAGCGATGTTCCAGCCGGCGAAGTTCGACGAACCGACGTACAGCACTTTGCCCTGCTGCACGAGCACGTCGAAGGCCTGCCAGGCTTCATCCCACGAGCACAGCCGGTCGATGTGGTGCATCTGGTAGAGGTCGATGTGGTCGGTCTGGAGGCGTTTCAAGCTGGCTTCGCAGGCGCGGCGGATGTTGATCGCCGAGATGCGGCCTTCGTTGGGCCAGTCGGTCATGTTGCCGAAGAGTTTGGTGGCGAGCACGATTTTGCCGCGTCGGCCGCCGCCTTGGGCCAGCCAGCGGCCGACGATTTCCTCGGTCCAGCCTTTGTGGTCCTTGCCGCCGTAGACGTTGGCGGTGTCGAAGAAGTTGATGCCCAGTTCGAGCGCGTGATCCATGATCTGGTGGGCTTCCGGTTCGGGCGTCTGCGGCCCGAAGTTCATCGTCCCCAGACACAGCCGCGAAACCTTCGCGCCTGAACGGCCCAATTGCGTGTAGTCCATGGCTCATCCCCCTTGGAATTCCAGTGTAGGGGGTTTGGCGCGGGCGCAAGGGTTGAGCGCGCAGCACTAAGTGTCGATGTCGTCTATTGGGATGCGGTGAACAACACCCAACGTCCGTCAGCGGCGGCGCGTGAAAAAAGGCCGCGGACTTCCTGGAACCATTCCCATGTGTATTGAAAATCATCCTCGGACAGGGGCATTGTGTACGTCTTTGTGTCGATGGCAAAATAACGGGGGCGAAAATCGGCTTCCGTGATGGGCTCCAACGCTTTCGCCAGATCGCGAACCTGCTGGAGCGATTTAAGGACCATGATGTAGTCGTCATGATGGTAGAGGTTTTCGCCGCCCATAACCGCATGATTTAGAGGGTAGGAACCGTTGTCCCAGTCCAATTGGCCGTCAGTCAATGCGCGATGCATGGCGTCCCAAGCCTTGTCACTATCCGCGTGAAAATTAGCGTCAAGTGCGTACAATTTCTCTTCCAGCTCGTTCTTGAAGTAATCCAGGCGAGCTTTGTCGGTGGTGAAGCCCCGCAGCGTCCGCACCTCTTCTTCCGAAATGGAAAAGTGTACACCCAGACAGCCCATATATAGACATCCCTGCGTCCTATCACCAAGGGATTATAGCGCATAGGCTCCCCGGTATGTATCACTGCCCCCGCCAGGCAAGCTGGCGGAATACAATGCCAACGTACCTGCATCGGCGATTTCGGCGCACCCAGGGAAGCGCGCTATTGCACCGCTTCGTGGTAGGCGGTTTCGCCGTGCTGGCTGAGGTCGAGGCCTTCGATTTCATCGGAGGCGGTGGGGCGCAGCCCGACGGTGGCCTGAACCAGTTTCAGCAGGAGAAAAGAACCGAGGCCCGCGAAGACCAGGGTGATCGCCACGGCGATGGCTTGGTGGCCGAACTGCGTCAGGCCGCCTTCGAGCGACACCGGGTGGCCGTTGCGGGTGAAGGTGGAGGCGATGGCCGGGTTCACCAGCGCCGAGGCGAACAGGCCGGTCAGGAGTGCTCCGACAATGCCGCCCACGCCATGGATGCCGAAGGCATCGAGCGAATCGTCGTAGCCCAGCCAGGCTTTCAGCCGGGTGGCCGACAGGAAACAAATCGCGCCGCCGATCAGGCCCATCGCCACCGCCGCGGGAATGCTCACGAAGCCCGCCGCCGGGGTGATCACGACCAGGCCGGCGACCATGCCGGAGATCGCGCCCAGGGCGCTGGGCTTGCCGCCGACCAGCCATTCCAAGGTGATCCACGAAACCGCCGCGGCGGCGGTGGCGAAATGGGTCGCGGCAAAGGCGCTGCTGGCGCCGGTGCCTGCCGACAGCGCGCTGCCCGCGTTGAATCCGAACCAGCCGACCCACAGCAGGCCCGCGCCGGTCATGCTGATGACCAGATTGTGCGGCGGCATCGGCTGCTGGGGGTAGCCTTCACGGCGGCCCAGCACCAGCGCGCAAACCAGCGCCGAAACGCCGGAGGAAATATGGACCACTGCTCCGCCGGCAAAGTCCAACGCGGGGATGGAACCGCCCAGGGCCCAGTTAAACAAGCCGCCCTTGCCCCAAACCATGTGCGCCAGCGGGCAATACACCAGCAGCATCCACAGCGCGGAGAACAGCAGCATCGCGCTGAATTTGATGCGCTCGGCGTAGGCGCCGCTGATCAACGCCGGCGTGATGATGGCGAACATCAGTTGGAAAATCATGAAGCTCTGGTGCGGAATGGTCGGCGCGTAGTCGGGATTGGGTGCGCCGCCGACGCCGTGCAGAAACAGGTACTGCAGCGGATTGCCGCAGAAAAAATTGCCCGTGCCGAACGCCAGGCTGTAGCCGCATACAAACCAAATAAGCGAAACCACGGCCATCAAGATCATGCTGTGCATCATGGTCGAGAGCACGTTTTTCTGGCGCACCAGGCCGCCGTAGAACAGCGCCAGCCCGGGGCCGGTCATCATCAGGACCAGCGCGGCTGAAACCAGCACCCAGGCGTTGTCACCGGTGTTGATGGCGCTGTGTGTCGCGGCCGCCTGCTGTTCCAGCTGCGCGACGCGCTGTTGGAGCGCCGCCAGGTCCGGGCCGCGTTCGGGAGCCAGCAGCAAGCCGACCGCCGCCAATGCCAAAAAGCCGCCGCCGCCGACCAGCCGGCGCAGGTTGATGATCTGCATGCGATGTATCCCACCCGCAGTGCCGGCGTCCGGCGCAGGAAGCGCGGGCGCAGGCACAAAAAGGCCATCGTAGGGAAGTTTCGAGCCTGTCTACTCGGCGGGCAAACTTTTTCGGGCGCGAGCAAGCAAGAAGGGTTGAAGCCTGAAGGATGCGGGAGGAAGGGAAACCAAAGATGCGCGCGGCGCGCGCGGTCAGTGGATCGGGACGCGGATGCGCTTGGCGACGCGGCGGATGTGCTGCGCGGCGGCTTTATATTCCTGCGGGGTGGGCAGGTGTTCGAGCATCAGCGGCAGGTCGGGGTTGAGCCGGTGGATTTCCCGCACGAGGGTGGGGTAGTCGAGGTTGCCGAGGCCGGGGCGGGCTTCTTCGAGATGCACCGTCAGGCGGTTCTGGATCAGGATGTCCTTGGCGTGGCAGCTTTTGATTTTCGGCCCCAGCCGCTGCACGAAATCGCGGATCAGCGCGCCGGTGTTGTAGTAGACCTGCGGACTGGTGACGAGGTTCACCGGGTCGAAGTGCACCGCACAGGCTTTGCGGTCGATGGCTTTGATCAGCCGCAGGTAGCTGTCCACCGAGTCCGGGAACATATAGGACATCGCTTCGAGTGTGTAGCAGGCGCGCTTGGGTTTGACCGCGTCGATGATCGACCGCGTGGCGGCGACGATGCGGTCGAAGGTGTCGGCGGTGAGGTTTTTGTTGTCGGGGCCGGCCCAGTCGCGGCCGCGCGATCCGGTGATGTTGACGGCGGAGCTGGCGCCGATTTCGTCGGCGATCCACAGCGCGCAGCGGCATTTGGCCAGCGCTTTTTTACGTTCCGCCGCGACCGGGCTGAGCGGGTTCGACCAGGCGCCGACTTCGGGAATCAGGATGTGCGCCTTTTCGGCCGCGCGGCGGTAGGCGGCGATCAGCGCGGTGTCTTCGGCGCCGGGGTGGTCGGGACCGATGGGCGAATAGGCCGCCGAGTATTTCTCCCGGCGCAGCGCCGCGATCCAGGAATCCGGCGTGAGGTCCTTCACGAAAACGGGTCCGCCGAGGCGCATGGTGGGCACTCCTTTTTGGGGGCGGACGTATTGTAATGCGAACTGCGCGGAGGCCTGCGGACATGCCCATGGGTAATTACCCGAATGCGAAATGTCCCTGGAATCGGATAGAATAGTTGGCCGCGCGCCGCGCCGAAGCAGGCCGCGCTGATTGCCGTCGGGGCGTAGCTCAGTTTGGTAGAGCGCTTGGTTTGGGACCAAGAGGCCGCAGGTTCAAATCCTGTCGCCCCGATTTTTTGGCGCGCCACTTGTTTACCTCACATTTCCAGCGCGGGCCAGTGGGGATGGAGGACATCCAGCACCGAGGTGAAAATCACCCACATCGGATCGACGTCTTCGTTGTCGCATTCGAATTCGATGCCGCCTTCGGCCACGAGGCTGGTCAGGCGGTAGGGGTGCAGTAGACACGCCAGGAATTCCGCGGTTGCGATCCGCACTGTCAGGCGGCCGGCTTTGCGATCGCCTTTGCAGCGGTAGGCAATACCTTCGAGATCGGTCAGCACCACCGTGATCTCCCCTGCGAATTCGCCATCGTCAGCCTCGAGCACCGCTCGTTTCACCAGGGTCTCGGCGACCACGTCGGGGGCGAGCACTTGCAGGTAGTTCGTCTGCGTCTGTTCGCGGGTCTCGCCGCCGTACATGGAAATCCGCGACCACATCAGGTCGCCGGGCGAGCCGTGCCACAGCAGGCGGTCGATGGAACTCGCGCCGTCCGCCGGCCAGAACGCTTCGCGCACCAGCACGTCGAGCACATCGTTGAGCAGCCCGTCGATCGCCGTTTCGTCCTCGTCGTCGGTGATGGTCACGACCGTTTCGAGGAATTCCCGCACGCCGCCGTGGTCGCGGTAGACCACGTAGCCGCAGGTGTCCAGCGGGCCGGAAGGCGTTTCAGGGTCTTCTTCGCCGTAGGTCGGCAACTGGATGCCGCGAATCCGGATGCCGGGCTCATCGCACAGCCGCTGCCACCAGGTCAGCGGACGCCGGAAACGCGGCAGCAGGCCGGTCAGCAGGCAGTAGGACATGTACAGCTGGTCCAGCTTTTCCGCGCTGATTGCTCCTTCGCCGTCGGCCGTCGCGGTGGTGGCGGCGGTGGCGGCGGGCAGCAGGTGCGCGAGCCGTTCCGGGGCGCGGGCGCGGGTCTCCAGTGCCGGCGCCAACTGGTCGCGGCGCAAAATCGCTTGGCCGGCATGGGTGAACCAGCGCGTGGCGCCGGCAGCGGTGAGCGCGCGATGGTCGAAGCCGCCGGGGGCGTCGAGAAACAAAACCGCCGCGCCGGATTCGCGCGCGCGGGCCGCGGCCGCGGCCAGAAAATCAGTCGGCGGCGCCAGCGGTTCGGGGCGCTCGGCCCCGGCCGAACTGGCCGAACCGCTCGAACGGGACGCCCCGGTCGCGCCAGCCGGATACAGCCGCAGCAGCGCGGCCGCCATCAGCTCCCCGGACATCAAAAACCGGCCGGAATAAAACGGGCCGAAGGCGACGGGATCGGCGCCGTCATCGACCACGCCCCACTCCGCGCCGATCGGCGCGCCGGCGCGCTTGGTTTCGGCCGCCAGAAGCTGGCAGCGGTCGGGTTGTTCGGGGAGGTAGGTCCAGGCCATGGGAGTCTCGCACAGGGTTGAGGTGAAGCGATGGGTAACGCGGGTGGCGCGGAGAGAGAATGCTCACAGCGCGCCTGCCATTCTAATCGGTAGCGGTTGCGGTGGCTCCCTTGCCGGAGCATTCCGCCTGCATGCTTCCTGGCCGATGTTCCCCTTGCTGCAGAGTGGAGGGCGATGGGTCGAAATGCATTCGCTTTGTTGAACGTCGGGTTCGGTTCCGCGCGGTGGCAGTTCGGGTGCGTGGTTCTGCTTCGGATCGCGCGGGAGTGCTGCTGCGCGTCGCTTTCCCAGCAGATGGCCTCTGGGCTGGGCCCGACGGCCGACCGCTGGGCTACAACTCTGCCGTGCCTCCGGCGCTAAAAGCAGCATGCAAGTGACGGCCTTGCAGCGTGAGATTCAGAGCGGGGCGGTGGTCGGGGCTGGAAGACACAAAACAGGTTTCAAAAGGATGTGGGTAATGCACAAACGTGAACGTCGGCGCTCCGAGGGAAACGTCGGTGGTCCCAGGCGCTGGCTCCGCACCACCGCGAAAATGAAGGTTGAACAGCCCTGCCAGGCTGCTTAAAACTGGCTGGATTCCTGCACACCGTGGAATCATGGTCTTGGAACAGCAAAAGAAGTATCCTAAGATACATTGTTTTGGAAACCGTCCGTTCTCCTCCAATGGACCTATTTTCCGTGTTCGCCCCTAACATCGGCTGCGGGTCTTCCGTCTTTATTTCACCCGACACCGGCTGACGCCCGGTTCCCCGGCTGAGGTCTTTTTCGTGACGTGGAATCTCGACGACAAATATCTGGCGCTGTCGCTTTTGCATGACGGCGAGCTGGCGCTGTCCGAACGCGCTGCGGTCGAGGCTCGGTTGGCCGCCGACAGCGACTGGCGTGAGACCTACGCCGCGCTGCGCGACGCGGACCGGCGGCTGGCGGGGTGCCTCAGCCGCGGCAGCGTCGAAGCCGCGCTCAGCGCCGTCGAAACCACGCTCCAACGGTATCTTCAGGACCATCGGTTTGACGCCGACGCCTTTCCTGCCGCGGTCGTGCGCCACGCCTTCCCGCACCTTGTCGATGGCTGGCTCGCGCGCGTGCTCGCGCCGCATCGTCTCGACGAACGTTTCGTGCAGCGCGTCAGCGAAGCGCGCCGGATCGAAAGTTTCCAGGAGCCGCTCGACGCGCAACTGCGCGAAGCGTTCCAAGCCCACCGCATGGGCGGGGCATTTGTCGAACGGGTGGTCGGTCAGTCGCAGGGGCAGAGCAACCCGGTCGCCGACGTGCCGATCGTGCCGATCGCCGCCGCGGCGGACTCGGCGCAGGCTGCGGCCGAACGCGCCGCCGCGCAACGCACCCCGCTCCGGCCCGTCACACCACTTGCCGCCACCACCGCCACCACCGCCACCACCGCCACCACCGCCACCACCGCCAC
>JBOHNC010000489.1:0-5622 GCA_050730415.1 Planctomycetota bacterium
CCTCGGAGGCGGCCCCACCGGCCTGGCGCGCGCTGTGGCAGGACGCCTACAACGGCATCGAAAAAACGCAGATCGATCCGGAGCGGATGGACTGCGCGGTGGCGGTCGACCGGACCACCGGCAAGGCATTTTTGTCGATGTGGACCTACGGCATCTGGGAAAGCAGCGACGGCGGGCAGCATTTCGCGCGGGTGGACGGCGGCAAGATTTCGGGCGGCGCGACCGGGCCGCTGTACGCCTACAGTTTTTACTCCAGTCCCGACGGCAAGGGCCTGGCCAGCTTCAACATGAACAACAGCCCCGGGCCGTCGGGGTATTCGCTGGACGGCGGCAAAACCTGGGCGCCGTATGTGGCGGTGGGCCGCAATTGGGATTTCGGCGTGATGGACTGGGACACCAAAACGGTGCTGGCCGCGCGCCACGAGGAAACCGGGCTGCACTGGAGCGGCGACGGCGGGCAGACTTGGACGCGCCTGGCACGCACGCGCAGCGATCCCTGGCTGCAGGGGCTGGGCGTCAGCGGGAAGGCGCTCTTGGTCTCCACCGACCAGGCAATTGAACGCAGCGAGGACGACGGCAAGACCTGGAGCAAAGTCTCCGACCTGAACGGCGTCGGGCCGGCGGTGACGTTCAAAGCGAAAATGTACTGGCTGTCGACCAGCGGCGGGCCGCATCTGATCGTCAGCGCGGACCAGGGCAAGAGCTGGACGCAGCAGGGCGCGGCGGTGCCGGGCGCCGTTTGCATCGGGCCATTTTTCGGCAAGGACGAAAATCACGTTCTCTTCGCCGGGCCCAACGGCTTCGAAGAATCGACCGATGGCGCGAAGACCTGGAAACTGGCGGTCGCGCTGCCGGAGCATTACACGCTCAGCAATATCGTGCAGAGCGCCGCGTACGATCCCGTCCACGATGTGTTCTACCTCGCCAATCGCTCGCTGCCGGTGATGGTCTACGCGCGCTCCGGCAAGCCGGCCTACGCGGAACCGACGGTGCCGTCGGCGGCGCCCAGCGTGAGCTTCGTGCAGGAAGCGACGGCCAAGGTGCGCTGCTTCGTCAGCAGTGGCAGCGAATACCACGGCGGCTGTCTGTATCTGGCGGGGGAGGACGGGTTGATGTACTTCAAATGCGACCCGGCCAGCGGGCAGTTGCACTTCGTCGAACAGCAGTTGGAAGAGCGCTGCGGCGGCTTCACCATCCGCGCGGCCGGCGACTGCCTGTATGGCGTCACGCCGCACAACGGCTACCACCGGATGAACTGGCATGGGATGGTCTGGTACAAGCTCGACCCGGCCGACGGCAAGCCGATCCGCCAGGGGGTGGCGGCCTGCCCGGCGGCGCGGCAGATCGTGGTGGGGCCGCAGCAGAAGAATCTGTATTTGAAGGCGTGGCTCAAACAGGACCGGCTGTACTGGGTGCATCTGGGCGACGACGGCAAGCCGGAAGAAAAGGGCGAAGCCAAAGGCAAGGGGATCGGACCGTCGACGAACGCCGACTACCCGGGGATTCTGACGATCAGCCCGGACGGACATTTTCTATATACGATTTCGGCCGCGGACTACGCGCTGGCGATCGTGGAGCGCAAGGAGGATGGGAGCCTGGCGTGGAAGGCCTCGGTCGGGTTGGAGACGATCGCGCCGAGGATGCCGGGCAACGAGCGGTTCGAGTGGACCTCGTTGGGGATGAGTCCGGACGGAAAATATCTGTACGCGGGGGTGCGCAACGGCAAACCGACCGACAACGCCTACGGCATTTTCAAACGGGACGCCAAGACCGGGGAGCTCACGCTGCAGGAGACGGTGTCCGGCGCGGTCGATCCGCTGGCGAATGCGGCCGGCTGGGCGATGGTGTTCGCGGCCGACGGCAAGACCGGATTTCTGGGCAGCTTCAAGGGGCCGCTGATGACCTTTCAGTACGATCCCGCCAGCGGGCATCTAACGCATGCGGCGGCGGTCGAGAAAACCTTCAACAACGGCAGCACGCACCTGTTCGTGGATTCGCAGAACGGGTTGGTTTTCGCGGGCGGCCGCGAGTACGGCTACGATCGCGTGTACGTGTTCCGCACCGCCAAGATCGCGGCGAACCAGTAGCGGCGGCACACGTGGCGGCGGGCGGGATCAGCGGCCTTTTTTCTGCGTGAAATCGCGAAATAGGCTCATCACCTTTTGGGTGATCGGGCCGACCTTGCCGAAGCGCCCGACCGAGCGGGGGCTTGGGCTCGGCGCGGGCGGCACGGGCGGGGCGAGCGGCTGGCTGTCGATGCGGGTGACCGGCATGACTTCGCGGTTGGAGGAGGTCAGGAAGGCTTCATCGGCGTGGCGGAGCGCGGTGAGCGCGAGCGGTTCCTCGCGGATTTCCAGCAGCTTATTTTTCCGCACCAGGCGCAACACGCACTCGCGCGTGATGCCGCTCAGGATGCCTTCCCGCGGCGTGATCAACACGCCCTCACGGACGGCGAAGATATTGCTGGTGGTGCCTTCCAGCACGTCGCCGGCGGAATTCACGTAGAGCGCTTCGAGGGCGCCGACTTTTTTCGCCGCCACCAGCGCGGCGCGTGCGGAGAGGTAGTTGGTGGTCTTGGCTTCGGGGAGTTCACGCGAAAGCAGGGTGGTGATGACCGCGCAGCCGCGCCGGTAGAGTTGGTCGGGGTAGGGCTTCAGCGGTGCAACCAGGATTGCCACCGTGGGCGTGCCGTCGGGCCAGAAGCCGTCGCGGGTCGGCCCCGCGGTGACGATCAGACGGAGGGTCAGTTCGCGCAGCGCGGCGTTGCGTACGCACAGTTCCTGGCAGATGTTCATCAGGCGCTGGCGGGAGCCGGGCAGGCGAATGCCCACCAGACGGGCGGAATTGGCCAGGCGGCGGACGTGGGCTTCCAACTGAAAGGGGCGCAGCCGGTAGGTGCGCAAAAAATCAAACACGCCCAGGCCGCGCAAGAGGCCCAGGTCCTGCGCGGAAATGCGCGCGGCGCTCAGCGGGACAAACTCGCCATCAACGTTGCAGATCGGATCGACGCCCGGCATCGGTGGTGCTCCCAGGAAACGGAATCGGCGTGCGCGGCAGCCGCAAGGGCAGTGGGATATTGTATTCAAGGTCGCTCTTGCGCCTGTGCAGCGGCGCACCAAACGGAGCGGGAAAATGGAGGTCGGGGGCAGAATTTCGTGCAAATTTTTTCAAAATCGCAGAGCTGCCCGTATCGATATATTATATCGCTTTCAAGTTGGGACATTGCGGTGCGGCGTTGTCTGGCCGCGCATCGGGGCAGACTGAAATCGAACGGAGGCTGGCAGTTCATGCCGATGGTCCAGAATTGGGGTGGTGCCGACTCGGCCGGCTGATCGGGGCGCACGTTGTGCCAGAAGAGGCGTCAAATCAAAATGTTAGGAATATGTGGGCCGAACGGTTCGAGGCCGAATCGGCGGCTTGAATTCCACCTTTGAACCGGCGGAGTCCCGGATCGGGAGCAGGCTGGCGATGCGAGGCGACGGGCGCTTGGCGCGGGAAGGCCGCAGCGACGCGGCCCTCGTGCGGCGACTCGATCCAGGCCCCGCGACGGCAATGCACGTCGAGGCGCACAATCTGCGCTTGCAGCGATTGCATCGATTCACTATCCTATTGCACAGTCTGGTGCACAAGGGAAGGTGAGGCTTTCGGTGCACCTCGCGCAAGCAACCTTGAGGAACGTTCTATGGGCGTCAGTCAGCAGGCCATCGCCGACACATTGGGCATTTCGCGCACCACTGTCACCAAGATTCTGAACCGCGACCCCAAATATTCAGCCTCGGAAACGACGCGGGAAAAAGTTTTTCGCACCGCGGAAAAAATGGGGTATGACTTCACCACCATCCGCCGGCCTTTCAAGCGCGAATACGGCCGCACCATGGTGAATGTGCAGTGCGAGGTGTCGATCTTTCTGGAGAAGGGCGAAATCTTCGACAAGGGCACCGCGTTGGCGCGCAATATCGGCGTCGGCGGCGCGTTGCTCACCGACCTGGTTTTTCCGCGGAATTCCCTGCCGCTGACCGCCTTCACGATGGAGGTCCACTTCAAGGGCATCGCCAACGTCGGCAACCTGAAGGCTTCTGCACAGGTGGTGCGGTTGACGGATTCGAGCGAGCGCGACAAGCCGGAACTGGGCATCAAGTTCACCGACATTGGGCAGGAAGAGCGGATGAAGCTGCTGAGCTTCGTCGACGCGCGCCTGACCGAGGAAGAAAAACGCCGCCTCGAAAAGGCCAACAAAGCTCCCTAGCCGCCTCGAAGGCGGCGGCCCCACCGGCAACGCTTCGCGTTGCCGGGTCGATTCTCATTTGTGTCGGACGGGGATCGCTGCCGTTGGTCGCGCGATTTTGCGCCGGCCCCGATTGCCCTGGCAACCTCCCATTCCGCGCCTACCCTTTTCCTTTCAAGGGCACGAACGGATTGTGTTGCTTTTCGTGGCCGACGGTCGTGGCGGGACCGTGGCCGGGATACAGCACGGCGGCGTCGGGCAGCGGCCAGATGTGTTTCTGAATGCTGGCGGCAAGCTGATCGAAACTACCGCCGGGGAAATCGGTGCGGCCGACGCTCTCGCGGAAAATCAGATCGCCGGCGATGACGATCGGCGGTCGGCCGGCGCCGCCTGCGCAGACATAGATGAGATGCCCCGGCGTGTGCCCGGGCGTGTGATGCACTTGGAACGGGATGCCCGCCAGCGTGACGGTTTCGCCGCCGTTCAGCCAGACATCGGCCGGGCGGGTGGTGACCGACTGCCCGATCCAGGCCGACAGGTTGACCAGAGCGCGGCGCAGGAAATCCTTTTCGCGCGCGGGCGCGTAGTACGGCGGCGGCGGATGCAGGTGCGTCAGAAGCTGTTCGACGCCGCCCAGGTGATCGCCGTGTCCATGGGTCAGCGCCAGCGCGGCGACCTGCAAATCATGTTTGGCCAGGAGCGCCAACAGCGCGGTCGGATCGCCGCCCGGATCGAAGACCACGGCCTGGTTGAATCCGCGGCGGAACAGCACGTAGCAGTTGGTGTCGAGCGGCCCCAACGGCAGGGACAGGACTTCGATCGGCGCTTCTGCGGTTCCGCCTCCGGGCGGCGCGCCGGCGGGCGGCAGCGAAGGTTCAGGGTGCGCGGTGGATGCATCGTTCATCGGGCGGGCCTCAGGGCTGATCGAGCGGCGGCAGGTGGCGAAAACCGTGTTCGGGCGACGGTGGCGGCGATGACGCGTCGGCCGGCTTGCGCCACTGCGCCAGGTTCAGCAGATAGGGGCTGATCGGAGGATAGGTTCCCTGCGGCGGGCTGACGGTGATGTTCTGCTTCAGATTCTGGAAGAAGGTTTCCTTGGCCTTCAGGAACAGATCGGTGTCGAGCTGATCCTTGATGCGGTCGCGGACTTCGCTGTAGGGTCGCAGCACCACTTTCTGCCCGGCGATGCGGAACAGCAGCAGGAGCGGTACCGTGGCGGCGGCGGGAGTGACAGCGACGCCATCCGGCGGGCGGTCGGGATCGCGCAGCGCGCGCGGGCCGTCGGGGGGGCCGAAGGCTTTCGCGGCGCGCAGATCGGCCACGGAAATCGGCGGGAGCACCGTGCCGATCGGTTTGTGCGCGGCGGCGCCAAGCAACGGGGGCAGGTCGTCGAAGGC
>JBOHNC010000490.1:0-10236 GCA_050730415.1 Planctomycetota bacterium
GCCGGCCGGCGCCGCCAGCCCAAAACCGCCCCCCGCCGCGGTCAAAAATGAAGAAGCCCCGATGTGGCAGTCCCCGCGCGACCTGTGGCTCACCGGCCTCGCCCTGATCGTCGCCGGCGTCGGCATCACCAATGCGATGCTCATGAGCGTCACCGAGCGTTTCCGCGAAATCGGAACCATGAAGTGCCTGGGCGCGCTGGATGGTTTTATCATGAAGCTGTTCCTCATCGAATCCGCGGTGCAGGGCGGCTTGGGCACCATCTTGGGCATCGTGATCGGCGCCCTGATGATGGTGGTCTACCTGCTCATCAACTTCGGCGCTTCGCTGGTGACCGTCTACTGGCCCTGGGGCCCGGTCGGACTGGACCTGTTGATGGCCTTTCTCGCGGGCGTGGCGATCTCGGTGGTGGGCGCGGCCTTCCCCTCGTTGTATGCCTCGCGGATGGACCCGATCGCCGCGATGCGGCAGGAAATCTAGCGGCGACTCGGCGCGGCTTGCAGGAGACCCGGCGTGACCGAACAACCCAACGCGGAGCAGCACGACCAGGAGCAGCACAGCCCGGCCGATTCCGCTCCGCCCCCCGGCCAGGCCGGCCAAGCCGGACCATCGGGCCAGCCGGCGCAGCCGAGCGGCTCGGGCAGCCGGCCCGCGCCCGGCGCCTCCGGCCAGAATTCCGTGCCCAACTCCGCGCGCATGGCGGCCTCAGGCGAAAAAAGCTACGGCAAGGGCGCCAAAATCGAGGAAGACCTCAAGGCCGGCGCCAACCTCGCCATGGCCACCAGCATCAAGCGCGGCGACCGCCAGGCCTCGGACCAGGTCATCGTCCGCACCGTCGAAGTCAAGCGACACTACAAGATGGGCGAGGAAATCGTGCAGGCGCTCAAGGGCGTCAACCTCGAGATTTTCGCCGGCGAATACATTTCGATCATGGGCCCGTCGGGCTCCGGCAAATCCACTTTCTTCAACATGGTCGGCGGCCTGGACAAGCCCACCTCGGGCCGCGTCTTCATCGACGAAGTCGACATCGCGCAGCTCACCCCCAACGAACTGGCCTGGCTGCGCTGCCGCAAGATCGGCTATATTTTTCAGTCCTACAACATCATCCCCGTCATGACCGCGCTGGAAAACGTGACCCTGCCGATGTTCTTCGCCGGCATGACCGGCGACGACGCCCGCGACAAGGGCGTGGCGCTGCTCAAGCGCGTCGGGCTGGGCGAGCGCGTCTACCACACGCCCAACCAGCTGTCGGGCGGCCAGCAGCAGCGCGTCGCCATCGCCCGCGCTCTGGCCAACAGCCCCGCCATCATCCTGGCCGATGAACCGACCGGCAACCTGGACCTGAAAACCGGCGAGGAAATCATCCAGTTGCTGTGCGAATTGAAGGAAGAATCCGGCGTCACCATCATCGCCGCCACTCACGACCACAAAATGCTGGCCGCCTCCGACCGGATCGTCTGGATTCGCGACGGCCTGCTCGACAAAGTCATGCGCTCCAGCGAACTGAAAATCCAGGAAGGCACGATTGAAGGCCACTGAGCCGAAAGGATGAAGTCTGAAGGATGAAGGATGAGGGGAAGAAAAAAGCCCCATCCTCGCAACCGACTTGGGCAGGCTTATTCCAGGAACCGCCGCCCACCCACGCATTTTCCCGCCTTTCTTCTTCTCCCGCCTCCTCCCCTCTCATCCTTCCAGATTCAGGATTCAGGATTTCCTTCGCTTCCTTCATCCTTCACGCGTCATCCTTGTCTTCGCGCCGTCTTGCCGCACAGGTGCATAGGCATTAATTCGCCATTTTCCCGGCAGCAAATTCCGTTGCTCCCCCGTCGCACCTTGAGGTATCATTGTGTATATCGAGCGGACACGAGGTGAGGAGCCGTTTTCGGGATGGCGGTCAAACCAAAAGACAAACTATTTGGCGCCAAGCTCCTGGAACTGGGGTATCTCAGCGAAGCCGAGCTGAATCGTGCCTACGGCGAGCTGACCGACGCCCACCAGACCACCATGGGGTTGCGCGAACTGCTGGAAACCTCCGGTCAATTGACCAAGGAAAAATCGCGCGCCGTCGAACGCGCGCTCAGCGGCGGCCAGCAGATCGCCAACTACGAACTGCTCGAAAAGGTCGGCCAGGGCGGCATGGGCGCCGTCTTCCGCGCCCGGCAGATTTCCATGGACCGCATCGTCGCCCTCAAAATCCTGCCGCCCAAGCTCGCCAAGGACAAAAAATTCTGCGAGCGCTTCATCATGGAGGCCCGCGCCTCCGGCGGCCTCAACCACATCAACATCATCCAGGGCATCGACGTCGGCGAATCCCAGGGGCACTACTACTTCGCCATGGAATACGTCGACGGCTGCACCGTCAAGGAAGTCATCGACGACCACGGCCGCCTGCCCGAACCGATGGCCCTCCAGATTTGCCGCCAGATGGCCGACGCGCTCGATCACGCCCATCAGCACACCCTCGTCCATCGCGACATCAAGCCCGACAACATCATGCTCGCCAACCTCCCCGAAAATTGGCAGGAGCTCGCCGACCAGGGCAAGCTTCAGATCGTCGCCAAGCTCTGCGACCTCGGCTTGGCCCGCTCGGTCTCCACCGCCGACGACATGAAAGGCGTCGCCGTCGGCACCCCGCATTTCATCGCCCCCGAACAGGCCCGCGGCGAAACCGACGTCGACACCCGCGCCGACATCTACTCCCTCGGCGCCTCCCTGTACAACATGCTCACCGGCAAAACGCTCTTCTCCGCCAAATCCTCCCGCGACGTCATGATGATGCACCTGACCGACCAAGCCCCCGATCCCAACACCATCGAGGGCGTCAACGTCAGTGAAAACACCCTCCGCATCATGGAGAAAATGCTCGCCAAGGACCGCAACGACCGCTACGAGTCCCCCCGCCTGCTCTGCGAAGACATCCAGACGGTCATCGCCGGACGCCGCCCGGTCTACACCAAAGGCTTCAACGCCAAGTCCTCCCTGGCGCTGCCCGCCAAACTCCGCAAAGGAGAATCCACCGGCAGCGTCCGCGCGATCCGCTCCAGCCGCACCACCACCCTCAGCGGCAAGCACGCCTCCGTCCGGTCCAGCACCACGACCGACAAACACAAGAAATCCGGCGCCAATCCCAAGCTCTTCCTGATCGCCGGCGTCGTGGTGCTGGTGCTCGGTCTCGGCGTGTTTCTCGTCGCCACCCATGGCGGTGGCGCCCCGCCCCCGGCCAAGCACACCGCCGTCCACGACGACGATGTGACCCATCCCGCCGACCACTCCACCCCCGTCGCCACCCACACCGATCCGGCGACGAGCACCCCCGACGACCAGGACCACCCGTCCGACAGTCACGCCAACGAGACGATCAAACAGGCGGCCGAACGGGTCGCCGCCGCGACCTTCGACAAGGTCATGAAAGGCCTGGGCGACGATCCGGCCAAAAATGTCGCCGATCTGCAGGCCGCCCGCGGCGATGTCCGCGCCCGTCCCGACCTCCTGAACAAACTCGACGATCGCCTCGGCCAGGAACTCGACAAGTGGCACGCGCAGCTCGCCGTCGAATGGCAGAAAATCGCCGACGGCCCCATCGCCGCCGACATCAAAGATCACAAGTTCCAATCCGCCCGCAAACAGGTCCAAAACGCCGATCCCAAATTCCACGAAATCCCCAAAAACCTCTCCGACACCGCCGCCCAGATCGACCACGACGAGAAACAGGCCGTTCAAGCCGACATCGATCAGGCCGGCAAGCTCGCCGACAAAAATGAATTCCCCCCCGCCCTCGCGCTGCTCGACCCCGACACCAAAACCGAATTTTCCGACCCCGCCCGCGCCCGGTTCACCGACGCCCACAAGCACATCGACGATCTGTTTCACCACTGGCAGTTGCTCGACACCGCCGCCAACATCGACGCCCGCGAGACCCAGTACAGCAACGCCCTGAACGGCCTGACCGCCATCATCGCCGACACCTCCAAGCCCAACCGCCTCTACACCGTGCGCTCCTTCCTGCGCACCGCCGCCGAGCAGAAAAACAACCTGCCCATCCTGCTGTGGCTCGATCAGGACGTGCGCGACGCCAACCACGCCGTCGCGCTGTTGCAGGCCGCCGAAGCCTTTCTCGCCAAACATCCCAATACCCCGATCTACCGCACCGGCGACGACGGCAAGGAAGTCCTCGCCAAACTGGCCGGTCTCAAAGACGGCCGCATTCGCTTCGACGGCGTCAGCGGCGACTTCCCGCTGGCCGACGCGCTGGGCTCCTCCCAGATCGCCCACCTCGGCGGCGCGCTCGACAAGGACGCCTCCCCCGACCTCGTGCTGGGCGCCGCCATGATCGCCATGGCCCAGGGCGAATACGACCGCGCCCGCCTGCTGCTCGCACCGCTGCCCGGCTACGTCTCCGCCGAAGCCTTCCTGCGCCTGGCGGTGCTCACCAAACAGCCTGACGACCAGGCCGCCATCCGCCGCCAGCTCGACGCCGCCACGCTGCTGGTGGAAGCCTCCAGCCTGACCGACGCCCAAAAAATCTTCGACGCCGTCGACACTGCCGCCGGCGACACGCCCGCTGCGCTGGTCTACGCCGCGCGGTTCCTCGAAATCCGCAATGCCATCGCCGCCAAAGGCTTCGGCGCCAGCGCGCAAGCCATGGCCGCTCCGCCGCCCCCACCGCCGCCACCCCCGCCACCCGCGGCCGACGATGGCGTCCATGGCGTTAATGTGTGGGTCTTCGAAGATGTGCCCGGCTTGCCCACCTGGCCCACTGGCCTTTTCAAAGTGCTCAAGCCCAATTACACTCTGGTGCTCCCCAACGTGGATTTCCACAATCATTTCGGCGGCCACGATATCCACGACAACATGATCCTGCACCTGCACACCAATCTTAATGTCAAGCCCGGCCGCTATCAGTTCCGCCTCCAATGCGACGACGGAGCGCTCATGCGGATTGGAGAAATCTCGAACCGAAAAAACCGGGTTGAAACCCAGGATATGACCCCGCACACCACCCATGCGACCCCGGGTGTCGGCATCGATGTGACCGGCGACAACCCGCGGATCTTCCTTTCCATAGACTATTTCAACCTGCACGGCGACGGCGAATTGCGCGTCGAATGGATTCCGCCCGGTGCGAAGGATTGGGCTACCCTCCCCAGCGATTTTTGCTTCCAGAAGTGATCGGCGCGAAGGTCCGCGCCTCATGCTCCTTCCAAGGCTTTCAATCTTGCGGTCGATCCATCGTTTCCCGACATCCCGCTTGCGGGACGCAGGCATCCTGACCCCGGTCTTCTTCCCGGGTTCGGGGGAACAAATGCGCAGGGGTTCCACGTCGCGAAGCAATGCCGGAACGGTCTGGCCACGCCAGAACCACCCGATTCAAGGCCGAATTTCCGCTCAGCCCATGCTCGCGCGACGCCGCAAAAACTGACCCAGCAAGATTTCGAACGGCACGTCGGTGTTGACGGGAATATATTCGCAGTTCAAATCCATCGCGCGGCGCTTGAATTCCGACTGGAACACCTCCAGTTGCTTCAAATACTCGCCGCGGATGTGCAGCGGATCGGCCAGGAGCCGCTCGCCGGTTTCCATGTCCACGAATTCGGCCAGCTTGTTGAAGTCGAACTGCAGCTCCTGCCGGTCCATCGTGTGAAACAGCAGCACCTCGTGTTTGCGCGCCGCAAAATGACTCATCGCCGAAAAAATCTGCGCCGCGTCCTCGTACAGATCCGAAAAAATCACCAGCAGGCTGCGGCGTTTGATTTTTTCCGCCACGTCGTGAAAGGTCGCCGTCATCGTCGTCTTATTGCGCGCCTTGATGTCCTCCAGCGCCGCCGCCAGCCGCCGCAGGTGGCCCGTCGTCGATGCCGCCCCGATAAAATCCCGGATCTGCTCGTCGAACGACACCAGCCCCACCGCGTCCTGCTGCCGGATCAGCAGCCACGCCAGGCTCCCGGCCAGGTAGCAGGCGTACTCCAGCTTCGACAGCCCGTCCTTGGACGATTTGTAGCCCATCGAAGCCGAACGGTCGATGAGCAGATACACCCGCACGTTCGTTTCGTCCTCGAACAGCTTGATGTACAGCCGTTCGGTGCGCGCGTAGGTGCGCCAGTCGATGGCGCGCAACGGATCGCCCGGCGCATAGTCGCGGTGCTCGGAGAATTCGATCGAAAACCCGTGGTAGGGACTTTTGTGCAGGCCGGTGACAAACCCTTCGACGACCCCGCGCGCGACCAGGTGAATCTTGCCGAGGTTGGCCAGCTTGCGCGGGTTGAGATAGCGGTAGCCCGCGCGCGTGGGCAATTCGGGGCTCACTCCGGTTTTTCCCCCGCCGGATTGACCGCCGGTGGCTGCGCCGGCGCCGGCACATTCGCCGGCGCGCTCCCGGCCGCGCCCCCCGCCGCCGGCCGCGCCTCCTGATCGGCCGCGACCGACCCTGCGATGGCGTCGAAGATTTTTTCGTATTGCGCGCGGAAACTCGCATACACCGAAGCGGTGAAGATGTAGACATGCGTGTCGTCGCGCATGAAAAAGCCGAAATACACCGTCGGCTTGTCCTTCACCGTGCCGGTCAAAACAAATTTGTAGGCCGTGTGCCCGCCGGATTTGAATTCCGATTTCGATTCCTGCTTCAGCTTCGGCTCGGCTATCGCCAGTTTCACCGCCTGGTCGACGGCGCTGTCGAGGTCCCCCGCGGCCACCTTCGAGGCCACGATGCTGATCACCACGCCGGTCTGCAGCGCCCGCTGGTCGGTGCCGGTCAACCGGTTCGGATCCCGCGCGTCATTCACAAAGATGAATCGGCCCGCCGGCACTTCGATGCTGAACCGCCCCGGCAGTTTCTTGACCACCGTCGCCTCGGCCCCGGCCGCCGCGCCTGCCGCGCCCGCCACCGCAACCGCCACGCAAAGCCACGCCGCCGCCGCCAGACGCAACCCCCGGCCGGTTCCGCGCCGCCGAGGCGCCGGCTTGCTCATCCCATTTTTCATGCGCACCTACTTTTTAACGGGCGGCACAAACGCGTCGGCGAAGCCGTCGAAGCTGATGCCGTCCTCCATGCCCTTCTTGCACGAACAGGTCAACACATACAGATGCTCGTTTTTGGGAATGAAATACTGCACCTGGTAGCGCGCCGTCCGCCCCACCGTGGCCTGGTAAACCACCTTGAAGCCCATCGTATTGGCGGCCAGAAACTGATGCGCGATTTTTTCCGGCTTCAGCCCGAACTGCTTGTCCAACTGGTCCAGCACCTTGTCGATGATGTCCGCGAGCTTGTTGCCGCCCTGGTCGGTCTGCGTGAGCAGCACCGTGCCGCGATACTCGCTTTTGTAGAAGGTCCACAGCCGGTCGGCGCCCTGAGTGTCGCGCAGCTCCAGCCAGTATTTCTGCTGCGACGCTTGCAGCGTCCCGTCCGGCGGCAACGTGTCAGCCGCGCTGGGCGGCCGCGGCGCCGGCGGCTCCGCCGGACTGCCTCCATCCTCCGCGCCGGTGGCGTGGTCGGGCGTGGCGGGACTGGCGCCCGGCGTAGCTGTGCCAGGCGCGGTGGGCCTGGTGGACGGAGTGGACGGAGTGGACGGGGCGGGCGCAGCGTGAGTTCCCGCGGGCGCAGGCTGCGTGGCCGGCGGCGGAGTCGGGGTCGGATCCGGCGTCGGCGCATCGGCCGCACGCAACGCAACCAGCCCGGCCGCCAGCACCGCGGCCGCCAGCCAGGCTCCCGCACCCGGGACCCGGGACTCGGATTTCGGTCGGTGAAGCTGCTGCTGCATCAGGCGCGTCCACTCCCGGCACGCGAGCAATTCGCCCGCCGCCATGCCCCATCATAGCTCACAAGCCGCCTCGGTGAAGCAACGGCAAACGGGGAATTGAAACCGCACGCCAACCGCCCCGCGCGAGCAGGCTCAAAGTGAACCTGAACTCAACTCGTTAACATATAAAAATAATACGGGAACATGATTACAGGTAACAAGCATCCAAAAAGTTTGCCAAAGGACCGCAGTCGTGATTTGCCAAAGTCGGATGCCACCGCTACCATTATCCAACTGCAACACGCGGTTCATCAACAACAGGGAGAAGGCTCCTTTGGGTAAGCAACTTGAGAAGAGCGCCTTGAAAAAAGCCTCGTCTATTCTACGTGCGGTTGCACATCCGATTCGACTCGCCATCATCGACACTTTGGCCAGCGGCGAATGTACGGTTGGGCACATCGCCTCGAACACGGGGACGCCGCAGGCTCTCACCAGCCAGCAGCTGAAAATCCTCCGCGACCACGACATTCTGGCTTCACGCCGGGACGGCAACCGGGTTTACTACCGGATCAACAATCCCGCCGTCCTGAAAGTGCTGGCCTGCCTCCGCCGCAACAACCTCATCGGTTGATGCGGCGCTGAGTTGCAAAGGGTGCCGGGGCCGTTCCGGATGTCCGCGGAAGCGGTCTGTCCGCGCCTGTGTCACGCCCTCGCCTTGCGGTAGCACACCGCATTTTTTCCCACCGTCACCTCGAACACCGCGGTGACCTGGTGCAGCGATTCCGTGGGGCTCAAGAACAACACACCGCCCGGCCGCAGTGCCGCGTGAAAGCGCAGCACCAGCCGCTTTACGTCCGCCGCCGTGAAATAGATCAGCACGTTGCGGCAAAAGATAAAATCCAACTCCCCCGGAAATGCCGCCGTCTCCTGCAGCAGATTCTCCTGCCGAAACTGCACCGCCCCCGACAGCGACGGCCGCAGCCGGTACTCCCCGTCCGCCACCGCCGTGAAATACTTCGCCACCAACGGCTGCGGCATCCGTCGGAGCGACCACGACGGAAACACCCCCAACCGCGCCTTCTCGATCATTTCCCGGTTGATGTCCCACGCCTCGATCGCAAACTGCTCCGGCCCCAGCCCCGCCTCGATCAAGGTCAGCAGCGCCGAATATGGCTCCTCCCCCGACGAACACCCCGCCGACCACAGCCGCAGCACCCGCGGGCGCGCGCCACCGGATTTTTCCGCGCTCGCCGTCCTGGTTTTTTCCGCGCGCCCCGCCGCGACCGCCTCCACCTTCCCCGCTCCACCCACCCCGACAAGTCCGCCCGCCCCGAACTCCTCCGCCAAAATCTGCTCGAACTGCGCCCACTGCCCCGCCGCCCGGAAAAAACTCGTCTCCGTGATGGTCAATAGGTTCACCAAACGAGCAATCTCCGCGCTCCCCCGCGGATCGTAGCGCAGGAAGAAATACAGATCGAGCAGACTCGCCAGGCCCCGCTCCAGCCCGAAACCCGACAGCCGGCTGCGCACCAGGTCCAACTGGTCCGGCGTCCACGTCAGCCCCGCTTCGTTCTGAATCAAGGCCAGGCACATGTGCAAGCCGGCCTCGTCGTCGTTGCCCGGCGCGGCGCTGCCGCCCTCCGACGCACGATACCGCCCCGACCGGCTCCCCGGCGGAGGCGGCGGCTGGTCCGATCCCGATGAACTCACCGCACCTCATCTTTCCCCGGACGCGCAGCTTCCGCCACGCGCCGGCTCCCTGTTCGCGCCGCACCGCCCGGCGCCCTCGGCGTCGAACCGCGACCCTACGCTGCCGGTCGTGAATAGCCTGCTAATTCCCCGACCGGCCCCGACCTTTGGGCTGGCCTTCCAACGAAGGCGCCCGAGCATGCACCAAAATCTGCGCCGCCCACTGCCCGATTTCATCCGGCGTCAGACGGATCTCCGCCGCACCGGCCTTCCACGCCGCCGACGGCATCCCGTCCACCACGCAGGTCGACGGTTCCTGAATGCAGGTCAGCCCCTTCAGCTTGCGTGCATGGCACAGTCCTTCCGTGCCGTCCCGGCCCATGCCGGTCATGATCGCCGCGCACAGCCGCGGTCCGTACACCTCCGCCGCCGTCACCAGCGCGAGGTCGATTTTCGGATATTCCCCCGGCTGCTCCGCCGGCGCCGACAGCTCGATCCGCCGCCGCGCGTTCACAAACAGATTCCGCCCGCCCGGCGCCACCAGCATCGTCCCCGGTTCGATTGCATCACCCTGCTCCGCCACCCGCACCGGCCGCCCCACCAGCTCCGCGAAGCGCTGCGCCATCGGCGTGGTGAATACCGGCGGCATGTGCTGGACGATGATCAGCGCCGCCTCCAGATCGGCCGGCCCCGCTGCGTCCAACCCCGCCCGCAAACTCGCGAACACCGCCGCCAGCGTCGCCGGCCCTCCGGCGCTCGCGGCCAGAATCAGCAGCTCGATCCGCTGCGCGCGCGCCCGCGCCGCCGCCGGCGGCG
>JBOHNC010000491.1:0-9989 GCA_050730415.1 Planctomycetota bacterium
AAAGCACGCTGGTTGTGCGGGCAGACATCTTGGCAGACATCGCAGCCGAAGATCCAGCCATGGAGATCGGCGCTTTCGGCGGGGGTGAGCGGGGCGCGTTTTTCGATGTTGCGCCAGGGAATGCAGCGGCGCGGATCGACGACGCGGTCGGCGACGATGGCGCCGGTGGGGCAGGCGTCGATGCATTGAGTGCAGGCGCCGCAGTGATCGGTGGCGGGGGGGTCGGCGGGGAGTTCGCGGTCGAGGAAGATTTCGGCCAGGAACAGCCAGGAGCCGGCGCCGGGGCGGATGATCAGGCCATTTTTGGCCAGCCAGCCGAGGCCGGACTGCTGCGCCCAGGGGCGTTCGAGGACCGGGCCGGTGTCACAGTGGTAGTGCGCGTGGGCGATGCCGAAGTCCGGGGTGCGGACGAGTACGTCCTTGAAGAGGCGCAGGGCGGTGTCGAGGGCGCGGTGGTAGTCGCGGCCGCGGGCGTAGCGGGCAATGCGGTCGATCGGCGGAATCGCAGGCGCGGCGGTGGCGCCTTGCAATGCAGGCGCGGCTGGCGCGGCTGGCGCGGCCGGAGCGGCGGAGGTTGGGCCGTTGGAAATTTCGTTGGAATGGCCGGGGGAGGCCGGGCGGCCGGGGAGCGCGTAGTGGACGGCCAGGCTGACGACGGTGCGCGCCCAGGGCCAGCGGCGGCGGGGATTCAGACGGACTTCCGGGCGGTCAGCGAGGTAGTCCATGTCGGCTTGGAAGCCCTGTTCGAGAAACCGGCGATAGGCGGTGGGGTGCGGTTCGGGCAGCGGGGTGACGGCCGCCAGGGCGACGGTGTCGAAACCGATGGCGCGGGCGAGTTCGGCGAGGCGGGTGCGGGCGGCGGCGGGGGAGCAGACCGGCGCAGCGGACGGGGCCGCCGCCGTCGAACCGGCGGGGTCGGTCATGGGGCGGGCACCGTGGCCGGAATCGAGGGAACGTGCATGAGGATGGTGTGCGCGCGGGGATCGGGGCCGCAGACGACGGAATAGGTGGAGCCGTCGGCGAGATTTTCCGGGGCGCGGAACTGGCATGCTCGGCCGCCTTCGGTCCAGTGGTGTTCGATTTCCAAGCGCCCGGCGTCGGGGTATGGGTCGAGACGGTGGCCGTAGAATTCCAGGCCCGACAGCGGAGTGGCGCTGGTGACGCGCAGGAACAGTTCCGGGGCGGGCTGATGCAGCCGCAGTTCGCCTTGGAGGCCGCAGTCCCACTGCAAATGGGAGTTGCTGATCGGGCCCTCGCAGAGCGGCTCCCAGGATTTTCCGTCGGTGGACCAGTCGATTTTCGCGCGGCCCTGCGGCTGGCCGACCGGGCCTTCGCGCAGGGTGGCCACGACGCAGAACCAGGCAATTGTGCCTGGCTCGTTGGGGTCGGCGGCGGCGGGCGCCGCGGCCGGGGTCGGCGTGCCGGCCGTGGCGTCGAAGCGGTAGACGGCTTCGACCGGCCCGGGGCCTTGCGGGGCGAGCACCTGCCAGCCTTTGATGTAGGGCTGGGCGACGGCGTTGCGCGTGGCGTGGGCTTCGCGCAGCGGATCGGCGGCGGCGCGGAAATCGACGATGCGGTTGAAGGGGATGGTGGGCAGGTCGAATTTGTCGCGCAGGTGGAGGGTCATGGGGTTGGCGCCGGCGGCCAGGGAGGGCAGCGCCAGCGGCGCGGTCATCAGGTAGCCGTCGAACGCGAAGGTGCTCAGGCGCGCGCCGGCTTCGAGCGTGACGCGGACCAGGCAGCCGTAGCGTTGCTGGACCGGTTCGCTGAGGTCGAGCTTGCAGGCGAAATCGGCGTCGGGTTCGACCGGCAGCGGGACGGTGAGCCAGGTGCGTTCGGGGGTGTCGATGGCGACGGCAACGCCGCCATGGCCGGACAGCTCCAGAGAAATGCCGTCGGCGTAGGTGAATTCGGGGCCGCTGAAATCGGGTCGGGCGCAGAAGGGATAAGGCGACTGCATGCGAATGGTGAAGGAGCCGGGGCCGACGAGACCCTGGGCGTCCTGCGTGAGGCCTTCGCGCTGCCAGGTGGCGAAGGCAAAATCGCCGTGGGCGGCGGAGAGCTTGGGGGCGTAGGTCCAGCGGCCGTTGGCGTAGGTGCGGAAGGGTTCGTAGCGTTCGCGCGGTTCGCCTTTCCACTCCTTTTGGTATTTGGTGAAGTTTTCGCGCCAACTGCGGGGCAGCACGAAGCGGCCGTGTTTTTCCTGCGAGCGCACCAGCGTTTCGCCGGGGCGCAGGCGGAAGTCCATCGTGTGGGCGGTGATGAGCCAGGGCGGGCAGATGGTTTCGACGTGATCGTCGACGGTGGGGGTGGATTGGTACATGTTGGCGTAGCCGGCCAGCGTGCGGTCGGGGAGGTTGCAGGGGTTGGATTTGTTTTGGTTGGCGACGATGAGTTGCTGGGCGTTCTGGGCCAGTTCGTAGGCGCTGGCGATGTGGCCTTCCGGGGTGCGGAACCAGGTCCACATGTCCACGTCGAGGATGTGCCAACGGCCGTCGTAGAAGACTTCGCACAGCGAATGGCCGGGGACGCCGAACTGGCGGGCTTCGAAGCCGGCTGTTTTGTACAGCGCGTAGAGGCAGGCGGACATCTGGCCGCAGACCATCCAGCCGTAGGCGTTGAGACTTTTCACCGCATCCCAGACGTTGCGGCGAATGCGCGGTTCGCCTTCGTGTTCGTCGACGGGCCAGAAGTGATAGGTGCCGTTGACTGTGGAGGTGAAATAATCGTAGATGGCCAGGACGAGGGCTTCGCCTTTTTTGCCGGCGAAAGGCGGGGAGGCCAGCAGCGTTTTCAGGTTGTAGAAGTCGGCGCGATGGTCGCCGACAAGGCGGGGCGAGAAGGACATGGCGGGACACTCCGGCGCGGGGAGACGCGGCGCAAGGGATATTTTACTCGGTGGCGGCGCGGTCAGGATTTTTTCTCGTCCCAGGCGCCGGAGTCGCCGGCCCAGGATTCTTCGGCCGGTGCGGCGGGGTCGAGACGGGGCTTGCGGCGGGGCGGGCCGCCGGCCGCGATCCAGGCGGTATGCGCCTGATTGAACGGGTGGGCCAGATCGGCGCGGGCGGGTGCAAAAATCAGGACGACCGTCTGTGTGGCATCGTCGAATTGGATCCGCGGGATCGGCTCGCGGGTGTGGCGCAGGTGGGGCACCAGCCAGCCGGCGCCGAAGGATCCAGTCACGCAGACGACCAGCGCAATCGCCGTCATCAACGGATCCAGCAGCGGGCCCAGGGCTGAAATCAGCCACAGGCCGACAAGCAGCAGGCCGATCGCCACGAGCCAGGAATAGGTGGCCAGATTGAGGGTGTAGGCGCGCAGGCCGGCCGGGTGGAAAAAGAGCTCCAGCGAAAGGTTTGGATCGCTGCGTTTGCGGCCGGTGGGCGTGCGCGGCGCGACGCGCATGCGTGTCAGGCCTTCGGTGTGGCCGGTGACGACGCAGACCGGGGGCAGGTAGTCGGAAAGGAAAAACGCACGCGGCGCGCGGAACGTGGCGGTGTCGTCGGAAAGGGTCATGGCGGAGTGCCTCGGATGCAAATTGGCCGGACGCGGCAGGCGTTCAGCCGCGCACGGTGTTGAGATCGTCGCGGGCGGCTTGGGCGGCTTGCGCGGCGGCGCGGGCGTAGTCATTTTCGCCAAGTCCCTGCGCTTGCCAGGCGAAGCAAATGGCGCGGGAGGAGTTCACGACCGCGCCGAGGCCGTTGGCATCGAAGGCGGCGGCGACGGCGGCGGCTCCCCCACCCTGCGCGCCGTAGCCGGGGACGAGCAGCGGCATCTGCGGCAGGCGCGCACGGAGGTCTTTCAGTTCCGCGGGGTAGGTTGCGCCGACGACAGCGCCCAGCGAAGACCAAGCCGCGCCGGGCGGCAGCAGGCCCGGCGCGCGGGCGCATTCGGCTAGGCGGGCGGCGACGCGCTGGTGCAGGTTCTCCGCGACCGCGCCGTGGAGCGCGAGGTCCTGGAAGTCGCCGGAGCCGGGGTTGCTGGTTTTGACCAGCACGAAGGCGCCGGCGCCGGTTGTTTCGCAGGCGGCGAGCCAGGGAGCGAGGGTGTCGAGGCCGAGGTAGGGATTCAGCGTGACGGCGTCGGCGACGGTCAGGGCGACGGACTGCGCCGGGTCGGCGCGACCGGTCAGGTGGGCTTGGGCGTAGGCTTCGGCGGTGGGGCCGATGTCGCCGCGTTTGATATCGGCGACGACCAGCAGGTCCAGCGCGCGACAATGGGCGAGGAGTTCTTCCCAGGCCTTGGCGCCCTGCCAGCCGAAGGCTTCGAAGAAGGCGGAATTGGGTTTGACGCAAGCGGCGAAGGTGTGGGTGGCGGAGGCGATGTCCTTGCAGAATTCGAGGCAGGCGGCGGCGTAGGCGGCGGGGGTGGGGCCGTGCTGGTCGAGGGGGTCGAGGGGGGCGAGGGGGGCGAGGTGTTTTTCGCGCAGGGATTTGGGCAGGGAGGCAAAGCGCGGGTCGAGCCCGACGCAGAGGACGGAATTTTTGGCGCGCACGGCGGCCATGAGGCGTTCACCGAAGGGGATGGGCGACATGGGAGACTCCTTGGAGGCAACGATACACGAAAAATGCGGAAGGAAAAATGGCAGAAGAGGGGGTTCTCGAAATTCAAGGCGCTGGTGGCGAAGTACGCGCCCAAGCTGCGGGGGAAGTGAGGGCAGGGCGGAAGAGAAGACAAAAGGAAGAGGAATAACAAATCCAAGAGGCCGCGCGGGAGCGCGGCGCTCCCAGGGGGGCGCGCGGCAGTTGGAACGTTAATTCACGATCGTGCGTCGAGGTGTTTGGGGGGTAAATAGAGGAAGAGAAGGAAAAAGAGAAAGCCGGTGGGCAGGGATGCCCACCTCAACAAGCCGGCTGGAAGCCGGCACCACAAACAGAATCAAGAACAAGAATGGGGACGCACGATTTTTTAGTTGTCGCCGAGTTCGTTTTTGGCGGCGTTTTTAAGCGCGGTTTTGATTTTGTCGCTGAGGGCGAGGGCATCGGCGTTTTGGGCGTCGAGGTTGAGGGCTTCGCTGTCGGCGACTTCGGCGCCGGAGAAGTTCTGGGCGTCGAAGCGCGCCTGCGCCAGGCCGATCCACGCGTCGATGCGGGTTTTGTCGAGCGTGGTGACGACGTTGTATTCGCGTTCGGCGTGCGCGGTGTCCTTGAGCGCGGCGTAGGCGGCGCCGGCGGTCAGATGGACCTCCACGTCGTAGGGATTGATGTAGATGCAATCGAGCGCGGCCTGGACGGCGGCGGCGTAGTCTTTGGCTTCGAGCTGGAGCTTGGCCAGCGATTCGGCGGCGGGGTAGTTGGTGGTATCGATGGCGATGCATTTCGAAAGCGTTTCGATGGCGCCTTTTTTGTCGCCTTCCTGGACCTGCGCGTCGGCCAGCAGGTTGTAGGTGTCGTTGGCGTGGTTCATGTCGTCGCCGGAGCAGCGCGGGTAGAGCGCGATGGCCTTCTGCCAGGCGTCGATGGCCTTTTTCATCTGCGCGGCGTCGTGGTAGATTTGGCCGAGGTCCTTCCACGCGCGGAAGTCGTCGGGATTGGCGGCGACGGCGGCTTGCAGATAGGCGCGGGCGACTTCGGCGTTGCCACCTTGGTAGGCCAGCAGGCCGAGGACCTTGTTGGCGACGGCGTTTTTGGGATCGGTGTTGTAGAGGGTATGGGCGTACTGCGCAGCGGGATCGGCCTGACCGATCTGGAGCATCAGGACGGCGGCGGCTTCCTGTGCTTTGACATCATTGGGGTGGGCTTTGAGATTTTCCTGGACGCGGGTGAGGTCGGAGGGCATGGGTTCGGGGAGCAGTTTGATCTCGCTGACCAGCGTTGCGATTTCGGCGTTGACGTCCTTGTCGATCACGTCGGGTTTGACGCCGGTGCCTTCCTGAATGGCCTCCACGTCGTTTTTGCCGGCTTTGTAGGCGAGCAGGATTTTCTTGACGGCGTCGATGCCGTAGGTTTTGACGATGTGATCGAGGATGAGTTTGCCCTGGTAGTAGCTGAGCTGGATCCGGTTGGGCACGGTGCCGTCGGTGAAGCCGGCGTTGATCTTGGAGATGGGCAGAAGCATCTTCTGATGCCAGGCGTTGATCAGCAGCGGGTCCCAGTACAGGAAGGCGGCGTGTTCTTCGTGGGTGGAGCAGCCTTCGGTGAACCAGCGCGGAACCTTGTAGCCGGACATCTGCAACGTGATGCAGTGGGTGTATTCGTGTTCGAAGACGTGCTCCCAGTTGAAATACGGTTGGGCGTGCTGGATGGCGATTTTGGGCGAGACCAGCGTGACGGTGGGGCCGAAGCAGCAGCCCAGGGCGTCGAGGCTGGGCAGGCCGATGGTGGAGGCGGCGAAGTCTTCCATGGTGGGAAAGATTTCGACCAGGATTTTCTTGTGGGAGAAGCCGACGGGATCGTAGCCCCATTCCTTGTCGAGGCGGGTGCGGACCTCTTCGAGGATGGACAGGTAATAGGGCGCGAGGATTTTGTCTTCGTTGGAGTGCACACGCAGGATGAAGTGCTCGGTTTCGTGGGTGACGTAGTCGGGCGCGATGGGATTGCCGTCGGTGTTTTTGGCGCCGATGAGGTAGGCCAGGCTGCGCTTCATGTTGACGGCGAAGACGTTGTACTGGTTCAATTTGAAGGAGATTTCGAATTCCTTTTGGGCGGTGATTTCGTCGCCGAGGCGGCGGCGGTTCTGGGCGAAGTCAAAGTGGGCGCGCCAGGAGTTGGGGGAGGCTTCGACGGCCTTTTTGTACAGGTCGCCGGACTGGATGAAGATGCGGCTGCGTTCGAGGGCTTCGCCGGCGACGCAGTAGAACTCGCCCGGATGCGGATTGATTTTGCGCATGGCCTTTTCGGTGTCGAAGGCTTTGCGGTCGTCGCCGGCGATCAGGTAGTTGGCGTAGAGCAGGCCGAGTGTTTCGACGTTGGTGGGGGAGATTTTGCGCAGGGCGAGGAGTTCCTTTTCGATGGCGTCGGGCTTGGTGGCGCCGTTTTCGTCGGCGAGGTGGCAGGCGACGGCCAGCGCGCGGGCGGGCACGTGGTTGGGGTTGACCTGGAGGACGAGATCGAGCTGCTTGAGGGCTTCGTCAAAGCGGCCGTTGTCGAAGAGGATGCGGGCGAGGCCGAAATTGGCGTCGGGGTCGTTTTTGCGTTGCTTGAGGACCTCGGAGAATTCGTCGCGGGCGAGCGGGAAGTTGAAGAGGTCGATGGCCATCTGACCGGACCAGAGGTAGTACTCCGGTTCGAAAGTATGGCGGGCTTTGGCGATTTTTTCGGCGCGAGCGTAGCAGAGGTTCAGGGCGTCGTCGGGCGCATCGGGGTTGTCGTCCCAGATCACGGCGCCGATGATGGCGAGGGTGTCGGGGTCGGCCTTGGCGTCGTCGTTCAGGTCGTTGCGGTTCTGGTCCCAGAAATCGTAGAAGCGGTTGACGATGGGGGCGACCAGATCGCGCCGGCCGGTGTCGATGTAGAGGCGTTTGAGACAGAGTTGCGCGCGCAGGTCGCCGTCGGCGGCGCCTTTTTTGTAGAGCGCTTCGGCCTGGGCCGGATCGCCGAGGAAATATTCCAGGTCGCCGGTGGTGCAGATCACGCGCCATTCGGCCGGGCCGTGCGGATTGGGCGGCTGGTGGGCAAGGGCGAAGTCGAGGGCTTTCTGATATTCGCCGATGGTGCGGAGGACTTCGATGTAGCGCAGGACGAATTGCGTGTCGAGATCGACGGGGGGCTTGGCGGCGGCATCGGCGGCGATGACCTTGGCGTAGGAAGCGGCGGCATTTTTGTAGTCGCCGGCGGCGAAATAATCGTCGCCCCACTGGAGGTCGGTTTTGGCGCTGCCGTTCTGCGGCGGCGGGGCGGGCGGGGTGGACGGAGGCGCGGTCGGCGGCGTGACCGGGGTGGCGGGATCGGTGGACGGGGTGGGTTCGGCGGCCGGCAGCAGCAGCGGCAGCAGCGCGGCCGCCAGGGTCAGGCAGGCGAACCATGGCAGCGGTCGCCCGGTCGGGAGCAGGTTCAGGCGCAGGGGCCATCTCGAGCGCGGACGGCTGGAGAGCGGACGGCTCAGGCGCGGGCGGTAGACGGCCTGCGTCCAGCCGCCGGCAGAGAATCGGGACATAGGGAGGCACTCCGACGATGCAATCACAATGGTACCCGTCTATAGGACTGCTTGAAGGGTCGGAAATTTCAAAAAAACCGGGGAAAACCGGGGGATGGGAGGGTCAGGCGTTTTCGGCTTCGGGGGCGGGCTGGTTGGCGCCGGACTGGACGCTTTCGTTGGATTCGGAGGAGCTTTCCGAGTTGCCGACGGGGAGCTTGCGATATTCGGCCAGGATGTCCTTCAACCGGCCGTGGCGGAAGGCCAGCATCAGGGCTTTGACGACTTCGGGATCGAAGGGTTCGCCGGCCATGTTGCCGACTTCGATGAGGGTTTTGCGTTCATTGCGGTAGGTGGCCCCGACGGTGGTCATCAGGGCGTCGAAGGCATTGGCGACGGCGAGAATGCGGGCGGCGCGGGGAATCGCTTCGCCTTTCAGGCCGTCGGGCACGCCGGTGCCATCGAAGTTTTCGTGGTGATGCTGAATGACCGCCTTGATCTGGGCGAAGCCATTGGTGTTGCGCAGCCGTTCGACGGTGGTGCGGACCTCGGCGGCTTTTTCGGCGGTTTCGGATTTGAGCGCGGCGGAGGCGCCGGCGGGATTGGCGGCGGCGCCGGATTTGGCGGCCGGCGCCAGATTGCGGCCGATGTCGTGGACCAACGCTGCCAGGGCGAGATCGTCGCGGTCGTCGTGACCGAGCTTGAGTTCTTCCGCGATGGCCACCGCGATTTCGCTGGTGCGTTTGCCGTGGTTGGCGGAGACCGGGTTGGTCTTGGCGTCGAACAGGCTGACCAGGGTGCCGATGGTGGCGTAGAGCTGGTCGGTGCGCTTGCGGGAGATTTCGACGTTCTGCAAGGCCAGCGCGAGATTGGAGGCGAGGGCGGTGAGCAGTTCGAGGTCTTTTTCCTCGAAGGCTTCGGTGGCGCGGACGTTGGCGGCGTAGATCGCGCCGAAGGTGTCGCCGCGGCTGGTGAGCGGCGCGCACAGGACGCCCTTGATCTGGTTCATCATGATCGATTCGCCGGCCGAGAAGCGTTCGTCGTCCATGGCGTTGGAGGTCATCAGGGCTTTGCCTTCGGCGATGACGGTTTTCAGGATGGTGGTGGAGATCGGGACGCCCTGGCGCTGGTCGACCGATTCGATCCAGACTTTGGGGGTGATGGCGCGGGTTTTGGGATCGCGCAGGAAGATGTAGACGTTGTCGGCCGGCATGACCTCGGTGATGAGGTTCAGGATTTTCTCCATCGTCTCCTGTTCGTCGTCGACGTCTTTCAGGATGAAGATGGACTTAAGCAGCGCGCGGAAATTGGGCGCCTTGCTGGCGTCGGCCTCGCCCACGTACAGGTCGTCGATGCGCAGTTCGAGGGTGGATTTGAACTCGCGGTCGTCGTGGAAGTTGAGCTTGGATTCATTTTTCTTGTCGGTGGAATCGAAGATCAGTTCGGTGGTGGCGATGCGGATGACGTCGCCTTCGCGCAGCAGTTCCTCCTCGATGCGCTCGTCGTTGACATAGGTGCCGTTGCGGGAGCCGAGGTCGCGGATGAGGCACATTTCGCCGACGCGGAAGATTTCCGAATGGTTGCGGCTGGCGCCTTTGTCCTTGAGCTGCGCGTTGCACTTGGGGTCGCGGCCGAGCACCATGGCGTTGGGGCCGATTTCGATGGTGCGACCGGCGTCGGGGCCGTTGCGGATCCGCAGGAAGGGCATGGAGTCTCAGCTCGGTGCGACCCGCCGACGGCACACGGGTGCCTGCGGCCGGGTCGTGGTTCGGAGAAAGGACGTGGCCCAATTCTACCCGGCGCGGGGCGGGTTTCGAGGTCAGAACGGGAAAATGAAAGGCGGGAAGGCGGAAGGGATGAAGGATGAAGGAAAACGAAGGTGCGCGCTTTGCGCGCAAGAGCCGGCAGGATGCCGG
>JBOHNC010000492.1:0-3593 GCA_050730415.1 Planctomycetota bacterium
GAAGCACGCGGCGCACCGGATGTGGTCATGAACGCACCTCCCCGTGGGAAGTCTGACGCGTCCGAAACACCCGTTCGAGGCGCGCCAGTTCCTCGGGACTGTTCACCCCGGAAACTTCGGATGCATCGGGGTTCACCACGCCCACCACGCCGCGACCGGCGCCGGTGAGGGCGCCGATGCAGTCGGTGAGGTAGTACTCCCCTTGCGAATTGTCGTTTTTCAAAGATCCCAAGGCGCTTTTCAAGGCGCCCAGCCGAAAGGCGTATACCCCCGAGTTGACCTCGGCGATCGCCTTCTGTTCGGGGGTGCAATCGCGGTCTTCCACGATGCGCACCACCGACCCGGTCGCCGGATCGCGCACCACGCGCCCGTAGGCGTGCGGTCCATCGACCCGGAAAGTCATCACGGCCGCCGCCGCGTTGCCGGCCGCCAGCGCGTCGCACAGGGCTGCGAGCCGCCGGCCATTGAGCAGCGGCGTGTCGCCGCAGAGCACCAGCACCACCGCTTCGTCCGGCCAATCGGCCGGCAGCGGCGCCAAACCGCAGCGCGCGGCATCGCCGGTGCCCAGTTGGCGCTCCTGGACGGCGTAGGTCACCGCCTTGCCCAGATGCGCCTGCACCGCCGCGCGGCCATGCCCGACGACGACATGCAGCCGTTCGCAGCCCGCCACGCGAGCCGCGTCGACCACCCAGTCGATCATCGGCCGTCCGGCAAAAGGATGGAGGACCTTGGCCAGGTCCGATTTCATCCGTTTGCCCTGGCCCGCGGCCAGAATCACGGCCACCCGCCGTTGCGGCTGATTCATCCTTTGGTTCCCCGCCGACGGCTGCGGATTCACACGGCATTACCCCGCGAACTCGCAGCGATCTTGGAAGGCTCTCGCGAGCCTTCGGTCAACTGCCGCCACGCTCATCCGCCGCCGGTCGCCATTGCGCTCCGGAGGGCGGAAAAGAGTCGCTGCAGTTTCCAAAGAACCAACCCGCGCCGGCTCGGTCAGCAGCCGTCGCGCTCGAAAAAAATGTCTGCTCGGGATGACAGTCCCGCTCACGGCCGATCGCCGAGGCAAGACGCAACATCGGTGTCCGCAGCTCGAACGCAGCGAAGGCGTTCTAAGCCGCTTCGCGAGCAGTGCGAAGGGCTCCGGGAACGGCGCCGCCGAATCGGCGGGCCGTTTTCCGCGGCACGGACCTCCGCGGAAGGCAGGAAATTTACTCCCGACGTTCAAAATGTCAATGCAGAAAATTGGAGGGAGTTTTCAGTTGCGCGCAATTCACGAGGGTGCCTGGCGAGGGGAGATGTTTTGCGTTTGGCGGCCCGGCTGGCTCAGGCGGGGGCCGAGTGCCTGGAAGCGGCCGGATTCACGGGCAGGTTGAACTCGCGGAATGGGCCGACCTCACGGGAGAAATACGCGCGCGGAGCCGAAGGAACGGTTGGGACGGGCGGTCGGGCTTGAGCCCGGCGCTCCTGTGGGGGCAGGCTGCGATCACCGGGGCGAACGGCCAACCGGTAGGACGGAGAAGTCTGAGCGAGGACCGGGAAAATAGGAGGCAGGGATCGAAAATCCGAGGCAACAGCGCGCAAGGTGCAGGGGCTATGAGGACGCCAGGGGGATCAGTGCAACAGTATGTATTTGAATTGGATGTGGAGTATTTTGGATCCGGCGCCACCTTTTGTAACAAGCACCCGCTGGACGGTATCTGGATGGAAGGGAAATACCGGTCTGTTTTTTTGAACGAAATGGCCGAGTCGGCGTCTTATTCGAACGGTGTATCGCTGGTGCACTGGTTCAAAGACACCGCCCAACGGCGACATTTCGGAGTCCGGGATATGACTTTTTCCAAACTACTGCGTGCCGCAACGATGGTTGCCGCATTCTCCATCCTGACCGGGGGCCTGCGGGCCGCCGAGGACGATGGACTTGCGCCTGACGATGCGCAGGTCGCGCACAAGCCGGCGACCAAGCCGGCGGCGCCGGTGGATCCGGCGGCCAAGAAACGGCAGGACGAACTGGCCGGGCTTCTGCAGGACTTGAACGATCAGCGGCCGGACGTGAAGGATTTCCACGCCGACGAGTGGATCGGGTACGTCGCCACCGCCAAGGAAGCGCTCGATCCGTACATTAAAAAATATTCCGGGACGGAGGAGGCGGCCAAGGCCAGCTACCGCGTCTGGCAGATTCAGAAAATCGCCAAACAGACCGATCAGAAGGATTACCTGTTTGCGGCCGCGGATGCCGCGCACGGGACCGACACCGAGTCGGTGAACATTTTGGCCGAAGGCGCCTACGATTCGGCCAAGGACAACGATTGGGATTCCTCCGACAAGTACGCCGCGAAGCTGCAGGAGGCGAACGCCGACACGGGTACGCAATTAAAGGTGTTCGAGTTGCTCAGTTCGCTGGCGCTCAACCATCCGGGCCGTGATATCAAGAAGAATCTCGACGCCGCGCTGAACTATGCCGAACAGGCCACCAAGGTGGATGCCGAAACCGGCTACCAGATGGCGTGTCAAACGGCTGTGACCGCTGCGGAGATGGATCAGGACGACATGATGCTCAAGGCGGCGAAAGATTGTGAAGACTCGAAGAACCCGAAGATCCAGCAGATGATCCCGATGTTCAAGAGCAAGCTCAAGGTTAGTCCCGGCAAGGTTGCGCCGGATTTTGAAGTCACCGACACCAACGGCAAGAAGTACAAACTCTCCGACTACCGCGGCAAGATCGTGATGCTGGATTTCTGGGCCAGTTGGTGTCCGCCCTGCCGGGCTGAAATGCCGCACATCGTGGCGCTGAATAAACAATTCGCCGGTGACAAGTTCGCGATCCTGGGTTTCAGCCAGGACAAGGACGCGAAGGCCATGAGCGATTTCATGCAGAAGGACAACATGACTTGGCGGATGGTTCAGGACCAGGCGCAGGGCGAAGACCACTCGGTCATCGTGAAATACGTGGCGCTGGGCATTCCCGAGACGGTGCTGATTGACCAGAACGGAGTGATTCGCTACCGCGGGCTGAAGGACGAGGCATTGACGGCCAAGGTGAAGGAACTGATTGACGCGCTGCCGGCTGCCGGCCAGGCGCAAAATGCGGCGGGCGGCGCGGGGACTGCTGCGAATCCCGCCACGCCGGCGACTCCAGCAACGCCGGCCACATCGAGCACGCCGGCTCCGGGCGCGGATGCCGGCGCGGCGGCCGGGCACGCCGCCACGGTGCCCGCGGTGGGGGCGAATGGTTCGGCCGGTTCGGCAGGTTCGGCCGGGGCGACCGGTTCGGCAGGGGCGAATGGCACGGCCAAGACGGTCAACGTGCAAATTTTGAAGGGCGATGCGAATGGCAAGGCGGTCGGGCCGGGCGGTCAACCGGTGGACCAGACGATTCAACTCCGCGATTGACCCGACGGTCGGCGTCAGTCGCATTGCGACGGGGATTGGTTCGGTCCCCATGAGGAGGCAGGCGATGCGGTTGAAGACGCTGAAATGGGCGGTCACAGGCGTGGCGGTTGGAATGGTGGTGGCGCTGGCGCTGCCCGTGCAGGCGGCTGACGCCGGCGGCGGCGGCGCGCCCAATCCCGCCCAAGGTGCCGGCGGTGGTGCCG
>JBOHNC010000493.1:0-11321 GCA_050730415.1 Planctomycetota bacterium
ATGCTGATGATGGGGCTTGGCAGTTTCATCCAAACCTCGGTCCGACATCAGAAAAGGATGCGGCTGTAATGAGCCTAAAATCAATCATAGAAATTGACGAAACGATCCTTTCATTGGCCGATTTACCACAAGGATGGAACGCATGGCGGGAATCGAAGTCTTCACCCTGGATTCGCACCCCGCAAAAGTAGTAATGTGCTGAAGTGTCCCGCGAGGTGTCCGTAGGCAAAAACCGTAGGAAACCGCTAAAGGGGTCCAGCGACATGTCCGTGGGCAAAACGGGCGGAAGATCACAAAAATGACCAAGGCGGCGAAGCACGGTAGGCAGTGCATGGAAACAATATCCCTGCACGAAACTTGGAGCGGAAAGTTTTTGAGCTTCAATGAACGACAGTCAGCAGGCCAAGCGCTTCAGCGTCACGATCGGCAAGTGTTTTCTGCCCTGGAAATGGTTCACGTCCATCGTGAACCTCGCGCCGCATTCTCCGCGCACAGCGGCCCTCGGTGCAGCGCACGCGTTGTCCTGTGGCCATCGTGCCCCTGATTCGCCCCGCCACTTTACAATTAAATTCAAAAATGTTTTCAAATCTCGCCCAACGGTGACCTCACCTGTCACACCTGCCCGTTTAATCGCCTCAGACCGGCCGCGAACGCCTGGCGCGTCATTCGCGCACCGTGGCCGGGTAACTCCCCGTGAGGAGAACGTGTTATGTCCGCCCCAATCGGCCCTCAGTACGACCAGCCCGCGCAGCCAGCCCCGTCAGCCCAATCCCCTGCTCCGGCGTCCAATCGCACGCCCCGCGAGCCCTCTTCTCCGCATTCACCAATCATCAATCATCATTCACCATTCGTTCCCTATTCAACCGCCAACCCCGATGACCTCCCGCCCGACGAACTGCAACGCCTCAAAGACAATCATTTCATGTTCGTCCCCCCGCCCCGACCTTTGCCCCCGCTCCTCCCCCAATCCCCCCAGCCCCTAAATGTCCCCCGCATCGTGGCACGGGACGCTGTCCCGTGCGTAAAAAGTGCCGGCGAAGCCGGCGCCTTTCCCCCTTCTTTTTCCTCTTCTCCCCCCGACCCGCAGAAATCCGCCGTCCGCCACCGCCACGCCACCATCCACCCCCTCTCCGCTTTCGTCTGCGAACTCCTGCGCGCCGATTTCGCCCAGTTCCTCCAACTCGAAGTCCGCGCCAACGACAACGCCTTCGGCGCCCGAACCGAACTCGTCTCCCCCCACATCCGCCAGCGCCGCCTGCGCCTGGCGCGAGCCCTCGCCTACACCGCCAATGAACTCCGCCTCATCGACGGCCTCTCCAACGACGTCATCAACCTGATCCACGAAGCCAACCGCCTGATTGCCCGCCATCCGATCCCCCCGCGCCGCCGCAAACTCGCCGTCCCCAAAATGATCGCCCACCTACGCACCTTCGGCGCCGATCCCCTCGCCTTCGACGACGAGGAACTCCCCGATCCTGCCATCCGTTTCTCCCTCGACTTCGCCCCGCACTCCAGCGACCCCATCGACGGCCTGATCTTCCGCCCCGCCACCGACTACATCACCGAGCCTGCCCTGCCCGCCGCCTCCGCCGCACGACCGCCGCTGCCACAACCGCCGCCCGTTCCACCGCCAACGCAAAGCATTCCCCCCTCCGACAAAAGCGTCCTTCCGAACACCCTCCGGTCCTTCCCGGCCAAAGCCGCCGCGGCGGTTTCCGCCCTATTGATGTTGGTATTTTTGAAGCCGCCGCCCAGTGCAGGCCCCCTGCCCCACCAGGAAGCGGCCACACTTTCCGCGCGCACAAACCCCGGCCGCGGCCGGCGCGCTCAGTCGGTTTACAGTGCAGGGTTCAACGGCCGGCGTGCAGACGCTCGGCCAAGCGAAAAAGCCGGGACGAACTCAGGCTTCGCGAGCGACGGCCAGCGGGACGAACTTGCGCGGGGTGGCGGCGGGGCGGTCGGGCGGGGTGGTGGCGGCGGGGCCTTCGAGCGGGATCGCCCAGCGCAGGCCGAGGTCTGCGACCATTTTCTGGTCGAGCTCCGAATTGCGGCCGGTGGTGGTCAGGTAGTTTCCGACCATCATCGCGTTGGCGCCGGCGTGGAAAATCCAGCTTTGCAGGTCGCGCAGGTTGACTTCGCGGCCGCCGTATATCCCGATGTCCTGCTTGGGCAGCGCGAACCGGTAGATCGCGATCGTGCGCAGAATGTCGCGCGGGGCGAGCGGCTCCTGGTGTTCGAACGGCGTGCCGTCGATGTGGTGCAGGAAGTTCATCGGGACGTTGTCCACGTCCAACTCGGCCAGCGCCAGCGCCAGATCGACGCGGTCGGCCCAATTTTCGCCCATGCCGAACAGCCCGCCGGAGCAGGTCTTCACGCCGTGGCGCTTGTAGGCCTGCACCGTCTGGTAGCGTTCGCGCCAACTGTGCGTGGAACAGACCTCCGCGTAGTACCGCTCCGAGGTCTCCAGATTGTGATTGGCGCAGACCAGCCCGGCCGCCTTCATCCGGCTGACGTGTTCGTCGTTGACGATGCCGAACGATCCGTGCGGTTCGATCCCGCCGATCTGGCCGATGGCTTCGAGCCCGGCCACCACCTGGTCGAGTTCGCGGCGGGAGGAAATCCCGTAGCCGCTCATCACGATCCCGAAGCCGTAGGCGCCTTCGTCGCGCGCGCGCCGAGCCGCTTCCGCGATGGCCTCCGGTTCCAGCATCTTGTGCACCGGCGACTGGGTTTCGTAGTGGGAACTCTGCGCGCAAAATTTGCAGTCTTCCGAGCACGCCCCGGTTTTCGCCGAGACGATGCCGCAGGCCTGAATTTCGTCGCCGACGAACCGGCGGCGGAGCTTGTTGGCCCAGTACAGCAGGTCGTCGAGATCGATTTGCGTGGCGTCGGCCAGCAAAAGCCCTTCGTCGCGGGTGAGCGCTCCGCCGCCGGCCAGCAGCCGCTGCGCGATGGCCGCGACGCGCTCCGCCGAATCGGCGGCGGGGGAGGCGGGGGCGGCGGGGACGGCGGGGGTGGCGGCGGGGGGCGAAAAGGAATGGGCAGGGAGGTTCATGGGGCGGGCTCCAAGGAGGATTTCGCTGGAATTGGCCTGAGTATACAATCGCGCGCCGAATTTGCTTTCTCGGAAACGATTTTGGGGCAGGTCCGTATAATATTCGCCGGCACCGATTGGACTGAAGCGAAGCCGCCGGGCAACGTCTAAAGGTCGGAGGATTGTGTACCATGAAATTCCCCGACGCCCGGCGACCTGCACCACGCGCAAGCAGGCCCTTGGGTTGGCGGCTTTTTGCCGGCGCCAGCGTGAGCCTCGGACTGTTGAGCGGCGGCTGCGGGGAACCCGCCCCGTCGGCACAGTCCGGCGCGCCTGCCATGTTCCAGGCTGACGCGAGCAAAGGCTCCTCCGCCAAGCCGCCGGCCGACGCGCCGCCGCCGACCCCAGCGCCGGCCAAAACGCCGCCTCCCCCGCCTCCCCCACCCCCGCCGCCGCCGCCGGCCGTGGAACAAACCGTCGATCCCGACCAGATGCGGATGGTGCGGCAGTGGCTGGACGACACCAATTCGACCGATTCGAAAAAATCGCAGGAGGCGCTCGATCATTTAAAGAAAATGGGCACCCTGGCGGCCGCTCCGCTGGCGGAAATCATCGAGAAAGACGAGGCGTCGCCGCAGCGCCAGGTGGCGGCGATGGATCAGTTGGAATCGCTGAAGTTCATGACCAATCCGCGCGCGGAAAAAGCGGTGGTCGGCGCGCTGGCGTCGAAAAACGGGGACTTGCAGCAGGCGGCCATCGGCGCCTGCGGGCGGCAGAAAATCAAGGCGGCCATTCCGGCGCTGCGGAAAATCATGGACGATCCGGCGCTGGGGACGCTGCACATTCTGGCCGCGCAGGCACTGGTCGGTCTGGGGGACAGCGATGCGATGCGCCTGGCGCAGACGCTGCTCAAGTCGCCCGACCCCATCACCCGCTGCCGCGCGGTGTACATGATCAGCAAGGAAGGCAACCCGCGCAATCTGCTGCTGCTGAAGCCGCTGGTCAAGGACCCGGACTTGGACGTACGCAGTGAAATCGTCGAAGCCTGCGGCAAGTTGGGCGGGACGCAGGCGGTCGAAGTGCTCGGTCGGCTGCTCGATGACGCCGACCACGACATCCGGCGCGACAGTTGCATGCAATTGAAGCGCATCACCGGCGTGATCATCGAGCGGGACCCGGCCAAGTGGAAAACGTGGATTCACGACGAGTTCGACCAGAAGGGCGCGGCGGCCTTCGCGCCCAAGGGCGGCGTCGGCGAAGCGCCCACGCCGCCGCCGCCGCCGCAGGTGAAGATGCACCCGGTCGTCAAACCGAAACCCAGCGACCGACCGCCTTCCGATTCGGAAGGGATCGACCCGGGGAACTGAGTGCGCGCCGCAGGGCGGGCATCCAAAGCAACGCAAGGGAGAATGTCTGAATGCAAAGCCTGATTCGCCGCCGGTCCCTTGGGGCCGGCCTGTTCTGGTGCTGGCTGGCTGCCGTCGCGCTGACCGTCATGACGGCGCTGCCGGTGGTGGGCGCGCCGGTCGGTGCTGCGCTGGCCGCCGAGGGCCCGCCTCCGCCGGGTCCGGGACCGGGGCCGGGACCGGCCGACGGGGGAGCGCCCGACGACCACGGCCTGAAGGCGGTGTCGGCGCACGTCACGACCATCGCCGGCAAGGTGATCGACGGCGACCTGACCGCCGCCGATGCGACCTCGCTGACGTTCGAAACCACCCACGGCACGGTACAGATTCCTTTGGCGGACGCGATTCAGGTGGATTTCGACACGGAGACCAAACTCCGGCCGAGCGGCATGCAGGTGCTGTTCCTGGATGGCAGCAGCTTGGACGTGGACGCGATTCCGGGCGCAACCGAGGACAAGCTGAAGGTCAAAACGACGACGGTGGGCGGGGATCTCAGCCTGCCGGTGGACCACGTGCTGGGCGTGATTTTTGACGTCAACGCCAAGCGCCTGGCGGAATATCGCGAGGCGATTCTGACGCGCCAAACCGAGCACGATTTCGTGCTGCTGCCCAACGTCGATTCGATTTCCGGCACCATGCAGTTCGCCAAATGGAAGGACCGGGACGTCACCATCGACGTGGCCGGGGAAAAGCGTGAATTCAAGGACACTGATGCGGCCGGCGTGAAACTGCAGGTGCTGGCCGACAAGGCGGTACCGCCGCCTTTGCATGTGGTGGTGACGCTGATCGACGGCAGCCAACTGACCGGGACGACCGACTCGGTGGCCGACGGAAAACTGGTGCTGAGCGTGCAAACGGCCAAGATTCCCTTGATCACCGGCGCGATCCGCAGCTTGCAGGTGGTGGGGTCGCGGATGAAATACCTGTCCGACCTGGAGCCGACCGCAAAGGATGAGTACCCGCTGCTGAAAAATCTGCCGACCGCCTTCCCGATGCACCGCGACCACACCTGCACGGGCAAGCCGATCATGCTGAACAACAAGCTGTACGCGCACGGGATCGGCGTGCATGCCTACTCGCACCTGACCTACGATCTGAACGAAGGCTACGAAAAGTTCTACTCCCTGGTGGGCATCGACGACAACATGGTGACGCCCGGGCAGGTGCTCTACACGGTGCTGGTGGACGGTCAGGCGCGCAAGACCGGGGAACTGGCGTCGAAGAAGGCGGAGCCGATCGAGGTGGACGTGAAGGGCGCGCACAAGCTGGAACTGATCGTGGATTTTGCCTCCGACAGCGACCGGGGCGACAGCGTGGTCTGGGCGGGCGCTCGTTTGATCCAGGTGGGCAAGGACTGATCGCCCGATGCACAATCCCGGCCTGCAAGCCCTGGTGGTCGGGATCGTCGCGGGTGTCGCGGCGCAATGGCTCGGCCAAAAACTGCGAATCCCGGCGCTGATTCTCCTGCTGGCGCTGGGCGTGCTGGTTGGCCCGCAGGTGGCGGGACTGATTCCCAAGCCCCCGCATGATGCGCAGGTGCTCGGTTCCACGCTGGACGTGCTGGTCAAGCTGGGCGTGGCGGTGATCCTGTTCGAAGGCGGGCTGTCGCTGAACCTCAGCGAGGTGCGGCTGGCGCCCCGCGCGGTCCGCAATCTACTCACCTTGGGTGCGGCAATCACCTTCGCGGGAGCGGCGGGGCTGGCCTACTTCGTGGCGGGCCTGGATTGGCGGCTGGCCTTGCTGTTCGGCTCGCTGATGATCGTGACCGGGCCGACGGTGATCGTGCCGTTGCTCAAGAATCTGCGGCTGGTGCCGCGCCTGCACACGACGCTGCTTTGGGAGGGCATCCTGATCGACGCGGTCGGCGCGATCGCGGCGTTCATGACCTTCGAACTGGTCTTCGGCGAGGCCGGCGTGGCGCATGTCTCGCTGCAGGTGCTGCGAGCGCTGCTGCTGGGGCCGCTGACCGGGCTGGCCGTTGGATTTCTCCTGGCGCGCTGGCTGCGCTGGCGGATCGACCACGCGCGGACCGACCCTGAACTGGACCGGCTGCTGGCGCTGGCGGGCGCATTTCTGGCCTACGGTCTGGGGGAGTACTTCGCGCCCGAAGGCGGCCTGGCGGCGGTGACCGTGGCGGGCATCGCGATGTCGCGGATTCTCGGACGGGAGGCGCGGGAACTCAAGCAGTTCAAAGGCGTCCTGACCACGCTGTTGGTGTCGACCTTGTTCATTTTGCTGGCGGCCGATTTTGACCTGCGCAGCCTGCCCTCGCTGGGCTGGCGGGGCGCCTTCGCGGTGGCCGGCCTGATGCTGGTGGTGCGGCCGGTCAATGTGTGGCTGTCGACGACCGGCAGCACGCTGCGCTGGCGGGAAAAGATTTTTCTGGGCTGGATCGCGCCGCGCGGGATCGTGGCCGCCTCGGTGGTCTCGCTGTTCGCGCTGGAACTGGAGCAGCGCAAGATTCCGCACCTGTCGGGCGCGCCGTTGGAGGCACTGACTTTCGCCGTGATTCTGGCCACGGTGGTGCTGAGTGGACTGACCGCCAAGCCGCTGGCATGGCTGCTCGGGCTGCGCGTCGACCGCGCGGCAGGACTGCTGATCGTGGGCGTGAATCAGCTTTCGGTGCGGCTGGCAAAAACCTACGAACACCTGGGCTACCCGGCGGTGCTGGTGGATAACAACTCGGCCAAGTGCGAATGGGCACGCAGCCTGGGGCTGCGGGCGATCGCCGGCAGCGCGCTGGACGCCGACCTGCTGGCGCACGAGGACCTGGCGGGGATCGGCGGACTGATCGCGCTGACGCCCAGCGCGGCGATCAACAAACAAGCCTGCGCGATCACTGCATCGGCGCTGAATCTGCAGGAATGCCACACGGTGCTGCCGCAGGCGGTGGACTCGGAAGATTGGCGGTCGCTGCGAGTGGCCGGCGTGGAACCGGCCTTTGGGCGGCAAATTTCCCTGCCGGCGCTGGAAGTGCAACTGGCGTCGTTGGGGCTCGATCCAACTTCCGTTCCGGCGCCGGAAAAACCGCGGCCGGGCGAACCGCCGACGAAGCCAATCTTTCCATCGCAGTTCCTGCCGCTGGTGGTTAAGCACGCGCGCGGCGTGGCGCTCTACACCCCTGACGGCGTCTACCCCGACGCGGAGGAGTTCCTGGGCATCGACCTGCGGCCGGAGGCGGCGGAAAAACCGACGGCAGGCGGGGGCGCGACATCCTCCACCGCAGAGCCGGCACCGTCGGCGTCGGCGGCGCCGGAAGGCCCGGTGGCGGATGGCCCGCGCTGAGGCGGCACAACCAACCGAAGCCGGAGGGTGGAACCGAGCCAGATCCGTGGCTGGACCGCCGGTGCGGAGGGCGCTGACGGGCGCCTGACGGGCGCCTGACGAGCGAATGACGAGCGCCTCCAGGGGCGCGCCTGCGGAAGGCCCTGGATGGCCATCGGCAGTCCTTGGCTTCGATTCCGCACGCCGTTGCTGCGAAGAGAGGCTCCTGACGGTTGGTGCGATCGGATGATGGCTCGGAGCCGGGAGAGGAGTTTCGGGCGAAGCGCCGGCAAGATGCCGGCGCTCCCGGGAGTGGACGCGGGCGCGGAGCCGCGTGCTTGGTTTGGACGAAGAGCGGGCGTGCCCGCCCGCGGTCCCGGGGGAAAACTCGGGGAGAAGAGGAAATTCAGGGGGCCGCGCCGAATCAGGGCATGGGTTCTTCAGCGCCACCGGCGGTCAGTCCGGCGGCGGCGACTTTTTCAAGCAGCAGATCGATCACCTTCCGTCCGGCGGCACCGTAGTCCAGGCTGAAATCGTTGACGTACAGATCGACGTGGCGGCGCATCACGTCGTCCTCCATTTCCTGCGCATGGCGGCGCATATAAGGCAGCGGATCGCCTGGATGAGCGCGCGCGTGACGGATGCTGGCGCGAATCGCGGTTTCGATCGCGAGCAGCCGCTCGGGCCCCAAGCTGCGGCGCGCGACGATGCCGCCAAGGGGAATGGGCAGGCCGGTGGTTTCCTCCCACCAGGCGCCGAGGTCACGGACGAGCGTCAGGCCAAAGCGCGGATAGGTGAAGCGCGATTCGTGGATGATCACGCCCGCGTCGGCAGCGCCGGCCGCGACCGCCGGCATGATTTCGTCGAAAGGCATCACGCGGACGGCGGCAAGCTTCGGCTGGAAAAGTTTCAGCAGCAAATGAGCGGTGGTGAGTTCGCCCGGCACGATCACCGTGGCATGGGCCAGGTCGGCGGGGCTCAGCGACCTGCCTGCCACGATCAGCGGCCCGCAGCCGAAGCCCAGCGCGCCGCCGGCATTGAGCAGTTCGTATTCGCCGCGCACCTTCGCGAAGGCATGGAAGGAAAGCTTGGTGATGTCCAGCTTCCCCGCCAGCGCCCAGCGGTTCAGCGTTTCGACGTCCTCCAGGCAGGTCGCGACCGCGGGACCGGGCAGGTCGGGGGGGGCCAGGCGCCCGTTGACCCAGGCGTCAAAAATATAAGTATCGTTGGGGCAGGGGGAAAAACCCAGCGTGAGGTCAGCCATGGCGCGACTCCCGCGCAGCGGTGACGATCGTCAGCAGCGCCTGCTGCGCGGCGGCCGCGGCCCCGGGAATGTCCCAGTGGCGGCGGTCACGATCGCCGGCGCAATTGCTGATGCCGCGCAGGCTCAGCAGCGGCCGGTCCGCACGCAGGCAGGCCAGCGCGATGCCGGCGGTTTCCATGTCTTCCACCCAGGGCAGGCGCGCGAAGCCCGGGGCCATTTTCCCCGCGCGGCGGCGCAGTTCGGCGGCTCGGTCCGGCGCGCCGGAACAGGCGTTCACCGTGAGCACGCCGGCGGGGCGCAATTTGCTCGGGAGAGCCGCCAGCATGCGGTGCGTCACAGCCACTCGCGCGGGCAGCCGGTTGAAGCTTTCGCCGGAGGCAACCGCGCCGGCCAGCGGGATGCCGATGGCGCCCAGATCCCGCCACCCGGCGCGATTTTTGCGGGCGGTTCGCACCACGCCGTTGGAGGCTGGACCGGCCGGACGATCCGCGCCTTCACGCACGCCGGCATCGCCAAGGCCGAACCAGCGGCCGCAGGCAACCGCGCCAATCGGCCAGCAATCGCGCGCATAGCCGCCGGCGATCCCGATGCTCGCGACGCCCCGGACGCGAAAGGCCGCCAGGCCGACACCAGCGGCATACGCTGCGTTGGCCAGCCCGACGCCGGTCGCGGCCAGGATCAGGCGCACGCGTCTCGATGACCGCCGGCGCGTGGCTTGGCGGTCGGCGGGCAGCCAGCCGGCAAGAAATCGCAATCCGGCGAGGGTCCGGGCGCGTGGCTGACGAAGCGCCGCCTGCACCTGTGCACCCTCTCCGGCCGTGGCGTACAACACCAGCCAATCCGCAGTTGCGTCCGACACCATTCCTTTCAGCTCTCCTGGGACGGACCGCTCGATGCGGCCCTCCACACGGGAATCTGCTCGGCAAAGCTCCCCATCGTGCTGTATGATACAGGCAGCCGCTCTGCCCCTACGGCGATTTCTTCAAGTTCGTGCGCCCCAGGGACGAAACACCACCGCGACTGAACCTCTGCCGCCGTTTCGGGAGTACCTTTTTTGTGAATTCCGCACCTGACGATCTACCCACCACCGGCGACAGTCCGCCCGACAGCCGCAAGCCGCGCAAAAAAACCGGCATTCTGGCCACCAACATGTTCCAGGCCTCCGGAATTCCGCGCCCGCGGATGGGCTCCATGACCAGCTTCGTCGAAGTCGAGGCCAGCCGGGTGACCCTGCAAGGGGCCGAATTCCGGGTCCGCGGCGCCGACCTGCGGCGCAAGGGCGGCTGGAATGTGGCTATAAACGATGTGCTGGCCGTGAAGCTGGCCGGCCCGGGCATCGCCCAGCCGATCATCCTGTCGGGCGTGGTCGAAGATGTGCTCTCGGCCGATCAGACCGCCGACCATGTTCATGTCATGAAAATGCGCTTCCACAACATGGAACTGGAGTCGAAGCGGGTGCTGGTCGACTGGATTCATCACCACCGCCGTGGCGAACCGATGACGATCACCGCCTGCAAGCCGGAGACGCTGGAAGAGCAGGAAAAAGCCCGCAAAAAAAGCGACATCCAGACCCGGCCGTCCTTCGAAAACGACCGCGACTCCGCGCGGGTGTTCGGCAGCCGGCCCAAAATCTTCGGCCCCAAAAACGAAAACCAACCGCCCAAGCCCGAAAATCCGGCCTGAGCCACCGGCCGGTTCATTTCATGCTGTAGCTGTCGATCTTCCAACCGTCGCCCTGGTCGATCAGGCGCAGGTGCATGGGGTAGGTGCGGACCTCGTGCGCGCCGGTCACCCGCCGAACCGTCAGGTTTAATTGCGCGTCAATCGGCGAGTTCACCGATTTGCCGGTGTCGAGGGTGGCGTCGATGACCTGGCGATCGAGCATTTTCAATTCCCATTCCTTCTCCCAGTCGCGACGCGAGACATTTTTCTTGAGCGTGGCCGAGAAACGTTCGGTGTAGATCCGGTCGAAATCCGCCGATTTAAATTCCGTGGCCAATTCCTGCATCTGGTCGTGAACCGTCTTGGCGCGCAGGTCGGCGGGCTGGAACAGTTGGTAGAAATAGGCCACCGCGCCGCCGAAGGCGCTCAGCAGGACCAGCACAATCAACGTGTTGATGATCAGGCGGCGGTGGCTGGTCTGGGCGATCAGATTCTCCGGGACCGCCGCGACCGTGTCTTTGCCGCAGTTGGGGCAGCGCGTCGTCTTGCCCATTCGGGAACGATCGATGCGCCACAGGTGGTGGCAGTGCCGGCACTGCACCGCCTGCATGGTGCGGGAAATGCGGCTGGAATCTTCCTCCACCGCGGCGCCAGCGTGCGCCGGCGCGGCCTCCGGCGCGGCTGAAGCAGC
>JBOHNC010000494.1:0-6503 GCA_050730415.1 Planctomycetota bacterium
GCGTGCTGCTGTACTTCTTTGGCGAGTGGGTGCGGAAGACCTTCGAGGCGCAAATGGAATTGTGGTTCACGTTGCTGGCGGTGCTGGTGATCGGGGGATTTTTGCTGATCGGGCGGCTGAAGCATGCGGTGCCGGCGGCGGAGGCCAAGACGGGGCCGGCGGGCGAGGCGGGCGTTGGGGCGAAGTCGGCCGCGCCGGTTCTTGCGCCGGTCAAAAGTACCGAGGCGAGCGGCGGGGGGTGTAGCGGCGCGGGTGGCGTGGGACTTGGAAGATGCGCGCTGAGGCGCACAAAACAAAGACAATAAGGGCCGCGGCTTTGCCGCGGGATTTTCATGCACGGGACAGCGTCCCGTGCCACTATGCGGGCGACATTTCGGAGGCCACGACCGCGCAGGCTGGAGCGGGCATGCGCGCGGAGCCGAATGTGGGGTTTGGAGGAAAAGCGGGCGTGCCCGCCCGCGGGCCCGGGGGGAAGACAAATCCAGGAAGCCGCGCTGGAGCGCGGCGCTCCCAGGGGGGCGCTCAGCTCACACGGGGGTTACTGGGGGACGGGGCGGATGAGGGCGGCTAGGTCGGCGTTGGCAGCGAGGCTGGCGGCGGCGATGGGGGCGGGGTCGATGGTGCAGTCGCGCGGGGTGACGGTGGATTCGAAATCGAGACGACCGCGGACGAGGTTGCGTTCGAAGCAGCCGCCGACGGCGCCGTATTTCCATTCGACGGTCGCCATGCCCAGCTGCGTGGCGTAGATCCGATTGTCGAAGACGCAGACATCGCGGGTGGCGAGGCATTCCATGGCATGGCCGGCGCCGTTGACGATGACGTTGTCGCGGACGGTGGCGCCGTCAACGTTGAAATGGGCGACCTGGGAGGGATTGCCCAGGGCGATGGAACGGTCGCAATCGACGAAGAGATTGCGTTCGATGGTCAGATCGCGCGACTGGACCCAGATGAAGATGCCGCCGCGGCCGCCGCCGCGCGCGCCGCGCAGATTGAAAAACAGGCTGCGGGTGACGGTCCAGCCGTCGAGATGCATCATGTCCATGCCGGCGATGTAGTCGCCGCCGAAGCCGTCGCCGAGGTCGGTCTTGATGTGGTCGGCGGTGAATTCGCAGTATTCGACGCGGCCCTGGCGCGGGCGGATCGCTTCGATCACGTCGGCGGCGTTGCGGCCGTTGGCGGGGTTGTCTTCGGGCATCTGCGCGCCGGTGCCTTTGAGGCCGCGGGCCCAGATGTTGTGGAAGCGGCAGTTGTAGAGGTGCAGGTAGCGCACCGCGGCATCGCCGTAGAACAGCAGACCGTATTTGCGGGAGTTGCGGAAGGTCAGGTGGGCGAAGGTGACGCGGCGGGAGCGTTTGACCATGATGAGCGCGGCGTTGACTTCCATGAATTCGGCGCTGCCGTCGAGGATGACTTGGGCGGGATCGCAGGAGGCGCCGCGAATCTGGACGCGGTCGACGAGGACGGTGACGCCGCGGGGCATGGCATAGACGCCGTCGGCGAGCAGGATGACGTCGCCGGGCTGGGCGTCGCGGATGGCGGCGGCGAGTTCGGCGGCGGTGGCGACCGGCACGTGGCGACAGTCGGGGCCGGAAGGCAGCGGGAGGGGCGGGGCTTTGGGCATTTGCGCGCGGAGGAATTCCAAGCGCTGCGCGGCGGCGGCGATGACGGCGGCGGGAACGGGGACGGAGCCGACGACGGGGGTGGCGGCGGAGACGGTGGCGGCGGTGGCGGTCGGAGCGGAGGTCATGATGGGCTCTCCGTGGGGGACGGCTACACGATAGCTGAACGGCGGAAAAAAGCGATGCTAAACAAAGACCAAAAAGCACCTGCAAGCGTGGCGGCAGGTGCGGTTCCGCGCGGTGGAGCGGGGTGACGGCTACGACGGCTGGGCGCGCTGAGCGGCTGGGCGGCTTGGCGGCTTGGCGGCTTGGCGAGCGGCAAATATTAAGATTGTCTCACGCAAAGACGCGAAGTTCGCAAAGTTGCTTCGGACCGGAAAATTGGATTTGCGCGGGGGGACGGGAGGGAATTGGCGCGCTGGGCCGGGGGTGACGGCTACGACGGCTGGGCGCGCTGAGCGGCTGGGCGATTCGCGCGGGGGACCAGGGTGTCGGCGCGGCGTTCGTAGCCGCGATTGAAGATTTCATCGGCCAGGGTGCCGTCGCGTTCCATTGCGCGGCGCAGATGGGCTTGGTCCTGCTTGGCGCGCAGATCGACGGCGACGGGCGAAAGCAGGCGGCACAGCCAGCCGCGCAACCGGGCGACGACGGTTTGGAATTCCTGGGCGGCCGGCCGGGCGGCCGGCGGTGCGGCCAGCAGATCGTGGAGTTCGTCACGGTCGGCGGCGAGATCGAAGAGCATGCCGCGGGCGCCGACGCATTCGACATATTTCCAGCGGCCGTCGCTGACGGCGAATGCGCCGGCCGGCGCGCCGTTGGCGTGGTATTCGGAGAAAACGTATTCGTGCGGGGGCGGCGCGGCGGGGTTTTGCAGCAGCGGCAGGAGCGAGACGCCGCGCAGATCGGCGGGCAGGGGCGCTCCGGCGGCAGCGCAGGCGGTGGGCAGGACATCGAGCAACTCGACCGGGGCGGCGATCACGGTGCCGCGGGCGGCGGGCGGGACGGGCGGACCGGCGAGGATGAGCGGGACGCGGAGGGCTTCTTCGTACATATTCATTTTGCCCCACTGGCCGTGGGCGCGGCAGTTTTCGCCGTGGTCGGAGCTGTAGATGACCAGGGTGTCTTCGAGCAGGTTCAGCGCGGCGAGTTGAGAGAGGACGCGACCGACCAGCGTGTCGACGATTTCGCAGTGGACCAGATAGGCGATGTAGCCGCGCAGGACCTCTTCGGGGGCGGTGTACAGCCCGGTGGAATGATGGGCATAGTTGCGGTGGAAGGGGTGGAGATTTTCGGGCGGTTCGAAGTACAGCGGCGGGAGGTCCTTTAACTGCACGCGATTTTGCCACTTTTCCCAAAGGTCAGGCGGACAGGGCCAGGGGGGATGGGGTTCGAGGAAGTTGACGTTGAGAATCCAGGGCCGGTCAGCGGGGCGATCGGCGGCCAGCCAGCGGCAGGCGCGTTCGGCGATCTGCCAGCCGCCGGTTTTTTCCAGCGTGAGGCCGTCGCGGGGGCCGGCTTGGGCCAGGTGGTCGGCTTCCTGCCAGCGCGGCGGGAGGGTGGTGTCGGCGCGGAAGAGGCTGTGGATGTCGCGGCTGGTGCGGTAGGCGGGCAGGATGGGTTCGGCGATGCGGTGCTGGCCGGGGGCGAAATCGAGTTTGCCGATGGTGGTCAGGTGGACGCCGTGGTCGGCCAGGTGGGCGGGCCAGCCGGGGAGGCGACCGTCCCAGGCGATGCAGTTGTCCCAGCAGCCGTGTTCGAAGACGTAGCGTCCGGTGAAGAGGCTGGCGCGGCAGGGGACGCACAGGGGGCTGGGGCACCAGGCCTGTTCGAAGCGCAGGCCGCTGGCGGCGAGGGCGTCGATGTGGGGGGTTTGGGCGAAGGGGTGGCCGTAGCAGCCGGTGAAGCGGGGATTGTGCTGGTCGGACAGAATCCAGAGAACATTCATGGGGAGGCTCCGTGCGAGGACGGCGCGCCGGGACCGGCGCGCCAGTACCATCCTATCGCAAAGCGGTGCGGTGGCGGCGGGCGACGTGGGGGGGCGGCGGATTTTTGAAGGCGCAATGAATCGGTTGGGGCAGGCGCGGGTTAACCAATGTGAGACGCGAATCGTGGCAGCGCCAGATTTGGCGGAAAGAATGCACGAAGGGTGGTTTTCGCGTATCATACAAGAGTGGATGGGTACCGTCTCTCCAGGCCCGGCCGTGGTCGGGCAATGCTGTTGCGCGGAAAAATCGGCAGCGACAGCGGACGGCGGCAGCAACAAGCGGGATCAGCCGAGGTTTTGAGTGCATGTCCAAGCGCAGTCGGAACGACAAGGAAGCGCCCAAGGGCGGGCCATTGCAGTTCAACACCAGCAGCATTATTTTGCTGGTGGTGGTGGTGCTGCTGCTGGTGCTCCTGTTTCGGTCATCGGTGGGGCATTTTGGCCAGCAGGCGTATGACTACAAGGATTTGAACGAATTGGTGGCCGACGCCAAGGCCGGGGACATTTCGACCATCAGCATTGCGACCGACGGGTCGATCACCGGGACCTACGGAAACGCGGCGATTTCGAAACCGGGAATCAAGAACCCTCGTGAGTTCACGGCCAATGGCGGCGCGAGTTTCACGCAGGGGCCGATTTTCAAGCAATTGTGGGACTTGAGCCAGGCGGTGACGCCGGGGGCGAGCACGCCGACGAACGGGCTGAAAATTACGATTGAAAAGGCCGAATGGTACGAGGGCTTTTTGCCGTTCCTGTTGATCGGGATTCTGCCGTTCCTGCTGATCTGGCTGCTGTTCCGCAGCATGATGCGGGGGGCGGGCGGTCCGGGCGGGGTGCTGAGTTTTGGCAAAAGCCGGCACTCGCTGATTTCCAAGGATAAGACGAAGAAGACCTTCAAGGATGTGGCCGGGATTGAAGAAGCGAAATACGAAGTGGAGGAACTGGTTGGGTTTTTGAAGAACCCGAAGAAGTTCCAGCGGCTGGGGGCGCGAATTCCGCGCGGCGTGTTGCTGATCGGGCCGCCGGGCACGGGTAAGACGCTGCTGGCGAAGGCGATCGCGGGCGAGGCGGATGTGCCGTTTTTCTCGATTTCCGGGTCGGACTTCGTGGAAATGTTCGTGGGGGTCGGGGCGAGCCGGGTGCGCGACCTGTTTGAGCAGGCGCGGGAGCATTCGCCGTGCATCATTTTCCTGGATGAAATCGACGCGGTCGGGCGGCGGCGCGGCACGGGGCTGGGCGGCGGCCACGACGAACGGGAACAGACGCTGAATGCGATTCTGGTCGAGATGGACGGCTTCGAGAGCGACGAAAAAATCATCGTGATGGCGGCGACCAACCGGCCGGACGTGCTCGATCCGGCCTTGCTGCGGCCGGGGCGGTTTGACCGGCACGTGTATGTGGAACTGCCGGACGTGCGCGGGCGGGAAGAGATTCTGAAGGTGCACGCGAGCAAGGTGCGGCTGGCGCCGGATGTATCGCTGAACGCGCTGGCGCGCGGGACGCCGGGATTTTCGGGCGCGAAGCTGGAAAACATGATCAACGAAGCGGCGCTGATCGCGGTGAAGAACGACCATCCGGCGATCACGATGGAGGACTTGGACGACGCGCGCGACAAGGTCATGATGGGCGTGGAAAAGCGCCGGCGGATGATCGACAAGAAAGAACTGTGGAACACGGCCTACCACGAAACCGGGCACGCGCTGGTGAGCTACCTGCACCCGGACAGCACCAAGCCGCACAAGGTGACGATCATTCCGCGCGGGCCGGCGATGGGCATGACGCAGATACTGCCCGACCGCGACATGTACAGCTATTCGAAGACGCAGCTCAAGGCGCAATTGCAGGTGCTGTATGCGGGGCGGATCGCGGAGGAGCTGTTCACGGGCGACATTTCGACCGGAGCGAAGGGCGACATCGACCAGGCCACGCACATCATCCGCAAGATGGTGACGGAGTTCGGGATGTCGGAGAAGCTGGGGCCGATTTCGTATGAATCGGACGAGGAGGATACGTTCCTCGGGCGCGACATCGGGCGGACGAAGATGGTGTCGGACAAGACCAACGAGATGATTGACAACGAAGTGCGCAAGGTCTGCGACGAGATGTACCAAGCGGCGACGGAACTGATGGTGAAGAACGCCGAGCACGTGCACCATGTGGCGCGGGCGCTGATGGAATACGAAAGCCTGACCTTCAAGGAAATCAAGGAACTGGTGGAGACGGGGAAGCTCAGTCGCCCCGCGGTTCACGACGTGACCGAGGAATTCATGCCGCGGTCGGCGAAGGAAGATATTGCCAAACTGAACGAACGGAAGCACCCGAAAGACGATCACTTGGGCGGGTTGCAGGGGCTGGCGCCGGCCTAAGAATTTCTCGCGCAAAGGCGCCAAGTTCGCCAAGTTGCTTCGGACAGCGCCGATGTGTGCACGCGAAAACACGACAGCGTTCGCGCGCTTAGCCGAGCGTGACGGCTACAGCGTCTTGGCGGCTCGGCGGCGGCGGAGGCGAGAGACTTTCGCGCGCCGGGATTTCTGAATATAATTCAGGGCATGGACGAGATTTTAGTCAGGGCTTGGCCGCGCATTCCCGGCCGGGCCGCATGAGGACTCCATGCCTGCGCCGTTATTGGACGCCTACTGTCACGACGCCGCCGCCGGGGCTTCTGCCGCGAGCCGGGCGGCGGCCGCGCAGGCTTACTGCGAACGGCTGGCGCGGACGCACTACGAAAATTTTTCGGTCGGGTCGCTGCTGATTCCGCGGCCGCTCAGGCGGCACATGTACGCGATTTACGCGTTCTGCCGCTGGGCCGATGACTTGGGCGATGAATCCGAATCGCCGGCGGAAGCGTGCCGCGCGCTGGCGTGGTGGCGCAGCGAACTGGCGAGCCTGTACCGCTGGCT
>JBOHNC010000495.1:0-12834 GCA_050730415.1 Planctomycetota bacterium
CCCTCACCCTGCGCAGCGAAACCGCGCCCGCCGCGCCCACCGGAGCAAACCCGGCGCCGAATCAGGCGCAGGCGCCGGCACCCAGCGGCGACGCGCCCACGCCAACCACCGCGGCCGAACCCGCCGACGCCGCCGCCCTCGCCCACGAACGTCCCGCGCCCCGCTTCGAACGCACCGTTGCCCTGCCCTTCCCGGTGCAGGCCGACGCGGTGCGAGCCCGCCTCAAACACGGCCTGCTTTGGATCGAACTGCCCCGCGCGGAAAACGACAAGCCGCGCCGCATTCCGGTGGAGACCGCGGCGTAAGTTTCGCCGCGGCGGCCTTTGGATCGATGGAAACCAGCTTCAGGAGGAACTGCCATGAGCGTCCAGGAAAAAAACGACGCGGCGCCGACCGGCGCCACGGGCGTCATCGAAGAATCGCGCGACATGCGGGAACTGATCGCGCCACGCGCCGACATTTTCGAAACCCCCCAAGCCGTCCTCGTGGTCGCCGACATGCCCGGGGTCGAAGCCGACGCCGTCGAGGTCCTGCTCGAAAAAGACCAGTTGACCATCCGCGGCCGCGCCGCCTGGGAAGCCCCGCCCGAATACAAACTGGCCTACGAAGAATTCGCGCTCGGCGACTACGAGCGCACCTTCCGGATTTCCGACGCGATCGACCGCGATCGCATTTCGGCCTCGATGGTGAACGGCGTCCTGCGCCTGACGCTGCCCAAAGCGGCACCCGCACAGGCCAAACGCATCGCCGTCACCGCCGAATAATCCGGCGACGCGACGGACAACCGGCTCGGCGCGCGCGGTGCGCGCCGAGGCCCCCCGCAGCCCGTCACGGGCGCTCATCACGCCGTCCGTCCGGTCGGCGCTACGACGACCCGTTGGGCTGCGGCCCCCATCGAACCCAGAACAGGAGGATCGAACATGAAACTGAACAAGCTCGTGCCCTGGCATTGGACCGGCGCGAAAAATAATCTGCCGGCAACGCGGGATGAGGAATTCCCGATTCTCGCCTTGCAGCGCAACATGAACCGGATGTTCGAAGACTTCTTCACCGGCTTCGAACTCGAACCCTTCGCCGCGCTCCCGAACAGCGGCTTCTACCCCGCGGTCAACGTGACCGAAAACGACACAGCGATTGAAATCACCGCCGAACTCCCCGGCCTCGAGGAAAACGACATCCACCTCGCCATCGAACAGGATGTGCTCACCCTGAGCGGCGAAAAAAAGGCGGAGAAAGAAGAGAAGAAAGAAAACGGCTACTACCGCCTGGAGCGCAGCTACGGCAGCTTCCGGCGCGAAATCCCGCTCCCCACGGAGGTCCTCGCCGACCAGGCCGCCGCGGTTTTCAAAAAGGGCGTGCTCCACGTCACCCTGCCGAAAAAACCGGAAGCCCAGCCCCACGTGAAAAAAATCCCCGTCAAAACCGAGGAACCCACCTGACCGCCCTTCGCTGGCAGGAACAACCGGAATCGGAGGCCGCCTGGCCTCCGATTTTTTTGCCTGTTTCTTCTGCGTTCCCCTGCGCCGCCGATCCGCGCGGCCCAGAGAATTTTTCGCCGCCGTGAAGATCGCCATTGGTTCATGCGTATACATATTAAACGCCTTCGCTCGAAGGCTTTGGCCGCACCCGCCCCGATCGTGACAGCGGATTGAGCGGCCGTTTCGTTTCGGAGTTGGCTCACACGCGACGCGCGGAGAGCCGGATACAAACCGCTGCGACCTGCAGCCGCAGCGGTCCGGTCTTCTACCGCGACGCACGGACTGCGTCAGGCGGTCCGCACGCCGTCTGCGCGTTGCCGGAGCCTCGGAGGATGCACCGATGATTCGACGTTTACCCCACCGTTTCGCGCTGGTCGCGACTTGCATGCTATTTACCCTGTACGGCTGTCACTCGGCCGAGAACACCCCCACCGGCGCACCGCCGGCCAAGGCCGCCATGAGCGCCGCGCCGGCCATCGAGACCGACCCCCCCGCGCCGCTCAGCGCCGACGAAAAAGCCCAGATTGGCGTCGCGCGCGGCCTGAGCACCGCCTTCTCGGCGATCGCCCGACAGGTCAGTCCGGCCGTGGTCTACATCGAAGTTTCCAAACGCCAGATCATGGTCAACGGCCAGATGCAGTCGCCCCAGGAATCCAATCCCGACCCCTTCCAGGGTTTCTTCGACAACCCCATGCTGCCGCCGCAATTCCGCCAGCACTTCTTCCAGATGATGCCCCAGCAAAATCCCAACGCCAAGCGCTACTCCGTGCAGCAGCCCTACGCCGCCGGCTCCGGCGTCATCTTCGACAATGACGGCCACATCCTCACCAACTACCACGTCGTCAAAGGCTCGGACATGATTAAGGTGCGGCTGATGGACAAACGCGTCTTCACCGCCAAGCTGATCGGCACCGACCCCCACACCGACCTCGCCGTCCTCCAGATTCAAGGCCAGCACCTGCATGCCGCCCAACTCGGCGACTCCAACACCATGCAGGTCGGCGACTGGGTCCTCGCCCTCGGCAATCCTTTCGGCCTCGACCACACCGTCACCGCCGGCATCGTCAGCGGCATCGGCCGCAGCAACTTCCAGGGCCTCAGCGACTACCAGCAGTACATTCAGACCGACGCCGCCATCAACAGCGGCAACTCGGGCGGGCCGCTGGTCAACCTCGACGGCCAGGTCATCGGCATCAACACCTGGATCATCGCCCCGGGCGGCGGCAACGTCGGCCTCGGCTTCGCCATTCCCTCCAACATGGCCAAGGAAGTGGCCAATCAATTGATCGCCCACGGCGTGGTTCAACGCGGCTGGCTGGGCGTCGAAATCCAGGAAGTCACCCCCGATCTCGCCACCGCCTTCGGCCTGCAGAAAGTGGGCGGCGCGCTGGTCAGCAAGGTCGAAAAAAATACCCCGGCCGGCGACGCCGGCATCAAGGCCGGTGACGTGATCCTCAGCGTCAATGGCACCGACATCCCCGACATCAACACCCTGCGCGTCCTGATCGCCTCGCTGCCCGCAGGCCAGGCCGTGCCGATGACCGTCTGGCGCGACAACGCCGCCAAAACCCTGTCGGTGAACATCGGCAAGCAGCCTTCCAGCGTGCTCGCCAATGGCGCCAAACCCGACGACCAGAACGGCATGAACGACCTGCAGGAAAACCAGCAGACCACGCCGTCGGTGAACAAACCCGGCGACATCGGCGTCAAGCTGGGCGAAATGAGCGACCGCCTGGCCGACCAGTTGGGCTTCGGCGGCAAAGCCGGCGTTCTGGTCCGCGATGTCATCCCCGGCTCGCCGGCCTATCTCGCCGGCTTGCAGGCGGGTGACCTGATCCAGGCCATCGACCGCCAACCGGTCACCTCGCTCGACGACGCCAAACGCATCCTGACCGCCACCCGGCAGGCGAAAAAACAAAGCCTGCTGATGAAAGTCCTGCGCAATGACGGCAAATCCGTCGCGCCGCTGTTCCTGGTGGTCAAACCCTACGAAGGGATGGCGCCGCAGGACAACGCCGGCAATCAGGCGCTGGATTTCTAGCAGCCTGACGGTGCCCGCCGGCCGCTCGCAGGCCCGCATGTCTGCATGCCCCCGGCCGACGGCCACTCCGAGAGACCCGCGATGCAGCGCCCGCTGTTTCGCGGGTCTTTTTATTTGTGCAGCAGTTTTTCGATCAGCCCCATCTTCCACGCGGCGAACACCACCCCCCCCAGCACCGCCAACACCGCCGCCAGCCCGATCAGCGGACCGACCACGCCGCCTTTTTTCGCCCGCTGCAACCGGCGGCTGCGACCGGAGACCCCATCCACCGCCACTTTCGGCGTTTTGCCCTTCAGCGGCTTCTGACGCGCCGTGCGGACAATATTCGGCGGCGCTTTTTTTTCCATGACCGCCGTCAGATCGTCCACCAGCGATTTGTACGACAGGTAGCGATCCTTGCGATCTTTCGCCAGCATCTTCCGCAGAATCGCCACCACGTCTGACGGAACCTCCGGCGTGAACTGCCGGATGTCCGGCGCCTCGGTGTTCACCTGCTGCGCCATCACCCGCACCGGGCTTTCGTCGTTGAACGGCGGCCGGCCTGCGATGGCATGGTAGGCCGAACAGCCCAGCCCATAAATATCGGTGCGGAAATCCACCTCCTCGCCGCGCGCCTGCTCCGGCGACATATAGTGCGGCGTGCCCACCGCAAACCCGGCCTGCGTCAGGCTGGCATCGGCCGATGCCCCCGTCCGCTTGACCAGCCCCAGGTCGGTGATCTTGAACACATCCTCATCCCCGCCCGGCGGCACCGCGATGCCCTGCTGATCGACCGGCACCTTGATCAGAATATTTTCCGGCTTGATGTCGCGATGGATGATGTCGGTGTGGCGCGCGTGCGCCAGCCCCCGGCTGACCTGCAGGCAAATTTTCAGCACATAATCGATCGGCAATTTCTTGCGGACCTCGATCCACTTTTGGAGGCTCGGCCCGTTCACGTACTCCATGGCGTAGTAGGTGTGCCCGCCGGAACTCCCCGCATCGATGCCCGCGACGATATTCGGATGGTGCAGCGCCTTCAGCGCCTCGACCTCCCGCATGAACCGTTCGTAGTATTCCCGGTCGCCGATCAGTTCGGGCGAAAGCACCTTGAGCGCAATATTCTGACCGCTGGCGATTTGTTCGGCCAGGAAAACCGAGCCCATCGCGCCTTCCCCGAGTTTGCGATGGATTCGGTACCCCGAGATCCCCGGAAAATCCCCGGTGCGACCCTTCAGCGACTGGTGAATCTTCAGCAGTTCCTGCCGGTCGCAAAAACCGAGGCTGACCAGAATGCTGGCGAGATCGATTTGTTTGCCGTTGCGACGCTGCCGCGTCAGTTCTTCGGCGCCGAGCTTGTAATTCCCGGGCGTCAGTACCTTGTTGCGAATGGCCTGTCGCGCCAGCTCCTGGTCAAAAGCGGTCAGCAGGTATTCCGCCGTTTTCGGACGGGGATCGGGATTGCTCATCGAGTTCAGGCCCACCGGAGCGGAGGGCAAATCGCCCGCCGGCCGTTCCTATTCTCTATATGTTTGCGCCGTCGGCAACTACATTGTGCACTCCGCGCCCCGCGCGGCCGATTCCCCACGCGCGAATTGCCGCCGCTCAAGCGCGGGTGGAAAAATCCCACAGGTGCAGAAATTCCAACACCGAAAAAATCGACCGCCCGAAATATTCCGACCCGAATTGCATCGAACCAGCGAGCTCCGCGCGGTTTTTGCCCCGAATCGATCGGCGCATCAAAATTATTTCGACTGGTACGAAAGTTGAATCCAGGGGCTTCAGAACACGTTTGGCTGTGGAAAAACGCCACACGCCAAACGACGGCCGGCGCGGGGCATAGGAAGGGTGCCGCCGGGTCATAGATGGGGAGAAACAGCCATGAGGCAGTCAGGGTCCGTGAATCGCTGGAAGCAAGGAATGCTGGTGCTCGTCGCACTGGCGCTGGGCGGCTTCGCCTGCGGGTGCGGTGGCACCACCAACGGCAGCGCTTCGCTGCCCGCGGAAACACAAGTGGCGCCGGCCATGGCGGCGTTTAACACCATGAGCGGCGAAATCGATGCCAGCAGCGACTCGGTCAATTCCGGCGCCGATAGTTCCACCGGCGTCGCCGCCGATTCCGCCGCTGGCGGCCCAAAGGCGACGGCCAGCTCGATTGAACTCAACGTCGCCCAGGACGCCAACCTCACCGCCACCGTCGACCTCGACAAAACCGACGGCAGCGGCCACGACCTATACCCGTACCACACCGGCAAGGTGAATGTCGCCGCCACCGGCTCGGTGACCGGCAACTTCACCGACAACGGCACCGGCAGCCTCAACGGCTCCGTCAACTACAGCGTGGACGAAACCGCCGCCACCAACGTCGTCTACAGCCGCGGCGGCTACTCCTCGACCCTCGCCGCCGGCTCCCATGCCACCCACACCCTCAACGCCGTCTGGGCCGACATCGCGGGCATTTACACCCACACCATCACCGCCCACAAGGTTCTCAGCAACGTGGCGCTGACAGTGACCGGGCCGGGCGGCACAGTCAGCCCGACGGTCAGTTGCGATGTCACCGCCAAATCGATCCGCTCCAGCAACACCGAAATCGAAAATTCGGTGGTCGGCTGGTGGGAGGCCGATTTCAGCGGCGGCCACACCGTGAAAGTCACCCTGAACGTGGACAACTTTCCCGCCACGCCCGCCGGCGATGTGTTCGTGGCCACGGTGATCGTCGATGGGAAGGTGGTGAGCACCAACTACTCGGAGGTCGCTTTCGCCGCGCGCCATCCCGGCTGCTTCGTCGATCTCCTCGACCGCTTCTGGCTCGGCGCCTACATTCACGTCGATGACATGTTCTCCAACGGTCAGCGCGCCTGGGACGGCTGGAACAACGTCATCGAAGGCGTCAGCAAGGCCATCGACGCCGCCGCTCGCGCCAACCACACCACGCCGTTGAACTACCAGAGCTCCACTACCGGCTCGGTCACCTTCCCCACCGCCGACTGCCCGAATCTGACCGGCACGGTCAGCTATACCGCCACGGGCAGCGTCTCCACCGACGGCGCGACCTACGCCGACGTCAACTACAGCGTCAGCCTCTCGGCGGCCACCGATCTCGTCTACGCCCCGACGGCCGGGTACTCCGCCACCCTGGCCTCCGGCGCCAACGAAGGCTGGAGCCTCGCCATCAGCGTGGCGCGCACCGACGCCAGCAACTACACCATCCACTTCGAAGCCGACGCCAACCAGACCATCCCCTCGCTGACGGTCACCACGCCGGTCGACACGACCACGATCAGTTCCGCCTTCGCCAGCAGCGGGACCTACGACGAGGCCGCCGTCGCCGGCGTAGTCTCGCAGTCGGCCACCATTCATGCCGAATGGCACGCGACGGTCAGCAATTCCGACGGCACCTTCACCGCGCACAAAACCGTCGACCTCAAAGTGACCGGCTAACGCCGCACCCCGCGGGCGCCGCGCCCGACAAACCTGCTGCCGAAACATGCCTCCTCATGTTTCGCAGGCCGGGCGAACCCTCTTGGTTCGCCCGGTTTTTTTTCGCACCCGCGCCCCTCTGGGAGCGCCGGGCTCCAGCCCGGCTTCTTGGATTTACTCTTTCTTTGAATTTTCTCTTTCTTGCACGCCCCGCGCGCATCCCGGCGCTATCCCGCCGTTCAACCCCCCTTGGAGGTGATCTCAAGCCAGTCAATATCGATGGAGCCGGCCTTCACATCCGTGTCGAACGGCCGCAGTTCCAGCTCCTTGAAGGTGCCATCCCCAACCACCTCGATCGCGACGGTGCGATCGACCCAGTCGCCCCACTCATCGGTGGTGAACTGGAGTTTCGCGCCGGACTCAAGGCTCGTGCCGTTCGGATTCACGTAGAATAGTTTGACGCCCAGGTTGAAGCGCGGCACGCCGATCCCCCGGATGCGCAGATGCACCAATAGCGTTTGCGGCGCGTGCCAGGAAAACCCGTTGCTCATTTGCAGCAGCGGCGACTCGATCTCGCCCGGACCGATCACATGCCCCGCGAAGACCCAGCGCACGAAGGCCGTCTTGCCTTCCCGCTGCGGCGCCATCCGCCGCCACACCGCCCCGTTCTCTGCCATCAGCCGCCCGTCCAGATGAACCAAGGCGCTCGCGCTCGGCGTGTGCGTGTCCGGCGTGGGCAGGTTGGCATCGGTCGTGGCGGAACGATCGGGACCGGCGGAATCGGCGGGCGCAGTCGAACGGTCCGGAGCCGTCGGCGAATCGTGCGTCGCCGGCGCGTCGGATTCCCCGCCATTCACCGCCTGATCGATTTCCATCCACCCAATGTCGAGGGTCTCGCCCTGGGTGCCGGGATAGCCGGAGCGCAGTTCGAACTGGTTGGTGTTCGGGCAGTCCTTCGTCACCAGGCCGGTCATCATGCCCCAATCGCCGGGCGCGGTGGTGCCGGCATTGAGATCCAGCGACAGAATTCGGCCCGTGTCCTTGTCGTAGAAATTGAACTTCACCGGCAACTTGACGTCCGCGCTGCGCCGCATCCACACCCGCACCAGCAGCCGGCCGGTGAATCCGCGATCCTGTGTCCACTGGAAATACGGCCACTGCAGATCCTGGAGGCCGGCCACCCCATGCCCGCTGTAGCGCAAAAAATGCAGGTTGCCTTCGACGCGCGGATCGACGCGATACCAGGCGCCCAGATCCTTCACCTCCACCGACTGGCCGTCGAAAAAAATGAGCGGCCGAAACCCCTTCGGCGGCGGCTCGTAGGACCTCGGCTTGTCCCCGAACACCCGCGCTTCCGGCGACGGCGTCGCGCCATCCCCCGGCGAAGGGCTTGGCGCCGGTGAAGTCGCCGGGCTGCCCGCTGGCGTGCTGGCCGAACCGGCCGGATGGTGCAGCCGATATTCCTCGTAGGGCGAGAGCGGTTCGCCCGGATCGTGCGTCGGCGTTTTCGGCGGCGGCGTCTGCACCGGCGGCGCATGCTGCGGCGTTTTCGACGGCGGCGCAACGGCCCCCACCTGCCTGCCCGGCCCCGAACCGTCCGCCGTCGCGTCCGACGCGGACGAATGCACCGGCTTCCCGCCCGAGAACGCCGCCACCAGCGCGATCACCACGATCACCACCAGCACGCCCCCGCCGACGCCCAAATACCACGCGTAGCGGCGCCACCACGGTTCCCCGTCGACGCTGGGCGCTGCCCGCGTGCCGATCCGGTCGTATTGCGCCGTCACGCGGCGCGCCACCACCGCACTCGCGCGCCGCAGCCCGCTGGATTCACCGCCGCGCGACAGATCCAACGCCAGCGACGAACCCTGCCGCGGACGCCCCACCGACGTCACCGGACCGCTGGACCCCCGCTTGCCGGTCACCGGCCGCCGACGCAGCGCGGGAATATCCCCCCCGCTGTCCGCCGCCACATCCGCCGATGCCCCCATCGGCGCCTTGCCCGCCTGCACCCGTTCCAAATCGGCGATCAGCTCGCTGCTGTTCTGATAGCGGTCATTGGGATTCTTCGCCATCATCAATTCGATCAGCGCGGCGTAGGCCGCCGGCAGACTCGGCACCACCGTGCGCGGATCCGGCGGCGGTTCGTTGATCTGCTTGTTCATGATCGCCAACGGGTTCGGCCCGGTGTAGGGCGTGCCGCCGGTCAGCAGCGTGTACAGCGTGCAGCCCAAGCCGTAGATATCGGCCCGGCCGTCGATGCCGACCACCCCGCGCGCCTGCTCCGGCGCGATGTAGTGCGGCGTGCCGATCGCCATCCCCGCCATGCTCTGATCCGACGCCTTCGCGTCGTTGCTGGTGTCCTTCGACAGACCCAGGTCCACCAGTTTGATCGTCCCGTCGCTGGTCAGAAACAAATTCGCCGGCTTCACGTCGCGGTGAATGATCTTCGCGCGATGCGCCGCCTCCAACCCGCGCGCCGCCTGGATCACGTAGGCGATAGCTTCCTCCGGCGGCAGCCGGCCTCGCTTTTTGACCAGGTCGTCCAGCCCCTGGCCCTCAAGGTACTCCATCACATAAAACAGGTAGCCGTCGATTTCATCCACTTCATGAACATGCACGATATTGCGGTGGCTCAGTTGCGCCGTAGTCCGCGCCTCGCGCTTGAACCGCGCCACGAATTCGGGCAGCGCCGCCAGTTGCGGCGACAGCACCTTCAGCGCCACCTTGCGCTGCAGCATCTGGTCGACGGCCAGATACACCGTGCCCATCGCCCCCGCGCCCAGCCGGTTCGTCAGCAAGTACTTGCCGATTGAAAAAGTCTGCGGCGGCGCGGCCGATTCATGCAGCTTCTTGAGCGTCGCCGCCTGCACCGCCGTGATCAGGTTCAGCGAGAGCATCAAATCGAGCACCCCGACAGGCGCCCCCCCGCGGCGCTCGTAGTTGGCTGCCTGCGCCAGGACGACCTCGGCCTGGGGCTGCGAAATCATCCGCTGCGCCAGGGCGGTGGCCACCACCTGTTGAGTCTCTAGCCGGATGTTGTCGGCCGCCAAATCCAATCCCCCGGAAACGGAGAATGCGTCCAAGCGTGCACCACAGGCCCACAGTCGAACCGCGTCCGAACCTGCGAAAGGCCAGCCTCCAAACAATACAATGCGCGCCCACAGAACGGCTCGCGCCGGCCGGTCGGAAAACAAGCCCAATCGGCGCCATTGAACCTGCACATTGCTGGAGTCGGATTATACTGGAGGCCCCTGTGTGCCTGCGACTCCATTTTCGCGATTCAGGCTCACATGTGCAGCACATTTTTGACGCTCCGGCCGGAGCGTACTGCAAAATCGACCGCGACCGGGGCGCGGCCCAGCGTGAGTGTGGCGGTATGTTCGAGTCCCTGACCAATTCCCTGACCGGCTTCTTCAACGGCATCCAGTGGCGCGGCAAGCAGCTCACCGAAGACAATATTTCCACCGGTCTCCAGGAAGTCCGCACCGCCCTCCTCGAAGCCGACGTCGCCCTCCCGATCGTCCGCGAATTCATCCAGAACGTGAAGGAAAAATCGGTCGGCCAGGAGGTCATCAAGGCCGTCCGACCCGCCGATCAGATCGTGAAAATCGTTCACGACGAAATCCTCCGCCTCCTCGGCACCGGCGACACCTCCATCAAGTGGAACCCCACCGGCCCAACCGTCATCATGATGGCCGGCTTGCAAGGCTCCGGCAAAACCACCACCTGCGGCAAACTCGCCCGCCTGCTCCGTTCCCAAGGTCGCCGGCCGCTCCTGGTCGCCGCCGACCTGCAACGCCCCGCCGCGCCCGAACAGTTGAAGGTCCTCGGCGAACAGGTCCAGGTCCCGGTCCTGCACCTGCCCGAACAATCCCCCCTCGCCGTCTGCCAAGCCTCGGTGGCCGAAGCCAAACGCACCGGCCGCGACGTCGTCATCCTCGACACCGCCGGCCGCCTCGCCATCGACGAAGCCCTGATGTCCGAACTGGATCAGGTCAAACAGGCCGTCAATCCCAACGAAATCTTCCTGGTCGTCGACTCCATGGCCGGCCAGGACGCGGTCAACTCCGCCAAGACCTTCGTCGAACGGCTGAACGTGACCGGCTTCATCCTCACGAAAATGGACTCCGACGCCCGCGGCGGCGTCGCGCTCTCGCTCCGTTCGATGGCCGGCGCGCCGATCAAATACGTTGGCGTCGGCGAACGCCTCGACAAACTCGAAGATTTCAACCCCGAAGGCATGGCCACCCGCATTCTCGGCATGGGCGACATCGTGTCGCTCGTCAAAAAAGCCGAAGAGGTGATGGACGAAAAAGACGCCGCCCGCTTCCAGGAACGGATGCTCAACCAGACCCTTTCGCTCGACGACTTCCTCGCGCAGTTGAAAACGCTCAAGAAAATGGGCGGGCTGAAAGACCTGATCGGCATGATTCCCGGCTTCAGTCAGTTGCGCGGCCTGAACATTTCCGACAAGCAGATGAAACGCGTCGAAGCCATCATCCTGTCGATGACCCCCGCCGAACGCCGCAACCCGCATCTGCTCGACAAAAATAAATCCCGCATCAACCGCATCGCCAAAGGCTCCGGCGCCAAACCCGAAATGGTCGTGGGGCTGCTCAAGCAGTTCGACACCATCAAGCGCGGCCTGTCCAACGCCTTCAAAGCCCAGAACATGGTGGATTCGATGGTCCCCGGCGTCCAGGGCCCGGCCGGTCATCAGGCCGCCCGGCCCACGATCGTGACCAGCATCGACCGCCGCAAAATCGAACAGCGCCGCGCCAAAGAAAAGAAAAACAAACAGCGCCGCATCCGCCGATAGCTGGGAGCCCCGCGCCTTCCGTCGTGGCACGGGCTGACCAGCCCGTGTCCAGCCCGTGCTCAACAAGTCCGAGCGTTTCCCCTGAAAAGCACGTTTCGCGCTCCTCTTCGCCGGGCCCGCGGGCGGGCACGCCCGCTCTTCGCTCCAACCGTGCATTCGGCTCCGGGGATCAGTTTCTTCCTATCGCCTATCTGCAGCCCCGCAGCATCGACCGATGGCCGATGCAAAAACAGCGCGAGCGAACCTCGCACCTTTCCCCTCTTCGCGCCAACGGCGCGATCGCAGCAAAGCCAGGGGTTGCCGGAGGTCCTCCGCAGGCGCACCCCTGGACGCGGTCGTTCCGACCGCCCGCGCGGCCCAAAACGATGTCGCACCTCCCACGTTTTCCCGCGCGGAACCGTACCTGCCCCAGAATTGTTTAAATCACAAGGGAAAAGGAAGCCGGCAGGAAACACGCGCCGGAAAGCAGGGGAACCATCAGGGCGCCGACCAACCCACCGTTAGTTGCGCAGGGCAGGAACCGGGAGCGACGGGATCGTGGGGCGGCGAAGCGAGCAGCGTCCAGAGCGAACCGGTTTGCTGGATCGCCAGCCAGCCCCTGGCGGTTTCGTCGTAAAGATATAGATGGTCGATTGCTTCTCGGCGGATCGACGCTGTTTCGCCGTCGCTGGGTTCATCGTCCGGATAGAGGGTATACGAGCCATCCGCCTTCCAGAGGCGTTCGCCGAAAATATGCAGGTACAGCGCCGGTCGCAAGTAGATGAAATCGTATTGCAGCAGTTCGCCGCGAAAGACGGCGTAGACGTCGTCTTCGATGTTGCAGTCGTAGATCTGCAGCGCCAGGCTGGTCACGCCATCGTGGACGACCTGCAGGCTGCCGTTGCCGCAGTGGGTCACATCCACCGTCGCCACAAACACCCGGCCGTCAGGCAGGTGGATTTCCTGTCGCCCGCCGGCCACAAACCCGCAGCCGTCCTCGACCAAATCGCCGATGCGCAAGCCGGGAATGACGGCGCTGTCCTGCGTCACCCGTACCCGCCGAACCGGCATCCAACTTTCCTCATCCTCGGTCTGCGGCGCGGGGAGGTAGG
>JBOHNC010000496.1:0-5269 GCA_050730415.1 Planctomycetota bacterium
GTCCGCGGCAGCGGCGGCGGCGGCGCGGCGGCGCGGTGCGGCGGTCATCGGGGACGGAGCGCGCAAGCCATCGAAGGACCCTCCAAAGGTGCAGCGATCCATTGTACGTGGGTTTCGAAAAATTCGATTTTCCCTACCTTATCCGGTGACTTCCCTGCAAACTCCCCAGTTCCATGGTAGATTAAGGTTCTATTTGGCAGTTTAAAAAGGAACCCTGCATGCGGACAAGCGAATTGCGCACCGGTGCCTTATTTCAGCGGGCATCTTCGCCTTTGGCGGCTGAATTCCAAGCCCTGCGCCTCGTGCAATTGGTATGCTTTGCACTGCTGACGACAAGCCTTTTGCACGCCGCCGACGGCGACAACTGGCCCGACCAAGTCGTCCCGCTCAGCGGCTCCCCAGCCTACCCCGACGACCCCACCCAGGCCCCGGTCACCACTTGGCCGCCCAAGGGCAATCCCGAGCACATTTCCTTCACCGCCGACGACTGGTTTTCGAACGCCGACGTCGGCGGCGCCGGCAACGGCGGGAAGGCCAACCGGCTGAAACTCAAAGGCCAGCAGGAGATGTTCGTTTTCAAGATCGACATCGCCAAGCTCAAAGGAAAAGTCGTGACCGGCGCGCTGCTGCATGTGCGTTGCGCCAGTCCGGACGATCCGTTCCACCGCGTCGGCATCTCCAGCGTCGGCGCGACCTGGCAGGAAGGCTCCGCCGCCGAGGCCTACACGCCGGTGGTCGGCGCGCCCTGCTGGCTGCAGGCCGAATACAAAAAACGCGACTGGTCCTTCCCCGGCAGCACGGTGATCGATGTCGCCTTCGGCCGCGCCGGCACCGTCTGGGGTTTTGCCAACTGCACCGCGCCGGACAAGGACGGCTGGCAGGTCGTCGCCGTCGATCCGCGCACCATCAAGGCCAACATTGCCGGCACCGACGACGGCTTTCTGGCCTACGACGAGGTCGGCAACCAGTGGTCCGACACCGGCGGCAAGTTCCAATGGTTTGTCTTCCCCAACCGCTTCTGCTACAGCCGCGAGCAGACCAACAGCGCGCCGTGGATGGAAGTCTGGACCGCCGGCGCCGACACCCAGGCGCCCGACCCGGTCAAATACAGTCGGGTCGAAACCGCCGTGCTGCCCGCCGGCGAAGCCTTCGTCGATTGGATCGTGCCCGCCGATCAGGGCGCCGCGGGCGTCTCGGAATTTGCCGTCACCTACGCCGGCCCGGACGGCGCCACGCACCCGATGCCGCGCTACCTGATCCCCGCCGCCGGCGCGGTCGGCTCCCGCTGCCGCATGCACATCAAGGACCTGCCCTTCACCGCCGGCGAAACCTTGCAACTGACGATCCGCGCCATCGACGGCGCCGGCAACGTTTCCGAGCCCTTCACGCGCACCGTCATCCTTTCGTCGCTGCCGCGCGAACTGAAGTTCGGGCCGGAACCGCTGAAAGCTTTTCCGCCCAATGAAACTCTGCCCTCGGCCGGGCCGGTGCAGGTCGCCGTGATCGATGCGCTCGACAAAATCGATCCCGTTTCCGGCCGCATGATTCCGGCCGAGCCGAAAGGCTACCTCGGCGGCAACCACCTGTACTCCGGCGCCGACAAACGCATCCGCCTGCAAGCCGGCCGCAACGAGATCGTCGATTTCCAAGTCGTGCTGCACGGCACGGCGGACAACGTGAAAGTCCAATTCGCCTTCGCCAACCCCGAAGCCAAGGCCGACGGCGCAGACAAACCAAATCCGCAGGCCGACCTGGTGACCTCGCTGCACGAATTCACCTACGTGAAAGCCGGCAAGGAGTTTCTGCCCGATCCGCTGGTGCCCTGCGACGGCACGGTTGCGATTCCCTCCAAGGCCGGCCCGGTCCGCGTGCCCGGCCAGCAATGGCATGCGCTGATCGCCGAAGTCTACGTGCCGCACCAGGCCGACCCAGGCGTTCACCAAGGTACGCTGACCGTCGAAGTCGGCGACCAGAAACTGACGCTGAACGTCGATCTGACCGTCTGGCATTTCACCCTGCCCGATGTCCTGTCCTTCGTGCCGGAAATGAACAGCTACCGCGGCGACCGCTTTCCCGCCCAGTGGCTGCGCCTGGCGCACTACCACCGCACCGCGATCAATCAACTGTGGTACCACTGGAGCGGCTCGCAGGAATCCGGGCTGAAATGGGACGGCCACAATTTCGACTGGACCGAATTCGACCAGAACATCGGCCCCGAGCTGGACGGTTCGCTGTTCAAAGGCCTGCCCCGCGACGGCGTGCCCACGCCGATGATGTACCTGCCCTTCAACGAAACCTGGCCGGTGAAGCTGCAACCGAACTACCGCGGCGTGCTCTGGGCCGACGAAGCTTTCAACCCGTCCTATCGCAAGGAACTGCAAGAGGTCTTCACGGCCTTCGCCAAACACGCCGACGAAAAAGGTTGGGACAGCACCTTCTTTGAATTCTTCCTCAACAACAAAGCCTACTACCGCGACAAGACCCGCCAGGTGGTGGCGCCGTGGTGCTTCGACGAACCGATCAACACGCAGGACTTCTGGGCGCTGCGCTGGTACGGCATGGTCTACCACGAAGCGGTCAACCCGGTGCGTGGCAAGGCCAAGATGATTTTCCGCGCCGACATTTCGTATGGCCAGTTCGAACGCAACATGGAATGGGGCGTGATCGACTGGGAGTGCATTGGCGGCGGCAGCGCCGAAAAAGCGCGCCAGAAGCGCAACGAGTTCGACCAGATGGGCATGAGTTATTTTTCCGAATACGGCTCGGCCAACCGCATCGAAGACGCCAACATTCAGCCGGTGGCCTGGTGCCTGACCAGTTGGTCGCGCGGATCGTCGGGCGTGCTGCCGTGGGAAACCATCGGCACTACCAAGACCTGGGAGGAGGCAACGCAGACCAGCCTCTTCTACCCCACCGACAACGGTCAGGAGGCCGATCCGTCGGTGCGTTTGGACGCCTTCACGCGCGGCCAGCAGGACGTCGAATATCTGACCCTGCTGGGCGACTGCACCGGCAGCACCCGCGGCCAGGTGGCGGCCGGGTTGCTCGACAGCATCGACCTGACCAGTCACGTGGTGAAAACAAGCGAAACCGACGCCGGCACCGCGCAGTTCAAGGGTGCCTCGCCGGAAGCGCTCTGGGCCCTGCGCACCCGTATAGCGGCGATGATCGACGCCAAAAACCCGCCCTACAAAAAGGCCCTGGTCGACTGGAGCACCCCCGCCAACGACCTGAAACACCTGCCCGACATCGGCTACGTGCCGGTGGCGCCGAAAGTCCCCAGCTATTCCCCGCCGCACGACACCTTCGGCGAACGCTAAAAGAGCAAGTCCCCAATCGATTCGCACTCGGCATCGCATGCTCCGGCTGAGAAGGCCGTGTCGCGAGCGCCGAAATGGGTCGAACCTTCCGGCCATCGTTCACGGTTGTCTTTGAGTGCCGGCAGGCACGACATGAGTGTAGCCCAAGAGGCCGCCGGAGGACGCAGTCCGCAGGTGGCCTCCTGGGTAAGCGGCGTGAGGCCCCCCCGCGCGGACCGAGGCGGTGGCTATAAATACAAAATCAATCCGCGCGGAACTTCCCCAGGCGTCAGGCAGGAATCCATCCGTTTCCGCCGGCCGGTCACCACCGCTTCCTGCCGCGTTCCACCATGCGAACCGATTGAAGATTTGCGCTACCGCGCCGGTCCTTCGGCCCCGGGCATGAACGGCGCGATCGCCTTGATCAGCGCCTCGGCCATCAATTTGAACCCCAGGTCGTTCGGGTGCGTGCCGTCGACGGTGGCTTCGACCTCGTCGGTGAACAGTTCCCGCGCGTGAACGTAGTGCAGGTTGGGTACGCCGGCGGCGACCAGTTTGGCGAATTCCTCCTGCTGCGCCGCGTTGCTTTTGGTGTAGCGCTCGTAGCGGTCCGTCACCAAAAACCCATCCTGGTAGATCACATTGTCGACCACAACGATCGGCACGTCGGGATGGCCGGCGCGCAATTGTTGGATGCACGGCGCGAACCGTTCGCGAACTTCCGGCGCCTGCATGTTCGGCAGGCAGTCCACCACGAACAGCCGGGCGTCGATTTCATTCACGAGGTCCACCACCTCCGGTTCCATCCGCCCGTTGCCCGACAGCCCGAGGTTGATCGTCGGGTAGTCGAAGTGCCGTTCGACCCGCGCGACGTGGTTGGTGCCCGGCCGGCTGGCGTTGCCGCCGTGGTTGATCGAAGTCCCGTAGAACACGATCGGTTTCTCGGTGCGCGGCAGAGCGGGGATGAGCTTGCAGTCGGCGGGGATGGCCAGTTCGAGTTTGGTCATGCCGCGGCCGAGTGGCAAATACAGCAGGTACTCGCGCAGACCGCGCGGCATTGCGCCGTTCACCAGTTTGTGCACCGCGCTGCCTTCGACAGCGGGGTGGTCGAGACCCAACCATTGCCAGCGGCCGTGGCGGCGCACATACAGGCTGGGCGAATTGTGGGATATCTGCGCGATGTTCGGCCGGCCGTCGAAGTCCACGGTGCGGATGAAAAAGAACGGCGCGTCGGAATGAAACCGCAGCGACAGCCCGGCGCAGGCGAGACTCAACCGCCACGGCCCGGGCGGAATTTTGCCCTCCGCGCGCGAGGGAAAACGCTGGTAGCGCTTCGATTCGGTGGGCCAACCCTTGCCGGCCAGCGTCAGCCCTTCTGCGTCGTACCAGAGGTACGGCTCGCTGTCCTTCCAGGGCATTTCGTCGGCGGTCATCGGCGTGGCGCGGGTCGGATCAATGGGCGGTGGGAGTGCGGAAGCCATGGCAGGCACCTTTGCAGTGGAGCGGGGAGTTTCAACATATCAGATCGCCGTGCGCGGCCACCGCCCCGGGAAGAAAATCCGCGCTGGCCGGCGTTTCGGCGCTTTCACCTGCCCCCGCGGCGATGGTACACTGGAGCGCAGGCCAGGACCGCATTTATCCTTTGGTTTTTGGAGTCCCGCTCTGCGGGACGCAAGTGCCGAATGCCTGGTTTGGACGAAGAGCGGGCATACCCGCCCGCGGTCCCGGCGGCTGTTCACGACCGCGCCCGTGCCACCGCCTGTTTCCACGCCGCGAACTGCGCCTCGCGTTCCTCCGCAGTCAGCGTTGGTTCAAACCGCGTCCAGCCCACCGTCGAAACCCCATCGCCTCCGCCGGTAGAAGCGTCGAATGCCCCCACCGCCAGCCCCGCCAGCCGCGCCGCCCCCAGTGCGGTGGTCTCGGTTAAAGCCGGCCGTAGCACCGCAACGCCGAGCACGTCAGCCTGGATC
>JBOHNC010000497.1:0-27631 GCA_050730415.1 Planctomycetota bacterium
CCATCGTATACTGCGGCACCATCGTCGAGTGGATGCAAGACGCCGGCAATGATCATCTGATCCGCGGCATGGTGCGGGTGCCGCTCAGCGAACTGTATTCGGAATCCAAGCAGCAGCTCGAACCGACGCAGGTCATTCTCGATCGCGTTCAGAGCATCGGCCTGAAGCCCGAGGGGCGGTACGTCCTCACCGGGGCGACGGCCGCCGACATTGCCGCCGTCTACATGGCGCTGGACCAAGCCGGTTTTAAGCACCTGAGCGTCTTTTTCCCTTGACGCCGGTGCGTGGCTCGGCCGCGCGAGCGCGCGTCGCCGCACCCGGAATCTTAATCAGCAACGTGTAGTTTTGATGGTGCTCAGGGAGGGACTTGAACCCTCACGCCCTTGCGGGCACTAGACCCTGAATCTAGTGCGTCTGCCAATTCCGCCACCTGAGCACTGGTGTCGCGCGGCGGGTTCGCCGCGGAAGAGAAACAATCTTACAGGAAGGTCCGCCAGCGTCCAGAAGGTTGCGGGGTGAACCTGGCGACAAATCGTTTCACTCAAAATAAGCCGGCCGCGGCGTCAACATTCAGCCCTGCGCACCTGCGATGGGCGCCGCCGGCTCCGTTCGCGAGCAACGCCTTTGCTAGGAGGTCCGGCCCCGCCGCCGGCCGGCGGTTTTTGCGCCCGGTCGCCCGCTCTGGCCGCCTTGGCCGCTCCGCCCATGCCGTGCCTCGGTCTTGCCGCGGCTGGCTTTGCCTCCGCCGGTTTTTTTTCCGCGACCTGAGCGCCGGCTCGATTTGCCCTCGCGCGCGGTCGAATTGCCGTTCACCTCCGCCGGCGCGGGGTCGAACGCGGCCATCGCCGCCCCGCGGACCGTTTCGAGGCTCACATCGTTTCGCTGCGCGGCCAAATGCAGGTCCGAATATTCCGGCGTGAAGTGCAGCGGCTGATCGCCCAGCCGGCCGATTTTGATCCGCACCGGTCCGAAGGGCGTCTGAACCGACTGAAATTCGCGCTGCAGCTTGTAGCGCTCCTTGCGGCTGACGCGCACGCCGAAGCTGGTGGTCAGCATCAGGATGCGGCGCGCCAGATCGCCTTCCTGCACGGGCTCGCCCAGCACCCGCAGCAGATGCCCGGGGCGCGATTTCTTCATCGTCGCCGGCAGCAGTTGCACATCCAGCGCGCCGGCTTCCATCAGCGCTTCCAGCGCGTGCGCGAGCCCCTCCGCGGTCATGTCGTCCAGGTTCGCTTCCAGTTCCACGACGCTGTCGCGCAGTCCGCGGAAGGCCGTGCCGGCGGCGTTTGCCGCTGCGGTCGTGCCGAGCATCCCGCGCAGCAGGTTGGGAATACCGCGGCTGTGTTCGCGCCGTCCCGCGCCGTAGCCGATCGCCGCGACCTGCAGCGCCGGCGCCGCGCCGAACCGTCCCGACCAAGCCTTGAGCAGCGCCGCGCCGGTGGGCGTGCACATTTCCAGTGGAATGTCGGTCGCACGCAGCGGAATGTCGCGCAGGATTTCCAGCGTTGCCGGCGCGGGCACCGGAAACCGCCCGTGGTCGCAGTCGACGTAGCCGCCGCCGCCGGTTGCCACCGGCCCGCAACTGATCGTGTCCACGTGCAGCGCTTCCACCAGCACCGCCGCGCCGACGATGTCCACGATCGAATCGACCGCGCCGACTTCGTGGAAGGTCACCGCCTCGGGCGCCACGCCGTGCTGCCGGCCTTCGGCCTGCGCGAGCACCTCGAAGGCCGCGATCGCCCGGTCGCGCACCCCGGCGGGCAAATCGGCCGCTCGCAGCATGGCGCGAATATTTTTCCACGCCCGCGCAGGGTCGTGGGTGTGTGGCCGCCCGGGCGGAGATGAGCCCTCGCGGCGTTTCGCGGAGCCGTGATCGTGCGCGTGATCATGGTCATGGGCGTGGTCATGGGCGTGGTCATGGGCGTGGTCGTGCGCATGCTCGTGTGCATGCTCGTGCGTGTGGCTCGCTTCGTCTCCGTGCGAGTGCGGATGCGAGTGCGAATGCGAATGGGTGTGCGAATGCGTGCGTTTGCGAACGGGCTTCAAGCCGGGCGCGTGGGGGTGGTTGTGCGCCCCATCATGCGCCCCTTCATGGGAGTGTTCGTGGGAGTGTTCGTGGGAGTGCGCGTGTTCGTGCGGGTGCGGATGGTCGTCCGCAGGATCGTGGGCGTGGCTGGCCGGTGCGCCGGTCAGCGCCACTTCGAACCGCGTTCCCGCCAGCCCCAGCCGCGTGGTTTTCGCCTGGCGCAGGGAGTACTCCCCGGCCAGCGGCAGGCGGCGCAGGCCGGCCTGGAGTTCCTCGAAGCTGCCGCCCAAATCCAGCAGCATGCCCACGTACATGTCGCCGGCGGCGCCGGCGAAGGGGTCCAGGTGCAGCAGCCGTCCCACGTGTTCGTTCCTCGCCTGGCAGCCGATGGAGTGCCCGGCGGGGGAGCGCAACTTCCGCCGCTCGGGCCACCGTTCGAGCCGCCGCTCGGGCCGCCACTCGGGCCGCCGCTCGCGCCGCCGGACGGTGGGCTATTATACGGTCCGGCCAACGGCCTGCCGCCCGGCGGCTGCCGGTTTGGCCGGAGAGGATAAAATAGGAAGCGCTCGCTACCAGTCCGCCGCCGCCGCCGGCCGCCTCAGGAGTTTCGCGCGCGCATGACCGCACTTCCCCCTGCTGCTCCGGGGCAACGCCCGCCGTCCGATCCAGCCACCGACGCGCGCCGTCCGGCCGACCCGCCGGTCGTCGGCCGACTGGTTGTCGAAACCGACCATCTCACCAAGTGGTACACGAATTTCTGGGGCCGCAAAACGTCCGTCAAGCCTTCCTTGAAGGACCTGAATCTGCGCATTCGCGAAGGCGAAGTCTACGGGCTCATGGGCCCCAACGGCTCCGGCAAGTCCACCACCATCAAACTCCTGCTCGGCCTCATTCATCCCACCAGCGGCACCATCCGCGTGATGGACCGGCCGCCCACCAACGTCGACGTCAAAAAATATATCGGCTACCTGCCGGAAGAAACCTACCTCTACCGCTTCTTGAACGCCCGCGAAACACTGCGCTTCTACGGCCGGCTGCACGGCATGTCGGAAGCGCAACTGGGGCCGCGCATCGAGGAACTCATCGAGCTGGTGAATCTGGGCCATGCCGGCGATCGCCCGATGGGCCAGTTTTCCAAGGGCATGGGGCGGCGCCTGGGCTTGGCGCAGGCGCTCATCAACGACCCCCAGTTCGTAATTCTCGACGAGCCCACCTCGGGGCTCGATCCGATCGGCATCGCCGAAGTCAAAAACCTGATCGTGAAACTCAAGCACCGCGGCAAGACCGTCCTGCTGTCCTCCCACCTGCTGGACCAGATGGAGGATGTCTGCGACCGGATCACCATGCTGCATCTGGGCCAGACCCACGTGGACGGCCGCCCGGTCAGCGAGGTCCTCTCCGACCGCAGCACCTACACCATCGAAGCGCAGAATCTTTCGCCCGCGACGCTGCGCGCGGTCAGCGAACTGATCGAAAAAGAGGCCGGCCGGCCGCCGCAGATTGCAAACAGCAAGCGCAGCCTCGAAAATTTGTTCCTGGCCATCGTTCGCGGGGAGGGCCCCAGCGCTCCGCCCGCCGATCCTGCGCCGCCCGCTGATCCGTCCGCGCACAAACCCGCTCCGGACCCCGCCGCACCCGGCTCGCGGCAGGAACCCTCATGAGCACCGCCGCATCGTCCGCACCGCCCGTGCCGCCGTCCGCGCCGCCGCCATCGGTGCCACCGCCTGCGCTGAGTCCAGCCGGAACCGCGCCCGTCGCCGGCCCGCCCCATCGCGGTTGGCGCGTCCCGCCGATGCTGGCGGTGGGCTGGATCACCTTCCTGGAATTCTGGCGCAAGTGGTTTCTGCTCGGCCTGCTGGTCATCGGCTTGCTGCCGGGTCTTCTGGCGACGTTCCTGCCGCTGTCCACCGAGCACGCCACCGACCGTGCCGAACTGATTGTCCTGTGGGGCCTCGGCGGCGTCGCCTTCGGCGGCGCGCTGGGCGCCAGCGTCATGGGCAGCCTCCAGACACCGCTGGAAATCGAGGACAAACGCATTTACGGCCTGGTCTGTCGGCCGGTCGGGCGCTGGCGGCTGATGCTCGGCAAAATGCTGGGCTGCTCCGGCTTTCTCGCGCTATACGCCGTGATCGCCTACGGCGCGCTGGCCGCGATGATGGCCTGGTGCCTGGCCGGCAAGGCCGACGCGAAACAGTTCGAAGTCACCCGCCGCTCTCAGAACGCCGACATGCTGGGGTTCGACCTCGATCCGCGCCACATCGTCGCCACCGACGGCCGGTCGCGGTCCGATTTGAATTTCGATTTTACCGACCAGGGCCCCATTCCCGACTGGGGCAAAAGCAAAAAGGAACGCTACCGCTGGATTCTGCTCACCGCCGTCCGCACCGCGGACGGCCGGCCCGATCCCAATTTTGCCTGGCCGGAAAACCGCCCCGCCTTCGATTGCTACATCAACGGCAGAAAACTCTACCAGTTGGAATACAACAAGGAGAATGTCCAGCGCCGCGAAAATGGCTGGTTCCTTGAAGCCAGCGGACACACCATTCTCATCATGCCCGAAAACCTGGCGGCGTTGCATCCGGCCGACAAAGTGGCCGTGACGATCGTGCCGGCGCCCGGCTACTTTCATCCCGGCGATTGGCTGTTTTTTTCCGACCTGGAAGTCACCGATCATGGCACGCCGCCCTACGATGAGAATCTGAAACGCGAAATCCCCTTCGTCCAGAACATCGTGACCGTCGGTCCCGGCCAGACAGCCGACTACCTCCTGTGCCAGCCCGGCGATGAACCGCGCCGCCCCGACGGCCAGTTGGCGGTCGGTCTTTTCCTGAAGAGCGCCACCATGTTTCGCGACATGTTCACCTTCGATGCCGAACTGCGCCAGTTCAACCCCGATTCACGCGCCTTCACGGTCGAAAAATCGCAGTCCCTGCTGGTGCGGGATCGCAAAATGGCCTGGATCAATCTGTCGCCGCACCAGACCGGCGGCGATCCCGTCGACGATCAGGATTTCGGCCTGCCCGCCGATGGACAGCCGACCGCCGGCTGGCGGGTGCTGACCTTGCGCGGCGACAAACCGGTGGTCGGCCAGCCGAAATCGGGCGCCCTGTTCCAGTTTGAAAGCACCGGCGATGTAAAATTCGCGGCGCAGCGCAGCACGCTTTGGTGCAACCTGGGGGTGGGCATCGGCCTGTTTTTCATCCAGTGGGTCTGCCTGGCCGCGATGGTGGTGGCCTGGAGCGGCAACCTGTCGGTCGGCGTTTCCATCCTGTGCGCTCTCATCCTGGCCGTGGCCTGCTACGGTTCGGGCGCCGCCCGCAGCGTGCTCACCGAACAACAGCGGATGTACGAGTACCGCGAGACGATGCATCGCAATCACCCGGAAATGAATATCACCGAAATCGCGCCCTGGCGCGAGGATCTCAACCGCATCATGTACTGGATCATCTGGGCGCCGCCGGACTTCATGCAATATTCGCCCACCGAAAAAATCAAACTGCAGACCGACATTCCTTTCTCGGCCTGGACCGAGGCGATGTTGCGGTTGTGGATCTACCGCGCCCTGCCGGTGGTGTTCGTCGGACTGCTGGTCTTTCAGCGTAGGGAATTCTAGGCACTCACCGGACCGGGCAACCCCACCGGTCCGCGCCGCAACCCAGGAGGCAACAGGAAACAGCCCATGATCATCGCAATCGACGGCCCTGCCGGGTCGGGAAAATCGACCGCCGCCCGAGCCCTCGCCGCGCGCTACGGCATGGGCTACCTCGACACCGGCGCCATGTATCGCTGCGTGACCCTCGCCGCGCTTCGCGCCGGGGCGCTGGCCGCCGCCCCCGAACGCCTCGCCGAACTGGCCGCAGCGGCCGACATTCGCTTCGGGCCGCTCGAAGATGGCCGCCAGCAGGTTTGGCTGGGCGAAGAAGACGTCACCCAGGCCATCCGCGAGGAAGCCCTCACCGAATCCATCCGGCAGGTCTCCCAGGTACCCGAAGTCCGCCGCGTGCTGGTCCGCCGCCAGCGCGAAATGGGCATTGCCCTGCTCGAGCAGAACGGCGGCTGCGTCATCGAGGGCCGCGACATCGGCACCACCGTTTTTCCCGATGCCTACCGCAAGTTCTGGCTCCAGGCCGATCTGGTGGTCCGCGCCGAACGGCGCGCGCAGGAGGCCGGCGGCGATGAATCGGCCGCTCGCCAGACGGTGATGCTCCACCGGCGCGACGAAGCCGATCACAATCCGGCGGCCGGTTCCATGGTCAAGGCACACGACGCGATCACCGTCGACACCACCGAAATGGACCCCGAAGCCGTGGTGAATCATTTGGCCGCCGGGGCGGGGCTGCCCGTCGTCTGACTCGCCCGCCCGCGCGATCGCACGCGGCCCTCAGCGCCCGCCGTCGCTTCCGCGCTTCCCCGCGCTTCCCCGCTCATCCCCCCCCGCTGCGCAAAGGACCCTGCTTCATGTTTCGGCATGCACTTCGTCTGGAACCGGCCCTCTGGAGCGCGCAGCCGCGCTTGGCCGAACCGCTCCACCGTCCGCCGCCGGTCTGGTCTTCCTTCGAAGCGCTGGCGGTTGAGCACCCCACCGGCGCCGCCGGCCGATTCCGCGTGGCGGTGACCGCGAACCTGCTGGAGATCGCTGCGGAATTCAGCCCGCCGTCGGTGCCATCGCCATCGCCATCGTCGTCACGCGCCGTCCGCCCGCAGCCGGTGCAGATGCCCGAGTGGTATTTGCAGGATCACGCCGTCATTTTTCTCGACCCTGCCCACGACCATGCCACGCAGCGGATGGTTGCGGTGCTGCGCTCCGGCGCGCTGCGGACCCAGGACACCTGGTTTTTGAATGGCGAAGAGGTCTCGGACACGCAGACCGCGCCCCTTCCATTGCCCTCCCTTCGTCCGCGCGTGACGGTGCGTGAACGGCCTGACGGCGGCTGGGCTTTCCGCCTGCGGATTCCGCTCGCGGCGCTGCAAAAGCAATCCGGCGTTCAGTTCCCGGCCGGACCGCTCGGCCTGCGCGTGAAATTCACCTGGGCCGCGCCGGTGTTGTTTGAAGCGGCGACCTGGCCGCCGACCGACCCGTTCTGGAAGGACGGTCCATTCGGTTTCGGCGACCTGTACGCCCCCGTTGCCCCCGTTGCATCCGTTGCATCCGTCGCATCCGTCGCCTCCGTCGCCCTGGGCGCCGCGTCCCGCACGCCCGCCGCTCGAACCGCGCGCACGACCGCTGCCGCCGCGCCCGTCCTCCCGCCGCCCCCGCTCGCCATCACCGTGCTCGACTTCGGCCGTCCGGTCTGGAAGACCGGCTCCGTCGGATCGCGGGTGACCTGCCTGGGTCGCCTGAACGCCACCGCCTCGCGGCGCGGCCGGGTGCGGCTCGTCCTCACCGACACGCTCGGCCGCACCCAATCGCTGGATCGCCCGTGGCGCGCACGCGGCACGACCTTCGCCTGCGATTTGCCGGCCGACTACCCCTTCCAATCCAAATGGGCGCCCGACATTCTGCGCATCGGCCGACTGGCGCTGGTCGTGACCGGTGCGCGCGGGGAAATCCTGTGGCAGGCCAGTCACCCGTTTGGTTTCGACGCCGGCATTCTCGTGCGCGAGCCCTTTGGCCAGTTCACCGGTCGCCGCGCGCAGCGGACACGGCCGCGGCCCGGCGCTCCCGATTTCGTCGATCGCCACCGCGCCTGGCTGCTGACGCACCTGCCGAACTGGACCTGGCGCACCACGCGGGATGGCGCGCCCAGCGACTTCTACCTCGCCGCCGCCAACCGCCGCGACGCGGTGAACCTGATGAGCCCCACGGTCTTTGCCGACCTGGCGCGCATCGTTCATCGAAAATTTTCCGATTGGCGTGACGGCCTGTGCGCCGCGGCTCTGCTGCTGCACCATCCCTGCCTGACCGTGCATTCAGCCACCTGGGCGCGCGCGGCCGGCAACGCCGACACCGCCACGGTGCTCCGGCTGGGCGGCAGTTTCTGCAGCGACGACGCGCGCCTGGCCGCGCGGCTGGCCGAGGAACTCGGCCGGCTGTACGCCGTGCCGCTGCGCGGATTCGAACTGGGCCTGCGCGGGCACCTCACCGGGCTGGTGGAATCGCCCGACGGCGAGCTGCTCATCGACCCCATGCTGGGCCTGTACTATTTCACGCTCGACAACCGCCGGCTGGCGACGCTCGCGGAAATGCGCCGTGATCGGCGGATTCAACGCCGGATGTGGTCGCTGGCCTTCAGCCACGGCCACGAATTCTTCTACCGCGTTCACGACCAGGTGAAGCGGCCGTGGGTCGACGGACCCACGGTCTTTCCGCCGCCACCGCCTTCGCCCGGCTGATTCTCCCTCGCTCCGCGGCCCTGAACTGCGATTCGCTTTTGCCGGGCCGCGATACAATCGAGCCATCGTTTGTCGGCGGCTTGCGGACCGAATTTTCATGGCGCACACAGTCCATTATTTCAAGGCCGGCGGAATGCTCTACCGCATCGGCTACCCGCCGACCTGGGCGGTCTTCAAATCGCTGTGGTTCTACCGCAGCTTCGACACGCAGCGCCTGCCGCGCGAAGGCGGCGCCATCCTGGCCAGCAATCATGCCAGCCATTTCGATCCCGTGCTGGTCGGCCTGACCTCCTTTCGCCCGGTCAAGTTTCTGGCGCGGGAAAGTCTCTTCTACAACCCCCTTTTTGGCCGCCTGATTTCCGGACTGGGCGCCTTTCCGATCATGCGCGCCAAGGCCCCCGAAGGCGGCACCATCGACGCGCACGATGCCGCCGCCGACAGCGGCCCGGCCACCGACATGCGCGCCCTGCGCACCGCGATCGATCTTTTGAAGGAGGGCCACCGGCTGGTGATGTTCCCCGAAGGCACTCGCTCGCCCGACGGCCGACTGCGCAAATTCCAGCCCGGCGTGGCGATGATGTTTCTGCGCTCCAAGGCCCCCCTGGTGCCGCTGTATATTCACGGCAACCACCGCGTCTTCCCGCGCGGCGCCAAATCGCCCAACGTCTTCCGCCCAATCAAGGTGTTCGTGGGCGAACCGATTCATTTCGCCGACCTGCCCAGCGGCATGCGGAGCAAAAAACAGCACGAATGGATCCTGACCGAACTGCATGCGCGCATCGCCGCCATGCAGGTCGCCGCCTGGCAACGCTTCCCGTTGCCCGGCCCGCGCTTCGACGACCCGGCGCTGCAAGCGGCGGCCACGGCGGCCACGGCGGAAGCGGCGGAAGCGGTTGAAACCGCGGCGAGTTCTCCGGGCCCGGCGATCGATTCAAGCACCCCACTCGTGGCGAGCGAACCGGAGACGCCGGCCACACCGCGCCCGCCAGCCGCTCCGAGCACGCCGGCCGAACCGGCCGAACTGGCCGAACCGACCGCACCGGCCGCACCGGCCGAACCGACCGCACCGGCCGCGGTCGCGACGGTGGCTCCGCGCGAAAGCCACCCCGCGCCATGACCGACGGAACGCGCCCCCTGCCGCCAGCGCGTGTGTCCGGGCCGGCCTGGGTGCGCGAATTTCCGACCAGCCGCAGCACCGATGGCTTGGCCTCACCCTTTCGCGAACAGGTCGAACGGTTTCTGGCCGCGCTGGCCGCCGCGGGGATCACCGTCGTCATCGAAGCCGGTTTCCGCCCGCCTGAACGCGCTCATCTGATGCATTTCGCCTTCCGGATCGCACGGGAAGATTTCGATCCGCGCCAAGTGCCGGTGCAGGGCAACATTCCCATCGATTGGGCTCACCGGCGCGCCGACGGCAGCGCCGATCTGCCGCGCGCGTTTGCCGCGGCTCAGGCGATGGTCGAAGCCTACGAAATCGTCTATCGCCCCGCCTTGCATTCCGTCCACTGCGAAGCGCGCGCGATCGATTTGACGCTCGACTGGGCCGGCGACATCGTGGTGCGGGACGCAGCCAACCACGCGATCCCGGTGCAGGGCGGGCCGCGCAACTGCAATCATCCCGGGCTGCATGCGATCGGTGCAACCTACGGCGTCATCAAGCTGGTCCGCGACACGCCGCACTGGTCCGCCGACGGCCGGTGACAACAAAAAACCCCAGTTTGCTGGGGTTTCAGCGGGTATCCACGACCAACGGGAGTGGCTACCCCGAATTCAAATGTGCAGGAAATCGGCAACGCGAAGCGATGCCGTTAGCGACGTGGCCGCTTAGGCCACCTACTCCTACTCCTGGTCCATTTCGTTGTTGGCGGCGAGCATGCAGCCTTTGGCGATGGCGGTCATCGGGTCTTCGGCCAAGCGGATGTTCTTGATTTCGAGCGGGAAGCCTTCGTTCTTCTTGAGCTTCTCGAATTCGTCGGTGAAGACGTCGATGAAGTTCTTCGCGCGCGAAGTACCGCCGGCGCAGACGATGTCGATCGCGCCCGGGAAGGTCGGCATTTCCTTGCCCTTGGTGAAGCGGTCGGCGATGTTCTTCAGCGTGTAGCTGATCAGGTTGCGGTAGTAAATGGTGATCGCTTCCTGTTCGCGCCCTTGCGGATTCATCAGATCGACGCCCTTTTCCTTGATCGACTGCGCGCGGGTGGGGTTCATGCCCAGCACCATCGCGGCGTTTTCGTCGATCCAGTCGCCGCCGCGGCTGGTCGCAAAGGTCAGCGCCGGCACGGTCATGTACGATACTGAAACGTTGGCCATGCCCGCGCCCCAGCTGATGCCGATGCCGGTGAAGTTGTCTTCGGCCAGTTCAGAGAACACCACCGCGTGGCCTTCGGCAATGTCCTGCGGCTTGTAGCCCATGCGCTTGAGCAGCCCGCTGAAGATTTCGCGGTGGTAGGTCACGTTCATCGTGCTGTCAATCGGCTCGGCCGGCACCGAGAAGTAGCACACTTCGTTCGCGACCGTCGGTTCGCCCAGCAATTGACGGATCAGCAGCTGGATCATCGGCAACGCGTCGATTTCGTGCGGCGAAATCAGACCCTTGGCCATCGGCCGGCGCGTCTGGCGGTTGAACACGTTGGCCAGTTCGAAGGCCGGGTCGCCCAGAATGTAGAAGCGGCGCTGGTGCACGATGTATTGCACGCCCTGCTTGGTCAGCATCTTCTTGATGAAATCGTTGACTTCGAGGTCCAGGAAGGCATTGCGCTGGGAGCGCGTGATGACGTCGCCTTCCTGGTCGGTCATGGCCGACACCAGGTTGCCGGTGCCGATGTCGAGCCCCTTGCCGGGCACGGTGTTGGCGGCGATCTCGGAGCCGGCGCCTTCGCTGCGGGCTTCCTTGATGAACGCATCCACCGACGCCAGGGCTTCCTGTGCGCTCTTTGCCTTGTCGGACATACCGTGCATCTCCTTGCGCTCGTTGCGCCGATCTGACGCCGGCGAACGTCGTATTGCCTCCCGCCAACTGCTTCAGGGGGAAGAACTTCTCCCTGGATGTGGCGTCCGGGCTGATTGCTCGTCTGAAATAAGCACAGCATTTTTCCCGCATTTTTCGCCCCTGTCAACTGAAAATCAAGGCGCGCGGAGGCAAATTGCCATTTTTCACGGGACGGACCGCCGGATCGGGTGTTTCTAACGGGGAGATGAACATTTTTTAGGATTTCGTTAAGTTTTCCTGCGCTGCCTACAGCTCCCCGTCCGATACATACGCTGTCGCCGATTCCGGTTCGGCGTTGGGGCCTATTTCGTTCACTCGGGTGGGGGGAGCCTGTAAAGGAGGGCGAATGTCAGTTACCAAACGCACCCAGTGGGCGGCGGCGAGTGCAGCGGCGGGCATCGCCGGCGCCAGCGCTCCGGTCATTCCTGAAGAAGCCTGGCAGGCGCCGACCTTTCTGTCGGGCGTGGCCTTTTTGCGCTCCCTGACCGCCATGATTCTCGACGCCGGTTGGGGCTGCAAGGTCACCACCGGACGGCTGTTCGAATTGGCGAAGAACCCCGATCTCGAACCCGACCGCCAAGCCACCGTGCGCAGCGCGCTGTGGCTGACCCTGGTGAGCCACCCGCGCGCGGTGCTGGAATTTGCGGCGGCCGACGGTTCGAGGCGGGCCCGAACCACCTTGAAGCTGGCCGTGCAGGAAAACCACGAACAATCCGGGCTCACCCTTCAGTTTCTGGAAAAGATCGCCGCGACGCCGACCGCGGATGGCGCTGAGCCCGGCAGCGTGCAGGCGGTGGCGGCCGAGTTACTCGCCCCCAGCCAGGTCTCCAGCCGGCGGTTCGCCATCGTCGCGGCGTGACCAGCGAAATAACTTTTCACCCCAGAGATACCAAGGCACAGAGCGACCGCGAGAAGAGTTTGAGCGGGCAGAGAAAAACCGGAAAGACGGGATAATGGCTCGGAGCGCGCGGGAATGGCCTGGCGCGCATCCGGAGCGTATTGCCCATGGCACTGCAACTGTCCAACCTCGTCACCGGCATGGAAGCCTCGACCATCCGTCGCATATTCCAACTCGGCGCGACCTTGAAAGACCCCATCGACCTGTCGATCGGCATGCCCCATTTCGACACGCCGGAGCCGGTCAAGGACGCGGCCATCGAGGCGATCCGCGCCGGGCACAACAAATACACACTCTCGGGTGGCATTCCGCCGCTGCGCGAAAAACTCCTGAACTGGTGGCGTGCGCGCTACGGCGTGAAGCAGGCTTCCGCGATGGTGACCGGCGGCTGTTGCGGGTCGCTGTTGCTGGCGATGCTCGCGCTGGTCGATGCGGGCGACGAAGTGCTCCTGCCCGATCCGTTTTTCATCGCCTACCTGCAACTGGTGAAACTCGCCCGCGGCACCCCGACCTTCTACCCCGCCATGGGCGACGCGGCCGGAGTGGTGGCGGCCATCGAGCGTGCCATTACGCCGAAAACCAAGGTGCTGGTGATCGGTTCGCCGAGCAACCCGACCGGGCTGGTGCTGCCGAAGGCGGCGGTCGAGCAAATCGTCCGGACGGCGCAGGCGCGCGGCGTCTGGGTGATCTCCGATGAAATCTACGAGGCCTTCGTATTCGACGAACCGCATTTTTCGGCCGGATCGGTGGACGCCAATGTGGTGGTGGTCGGCTCGTTTTCGAAATCCCATTCGACGACCGGCTGGCGAATCGGCTTTGCGCTCGGCCCACAGGACCTGACTGAGGCGATGATCAAGGTGCAGCAGTTCACCTTCGTGAATCCGCCCAGCCCGTTTCAGCATGCCGCGCTGGTGGCGCTCGACACCCCTGTGGATTCGGCGGCGAAGGAATACCGAGCGCTGCGCGACCTGATGTACGCGGGGCTGATCGAGCGCGGCTACACCGTGCAGAAACCCGGCGGAGCATTTTACATTTTCCCGGAAGTCCCAAAGGGATCGGGCTGCAAGACCGGCGGCGAATTCTGCGAAAAGGCCATCGGGCGCAATCTGCTGATGGTCCCCGGCAGCGCGTTCTCGCGCGCGGACACCCATTTCCGCATTTCCTACGCAACGAGCCGCGCGAAGCTCCAAGCAGGGCTAACCGTCCTGGGCGATTTGGCCGCCGGGCGTTAGCTGGGAGCGCGGATCGCCAGGTCCGCCTTGGGCTTGTATTTGAACCGTGGCACTTGAACCATGGCATTCGGCAAGCAGCGTGGCTGGCGCTTGGAGAGGGACCTTCGCTCTTGCGCCCGGCCGGGCGCATATCCCGGGTAGCCGGGGGCGAGCGCGAAGCGCGGAACCCCCGGAAACGGTGCGATATAATCCCTCCCGACCCCGCAGGGGTCGAACCGGCCGGAGGCGCGCCATGGCCAGCTATACGCAGATTACCTATCACATCGTCTTTTCCACCAAAAACCGCGGGCCGGTTCTGGTCGCGGAACGGCGCAAGGACCTGTACGATTACATCTGGGGAATCCTCAAGAACAAAGAATGTTTTTTGCATCGCATCGGCGGCGTCGCCGATCATTTGCACATTTTGTGCGGCCTGCATCCCACGCTGGCGCTGGCCGATTTGATCAGAACAATCAAAGTCAGTTCCGCCGGGTGGATTCGCGACCGCAGGGTGTTTCCGGATTTCACTCACTGGCAGGAGGGCTACGGCGCCTTTACCTGTTCGGCCGCCGAACGTCCGCGGCTGGTGAAATACATTCGCATGCAGGAGAAACACCACCAGCAAGTGTTGTTTCGTGATGAATTACATGCGCTCCTGATTGAACATGGAGTCAAATTTGACGAACGTTATTTTCGATGATCGATGCCGGTTCGACCCCTGCGGGGTCGAAGAGTAAAAGGGTGGTGCTCCTGACCGGGGGTTCCCTTTGGTCGCCCCCGGCTACACGGGATATGCGCCCTTGCGGGCGCAGGAGCGGATGGACGTTTCGGATCGGTTGCGCGGGGTATTGGCCGGAGGGTGAAGGGAAAAGTTTTCAGCGTCCGTCCGATTCTTCCACGGTCAGGCGGGCGAGCCACGCCGCTTTTTTCGCCCCGAAATCGCCGGTCTCCAACGCCGCGCGGATTCGCGCCAGCAACTCCTGGTAAAAAAATAAATTGTGGACCGTCAAAAGAAGCACGGCGTTGATTTCCTTCGTCATGTGCAGGTGGCGCAAATAGGCGCGCGAGTGTCTACGGCAGGTGGCGCACCCGCAATTCGAATCGATCGGTTCGTCGGCGTCTTTGTGCCGGGCGTTGCGGATGCGCAGCTTCCCCTGCCAGGTGAACAGCAATCCGTGCCGCGCACTGCGCGTGGGCATCACGCAGTCGAATAGATCGACGCCGCGCTCGACTGCGCCCAGAATGTCTTCCGGCGTGCCGACGCCCATCAGGTAGCGGCATTTGTCCGCGGGCAGAACTGGCAGGACCGCGTCGAGCATCTCAAACATCTGGACCTGCGTTTCACCCACCGACAGCCCGCCGATGGCGTAGCCGTCGAAAGCTTGCGCCGCGATGCGCTGAGCCGATTCAAGCCGCAATTCACGCGAGACGCCGCCCTGGCAGATGCCGAACAGCGCCTGGTGCGGTTGGCGCACCGCGTGCCAGCGCGTCAGGCACCGGTCGCCCCACGCCGCCGACCGCCGCATCGCCGCCGCCACCAGCGCGGAATCGTCCAGCGCCGGCGGGCAGTGGTCGAACTGCATGGCGATGTCGGGCCCCAGCGCCGCTTCGATCTCCATCACGTGCTCGGGCGTGAAAAACCGCGGCGACTCATCGTAGGGGCTGCGAAACTGCGCGCCTTCGTCGGTGACTTTGCGCAAGCCCTCGAGGCTGTAGACCTGAAACCCGCCGGAGTCGGTCAGGATCGGGCCGGACCAGCCGGTGAAGCGGTGCAGGCCGCCGACGCGCGCGATGGCTTCGTGGCCGGGGCGGAAGGTCAGGTGAAAGGCGTTCATCAGAACCTGGAGGTCGGTCACGGGCAGATGGGCGGTGCGCAGCGTGGCTTGGATCGCGGCGAGGTCGCTCCAGGCGGCGCCTTTGATCGCGCCGAGCGTCGCAACCGGCATGAAGTGCGGCGTTTCAACTACTCCGTGAGCGGTGGCCAAGCGCCCACGGCGTGCGGCGGAACCGGTGCGGGCGGCGGCGGCGGGCACGGCGGTCAATGCAAACTGGACAGGCGTGGACATGGTGCGGGCGGCTCATGCATGCGGAAACGGCTGGACCGGGAGCGCTTCGTATCATATAGGAGAACAGGGGCGTGTCCAAAGTGCCGCGACCGCCGCCGGGCGCAGCGCCGCGCGCCGAATGCCAGGGGCGCGGGGGCAGGTTCGAGAGCGGGCGCCGCCCGGGGCCGGTTACAAGCCGGTCCGCCCCAGTAGAATAAGCAGCGCGAGCGGACGAGCCAGGAAGCCGGCGGCGGCGGTGCTGGTTGCGGCGGAGTTCACCTCGGCGCGGTGCGGTGCGGTGCGGTGCGGGGAGCGGTGCGGATGCGCAAAGGAAGTTGGTTGTGCCTGCTGGCCCTGAGCACGGTCGGGCTGATGTGCGCCGGCTGCGCGGGTACGCCCCAACTGGGCCGCGATCGCGCCGACGTCTTGGTGCTGCGGCGCAACCGGGCCCTCGGCGAAGCCGACGACGCGGGGCGCTCGCAGCGGCGGCTGCAGGATGATTTTTACCGGCAGATTCGCTACGCCGTGGCCAAGCGCCATGTCACTCCGGCCGACGCGGCAGAACTCCCGCTGCACAGCGCGCCGGTGCTGATGAAACTGCTGACCGACCCTCGTTTTCACCGCGACGGCCCGACCATCGTGATGCTGCTGGGGATGATCGGCGGACCGGCGGAAGGCCGTTTTCTGCGCGACTACATCGAAAACCAGGTGACCGGCGCAATCGACGAATCGACCGACGCGACGCTGTGTACGATTCCGGTGGCGCTCGGCTATATCGCCGTCCGGGACGACGCCACCTACACGGCGCTGCGGCGGTATTTGCGATTGAACTTCTGGCGCGCCAACATTCAATGGCGGTTTGAATCGCAGGACCGCGACATGATGGCCTACCAGCTGGTCCTCGCCACGCTCGATGGCCTGGCGATTTCCGGCCGCAGGAGCGCCGCCGAATACATTCGCTACGTGGTCGATCGCGATGCCGGCGCGCACCCGCCCCCGACCGCCGAAAGTGACGCCGCCGCGCCGGCCTCGCGCATCCTGATGAGCGACTGCCTGGAATCTCGCGCGCAGCAGACGCTGGAAGTCTTGGCACTGGCCAAGTAGCCCCCCTCGCGCCTTGTCTTTCTTGCGCGCCTCCGCGCGCACCCGGGCCCGCGGGCGGGCACGCCCGCTTTTCGTCCAAACCACGCATTCGGCTCCGCGCCCGCGCCCTCTCCCGGGAGCGCCGGCATCCTGCCGGCTCCTGCGCGCCTCCGCGCGCACCTGGGCCCGCGGGGCAGCACGCCCGCTTTTCGTCCAAACCACCCATTCGGCTCCGCGCCCGCGCCCTCTCCCGGGAGCGCCGGCATCCTGCCGGCTCCTGCGCGCGTCCGCGCGCACCGCTTTTTGAAGCAACCTGTGCCGTCCCGCCTATCGCTCCGACTTCGCAAGCCCACCGCGGGCCGCAGCGAGCATCCCGCCCAAGGCCGCGATATCCACCACGGTGAGATCCGGCCGCTGCGGGTTTTTCCTGCCGCCCGCCGCCGCCGCACCCGCTTGCGCGCGCGTCGTTTCCCCGCTGAGCACCAGCACCGCCAGCGCGCCGGCCGCGCGCGCCATGGCGATGTCGGTGTAGAGCCGGTCGCCGACCATCGCGAGGGCCGCCATCGGCACCTGTGCCGTTCGCGCCACCTCGCGCAAAACGGCCGGATCGGGCTTGCCGAAGGTTCGCGGCGCCACCCCGGTGGCGGCGGTGATGGCCGCCGCGATCGCGCCGCAGTCCACCAGCACAGTGCCCGGGTCCGACGGGCAGACGCGATCGGGATGCGTGGCAAAAAAAGGCTTGCCCTGCGCCACCCAGTGGCTGGCCAGGCACAGCCGATCGTAGCTGAGTTCCTGATCGAACGCCAGCAGAACGGCATCGGGAACCTGCGTCGCTCCCGGCCGCGCGTGGCGCCCCTGGTCGGGATCGATCAGGTGGAATCCGGCTTGGCGGAGTTCCGTCCGGAAGCTGGCGGTGCCCAGGGCCAGCAGCCGGCGCAGCCGCGGGCGCCGCCGCCGCAGAAAATCAAACGCCGACTGTGTGGAGGTGCGGACCTGCTCCAGCGTGGCCGGCAAACCCCGCGCACGAAGTTTGGCGACGGTCGCGGCGCGGCTGAGCGAATTGTTGTTGGTCAGAAACGTGTAGCCGATGCCGGCGGAGGTCAGTTGCGCCAGGAACGGCAACGTCGCCGGGAACAGCCCGGCGCCCCGATAGAGCGTGCCGTCAAGATCGAGCACCACGTGACGGAGCGCTTGCAGGCGGCGGCGCAGCGCCGGGGTCAGGCGGAAGGCGGGCATGGGAAACTCCTGAGGCATCTCCACCACCATATCCCGGAACCGCCATTCGGGAAACGCCGAGACCCATATGAAGTTCGGCGGCGGGGAATGACACCCGTGTCCGCCGCCCTTCTCACGCGCGGTTTCCCGCTCGGATGCAGCGACCGGAGCCCCCGCCGCAGCCGCCGACCTTCGCCTCTCCCCCTCTCTGTCTTTGCGACTTGGCGCGAGGTCTTCTTCTTCCTCCGCGCCGTAGAACGTCCAACACCGTCATTCAATACCTTGGCCTGCACCGTTCTACAAATAGCGCCCTTCGGCATTGCCCGCCCGTGCCTTTTTCTTGTCCCCGAAAGGAGCCGCATCTGGGAATCCGTCCTGCGAATCCGCCATTTGCAAGCCCACCACCGCGGTGGGCTGCCGGCCCAATTCAATTGCAACCTGCAAGAATTCGCCCCGGGGGGTGATTGACTTTCAAACAAGTGTTTTATGCTGGCGTTTAAGAAACCGGACGGATGGCCATGACGCCCACGCCCAAATCCGAACCTGCCGACCCTACCTCGGACGCCACGCGCGCGCGGCTCCTGGAGGCTGCCGGCGAGATTTTCGCCCAGCAGGGCTTCCGCGTCGCTACGGTGCGGCAAATCTGCCGGCGCGCAAAGGCCAACGTGGCCTCGGTGAACTACCACTTCGGCGACAAGGCCGGGCTGTACGCCGAGGTTCTGCGCTACGCTCACACCTGCGCCAACGAACGATTCCCGGTGGATCGCGGCCTCGCGCCGGACAGCCCGGCGGCCGACCGCTTGCGCGGATTCGTACGCGCCTTCGTCGAGCGCCAATTCGACGAAGGCCGGTCGGCCTGGCTCACCCAATTGATGCAGCGCGAAATGATGGAACCGACCGAAGCGCTCGACCGCCTGGCGCAGAACCAGTTCCGGCCGATGTTCGAGCGCCTGCAAGCGCTGGTGCGGGAACTGCTCGGCAAGGGCGCCGGCACTCGCGAAGTGCAGTTGGGCGCAATGAGCGTTCTCGGGCAATGCCTGTTCCACACCCTGGCGCGATCGGTGATCGAGCGGGTGGCGGGGACGGAACACTACAACGCGAAAATCGTGACGGAACTCACCGAGCACATCACGCGATTTTCGCTGGCCGCCTTGCGGGGCTACCGCGTCGAAACTTCCGGCGGAAAAGGTGGAAGCCCTGGGACCGGTTCGGGGTCGTCGGGAAGAGGCAGCGCGGGTTCGCGTGCGTCGGGCGCAGGGGAAAAGCAATGAACGCGGGATTGGAAGCGTCGGTGCGAGGGCTGGCCGGCACGGCGCTGGGCCTGGCGGTTTTGCTCGCGGGCGGCTGCATCGAAGTCGGACCGGACTACACGCCACCGACACGGCCGATGGAGGCTGGCTACGCAGAGGCCGGCGCCAAGGGCACCAGTTCCGCGGCGGACCGCCAGGCCGTCGCCTGGTGGAACGAACTGCACGACCCGCTCCTGACCAACCTGATCGAGGCAGGCGTGGTCGCCAATCCCACCATGCGCGTGGCGGAACTGCGCATCCAGGAGTCGCGGATTCTGCTCGGCGAAGCCTACGCCTCGCTCGGGCCGGTCTTGAACGCCTCCGGCAGCTACACCCACAGCCTGCCGAGTCGTACCGTGGCCGGGGCTTCGACCAACGGCATCCATCCGCGTGACCTGTACCAGGCGGGTTTCGACGCGACCTGGGAGATCGACATTTTCGGCGGCGTGCAGCGCGGGATTGAATCGGCGCAGGCGCAAGCGCAGGGCATCGATCTGGACGCCGCCAATGTGCGCGTCTCCCTGGCGGCCGAAATCGCCCGCAATTACGTGCTGCTGCGGGAACTGCAGGAGCAGACCCAGATCACGCAGCGGAATTTGAAATCGCAGTTGGCCACCGAAGACCTGACCCAGTCGCGCATCAAGGCCGGGCTGGCGACCGATCTGGACCTGACGCGGATCAGCGCGCTGGCCGCCACCACCCGCGCGCAGTTGCCGGTGCTGACGACGCAAACCAAGGCGGCCGTGCACCGGATCGAGGTCCTGCTGGGCCGCGACCCGGGAAGCATGGACCCCGAATTGCTGGCGGCGGGCCACGTGCCCGCGCCCCCGGCCACGATCGCCACCGGCGTGCCCTCCGAGCTGCTCCGCCGACGGCCGGACATCCGCGAAGCCGAACGGAACATCGCCGACCTGTCGGCGCGGATCGGGATCGCCACCGCGCAACTGTATCCCCAGTTTTCGATCAGCGGCAACCTGGGGCTGGAGGCACGCTCGGGAAGCCTGCTCTCCCACTCGACCCTGAGCCAGTACTGGAGCTTCGGACCGGGGATCAGTTGGCCGATCTTCGACTGGGGCCGCATTCGCGCCAACATCGCCGACGCCGGGGTCCAGGAGCAGGAAGCGCTGGTGCAATACGAGCAAACTGTACAGGGAGCACTCGAAGAGGTGGAAGACGCGCTGGTCGCTTACGACCGCGACCAGGCCCGGCGAGTGGATTTGCAGAAAGCGGTTTCGGCCGACGAGCGTGCCGTGGAGCTTTCCACCGAACTGTACAGCAAGGGCCTGACCTCCTTTTTGGACGTGCTGACCGCGCAGCAGGCGCAATACGAAGCGGAGAGCAGCTTGGTCTCGAACGAGGCCGACATCACGACCGACGCGGTCGCGCTGTACAAGGCCGTCGGCGGCGGCTGGCAGCCGGCGCCGATGCCGGAACCCACCCCCGGCGTCGCCGGCGCCAAGGTGGGCGAAGATGCTGGCGCGCCGAAAATGTTCGCCCCCCCCGCGAAGCCGTGAACTCTGCGCCTATGGAATGCGGCGGTCTCGATCCAACCGGGGCCGCTCTTCTCAGGCGAGGCTTGACTCGCCGTTCTTGGATTTTCTCTTCCTCCCCGGTCTTCCACTTTCAATTTCCAATTTCCCATTGGCAAAATGCCTAAAAATGCCGACCTTCGCCTGTCGGCTCATCGAGCGACCGACTCAAACTAACACTTCAATGCGACATTCGCAAATCGCCATTTAAACCGCCATGGCCATAGGTGGCACGGGCCTATGGCCCGTGGACAAAAAACCGCGGCGAAGCCGCGGTCCGCATCCCATCTTCCTGCGGCTTGAACCCAATTCGCGTTGAAGTGCTACACGATTTTGACCACCACCAGCGTGACATCGTCCCGCTGCGGCAGGCCGCCGGTGAAGGCGTTCACGCTGGCCAGCAGCCGTTCGCTGAGCGCCTGCGCGGAATCGTCGGCGTGGGTTTCGACCTGGGCTTTCATGCGATCCATGCCGTAGGTTTCCTCGGCGGCGTTCATCGCTTCAAACAGGCCGTCGGTGAAGAACACGAAAATATCGCCGGCCTGCAGATCGAACGGCCCGGCCAGCGGGAATTCCATGTCGCGGATCAGGCCGAGCAGCAGGCCCGTGGATTCCAGTTCCATCCAGGCCTGCTCGCCGGGGCGGAAAATGAGCGGCGGTTCGTGGCCGGCCGAGGTGTACGAGAACTGCCGCCCGCCGGGCCCGAAGACCCCGTAGCACAGCGACAGAAATTTGCCTTCTTCCAGATCCCTTTCGAGCATGTTGTTGGTCAGCGTCAGCACCCGGTCGGGCGGATGTCCGGCCTGGGCCAGGGAACGCACCATGGCGCGGGCAGCGGTCATGATCATCGCGGCGCCGACGCCGTGCCCGGTCACGTCGCCGATCAGCACGCCCAGCGGCCGCGGGCCGTCGCCGTCGACGGTCACCAGGTAGTCGTAGTAGTCGCCGCCGGTCTCCGAAGAGGCCTTGTAGTAGCCCGCCACTTCCAGGCCCGGCAGGGTGGGGGACGCGGCCGGCAGCAGCCGGCGCTGAATGCTGGCGGCGAGGTCCATCTCGGCCTGCATGCGTTTCTGTTCGAGAAAAATATCGCGCAGCCGGGCCTGTTCGAGCACCACGCCGGCCTGCGCGCCAAGCGCGTCCAGAATGTACTCATCGTAGTGATTGAACGGCCGGCCGGATTTCTTGTTCAGCACCTGCGCGACCGCGACGATCCGGTCGGTGTGATCGCGCAGCGGCATGCAGAGGATCGATCGGGTGCGGAAGCCGGTGCGTTTGTCGACCTCCGGGTTGAACCGCGCGTCGGCGTAGGCGTCCGGGATGTTGACCGTTTTGCCGGCGACGGCCACCGAGCCGGCGATACCGAGGCCCAGGGGAATCCGGATCGTACCCACCCCGTCTCCCTGGGCGATGCGGGTGTACATTTCATTTTTTTCAGGTTCGACGATGAACAGGCTGCTGCGCTCGGCGTCGAGAATCCGGGTGATCGCCGCGACGATCAATTGGAGCAGCCGGTCGAGGTCCTTTTCGACGACCAGCTCCCGCGAGATTTTCAAAATGTCCGAAAGGTCGCTGAGTTGGCGCTCGCTGGCGATGCCCTTGATGCGGGTGGACTTGCGCGGCGCCGTGGCGTTCGCCTGCGACGTACCGGCCGGCGGCGTGGACGGAGCCGGGGCGTCGCCGGGACCACCGGGACCGCCGGGATCGGCGGGATCGGCGGGGGTGGCGGCGGCCGGCTGGGAGCGTTTCTCCGGTGCGGGGGTGCTCATGCGCGGTATTTTTCCATGAGAAGGACGCGGCCGCCTTCGAAATATTGCACGGCGTTCAGGAACTGCCGCATGAGCAGCACGCCGCGGCCGTGTTCCAGAAACAGCGACGATTCCTGTTCCACATCGGGCACCTCGGCGACGCTGAAGCCGCGGCCCTGGTCGCGCACGATCAGGCCCCAGCCGGTGCGTTTCCGGCGCTCGGGCAGGCGATACAGCGTGACGAAGACCTTCTTCTTGCGATCGCCGCGGTTGCCGTGCTTGACACAGTTGACCAGCGCTTCGTCGAGCACCAAGCGGGTCTGCACCGCGATTTCCGGGCCGGCATCGATCAGGGCTTCCGCGGCTAGCTGCGCCAGCAGAAGGTCCAGGCAGCCGGCGATCGCCTTGGGGGTGCTGGGCAGAGTTTTCTCGAACAGCACCGGGCCGCGCGGCGCGGGCGCGGCGTCCGGTTGGACCAGCCAGGTGGTCCAATTTTTGGAGGACGGTCGGGGAAATCGGCGCATGTTGGGCGGTGAACTCGAGCTGGGATGATCGGACCCATTATAGCCCCGCGGCGCGGGCGCGCGGAGCAGGTCGGTACGCGCCAAACAGGCGAAAGACCGTTTCTGCTTTGCAGCGGCCCTGTAGAAGCCTTCGCTTCCGTGCCTTTTTCTTGGCCCCGCAAGGCCACGCCTATAGATCTGTGCATGACCCACATGTTTTCGAGCTTCCATTTTTTCTTGCGCCCAAAGGGCGCACCTGTCGGTAGCCGGGGCGTGACCGAAGGTTCCGGTTCGCCGGAACCGCACGGGAACCCTCGGAAAGCGGTCGATAAGCAGGCCCCCGCCCCCGTGCCACCCCGCGGTTCGGCACTTCGAGTACAATTAAAGTTGCGCGCAGTGCGGCGGCCATTGGGTGGTGTGAGTCGGCCGACCGGCAGGCGGCGCATTCGAGTGCAGCGGTCATGTCTCTGGAAGTGCATCTGATTCCCGGCTATAACTACCGGTTCATCGAGCCGATTTCGATCAACACGCAGGATTCGGCCGGCGTGATCGACGGCACGCTCAAGCGCCACCTCGGCGAACAATGGGTTGAAATCGAGGACGAACTGGGCACCGCCCGGTTCCTCAACCTGCGCCTGATTTCTCAGATCGTCTGCCTGAGCCCGCGGCGGCCGTGATGGCCAGGCGGCGGGCAGCGCCCTGCGCCGGCCGATGGCGCCGCGCGGGTGCGTCAGCGACGGCAGCGGCGGCGAGTGCCCTGCTCGCGGGCAGCCTGTTCGCCTTCCCCAAGTTGCTCCAGGGCGCCGAGGCGCCCACGCCAACTCCCCCTCCGGTTCCAATTCCGGTTCCAATTCCAGCCCCAACACCGACTCCAGCACCAGCAGGCGGGCCCGGCGGAGCGTTGAACCATGCCGGTACAGCCACCGCTGACGCTGGCGACGCGGCCCTGGATGCGCTCGCGAAAACGGTGCGATTTCTGGGCGACTTCCCCGGTTCGCCGGCCGCGCGTGCGGCGCTGCTGAATGAGTTTGCTCGAGGTGGAGCCAACGCAGACGGTTTCGGCCCGGCGGTGCAGCCGATCTACACGCCCGATGCGCTCGGCGTCTGGGCCGACGGCAAGGTTCCCTCGCGGATCACGCCCACCCTGCTGATGCTGGCCTGGCAGCGGGTGCTCAGCGAACAATACTCCGCCTCCCTGCTGACGTTCACGCCCCGGATTCGGACCTGGTGCCTGCGTTCACTCGACCGCATCGGCCTGCGTCTCGACGCGCTGAAAAAATCCTCCGCCGGCGGCGGTCTCGACGCCGAACTCCGCGCCGAGCGGGACCGGTTGCTCGTCATGGCCGAAGCGCTGCGTGCCGCGGTGGTGCGCTGCCCCGGCCCCACCGATCGCACCGCGGGCTTGCCCGCCTGGCTGCCGACGCCCGACGCCGCCACGTTGGCGGCCGAAAACCAAGTCGATCGCAGTGCCGGCGCGCTGGCGGTGGCTGCCGGCGTCTCGCCGTGCTGGTCGAACATTCTCGCCGCCGAGCAAACCTGGCAGGCACTGATGATCTTGCAGGACCGTCTCGCCCTGACCGGCGAGGACCGCTACAAGCTCGCGGCCGTGACCATCGGCACGCTGCTGGCCGACCGCGCCGATTTCGCGCTGCTCAGCGATCTGAACGGCTGGCTGGCGGAATATTCGAGCGGCCTGCCGACCAACGACGATTTTCTGTCCCTGGCCGCCGCGGCGCAAATGCCCCGCGACCCCGACGCGCAGGCGGTCTGGAAGGGCAAGCTCCACGAGCGCTTCGCCGCGCGCGACCGGGAATTGAAGGCTGCAGGATTGCCGGCGCCAGCCGATGAGGACCGGTGCGGCGAGGCTTGGCAATTGCTGCCCTGGCGGCGCGGGCCGCTCGACGAATTCGCGCCGCTGACCCGGCCGGCGGTGCCCAACCCGCAACTGAATACGGGTGGGATCAACGAGATTGCCGAGCCGCCGAGCCTGGCTTCGGATGCAACCGACACGCCGCTCGCGGCCATCCATTGCGAGAGTTGGGCCGATCTGAACGACACGGTGGCCGACCGCGCCCAAGGGGAGGTCGGTGCTGGCGGTGTTCTGGGTGGCACGCAGGTCTCCGTGGTGCGCGCCGTCGGCTGGCTGCGCGCCGAGCCGGCGGCGATGCAACTGGCAGCGTGGTGCCTGACCGAGCCGACCGATTTTTTGCGCAGTTCCAACGATCTGACGCCGCTGCAGGACGAAAATTCCGCCGGGACAATCTGGATCGACGGCCGCGCCGCGTTCTACCGCGCGCTGGCCGCCGCGGCGCGGGCTCACGTAGAGTACCTGCGCGGGCTGAGTCTGGACCCAACGAATGCCGCCGCCTTCGCCGGGATTTGCTCCGACCTGGCCCACCTGCGCGGTGCGCTGGAAGCCGACATGCTCCGGCAGAAACTGGCCCCGCCCGCAGCGGGATTGCCGCCGGCACCGCCGACCCGCACGCGCACGCAGGTGGAAGCCCTCGCGCATGCCCGGGAATGGCTGCGCGAGTGGCTGACCATCGACGGGCGCGGGCCGCGGCTGCCGCGCTGGGTGGCTGTCCCCGTCGGCCGGCTGTACTGGCAGGATGCCAAAGGACGGAAGGTGAAGTGGTCGCCGATGCCGGCTGATGAGGCAGGCGCGCTGCTGAACAATCGCCTGAACCGGCTGGCGTGGTTGCCCGGAGTCGGGCCGTGGGACGGCTGGGTGCGGCTGAACTGGGTTGATGGCTACGCAGTTCGGCCTTTCTCGGCCGGCGGTGCGCTTGACGAAGACAATGGGACCGCCCCGACGCTGACGGTGGGTCTGGAAGTGACGCTGCAGCCATCCGGCGCGCCCGCCGTCGCCAACCGCTGGACCGTGCCGGAATTGCAGGCGGCCGCCTTGGGCGTGAAGGGCCAGGGGCCGGTGCGCTGGTTCGAGGTGCTCGATCCGCCCACCGGGGCCGAAGCCGGCGATGCATTCGGCGACCTGGAAGCACTTGGTGCGGCGACGCGCCACGCGGCGCTGGAGTGGTTGAACCGCGATCCGGCCGCCTTCACCGCGGCCGTGGCGGCGAATCCCGATCCGCACGGGGACGATGAAGCGGCCTGGGTCGAAGCCCTCTGCGCGCACGCGCCGGATGCCGACCTTTCCTTGGTGCGCGAACTGCTGGAAAATCTGCCCAACGAGACCGGTGCGGTCTTGCGCGGACTCAGCCGCGCGGGGCGCGGGATGGAGGTGCTGAACTGGCTGAAGAAAGTCCCCACGCCTTCCGCTGCGGAGGTTGCAGATGCGGCCGCCGCGGTGGGCGCGCTGACGGTGGACGCTTCGACCCAGCACGCGTTTTTGATCTGGTTGCGCGCACAATCGTCGGCGGATTCACACCGTGCCGCCTTGGCCGCTTTTGCGGCTGTCGCGCATCCGGCGGCGGCCGGCGATTTCGCCGACTGGCTGAAGCATAGCGACGATCCGACCACGCGAGCGCTCCTGCTGGCCAATCTTGGCGCCGCGCTGGCCGCGCCGCCGGCTGCCTTCCGCGACCGGATGCGGGAGGCGCTCCAGTTGCAACCCGCATGGGAACCGGATGGCATCTTTGCCGCCTGCGGTCGCCCGCCGCTCGGGGAACCCGGCGCCATCGACGGCCTGCAAGCCGCCCTGGCGGATCCGGCGCTGGCCGCCTCGGCGCTGGCCGCACTGGCCCTGACCAACCGCGCCGACGCCTACACCGTGCTCGCGCCCTATTTCACCGGCGCGCAGGCCGGCGCGGTGCCCTTCGATGGCGCCTTCGCCGTGCTGCTGGGGACCTCCCGCGTGCAGGGCGACCCTCCCGAATTCGGCCGCGAACTCCTGCGCGCGTGGATTCGCCGCCCGGTGCTCGACACCGACGGCAAACCGCGACACGCGACCGCCGACGAAAATCAGGCTTGGGCGCGAGCCGTGGACATTCTCCACCGCGAGTACCTTCTGACCGACGAAGATTTGCCGGCCATCGTGGACCGCTACCTCGACGAGGTCGGCGCCGACGTCCAAGCGCCCCGGATGCACCTGGCCACCCACCCGGCGTTCGCGACGGCCTTCGCAATCGATCCCGAGGCCGTGCTGGATCGCCTGGCCGCGGCGCTGGCTTCGAACGACGACTTCCAACGCGACGCGGCGCTGGCCGCCTTCAACACGCAGACGCGCGTGGATGCGCTCGATGCCGACCGACCCGCCGATCTGCCGGCGCTGGCCGATTTGCCGCTGCGCCTGGAGAGCGTTTCCGCGGCCGACCGCTCGGCACAGGCGGCCGCGTGGCTGCGCTGGATTCACGCGCGCCGCAGCGCGATTCTGCACGCCATGCACCAGCACCTGGATTGACCGCGCCGCGGCCATTCAGAAATCAGAAAATCCGGCGGCGGGCTATTTCGAGTACAGCAATGGGTTGGTCTGATCGCTGGGGTCGGCGAACAGTTGGACGACCTTGTCGTCGCCGCCGGCGGCGATCGTTTTCCCGTCGGGGCTGATTGCCAGCGCGCGAATCGGCCCCGTCCCGGCATCGAACCTCTTGCGCTCGGCGCCGTTGACGGCGTCCCAGATACGGACGGTTTTGTCCTCCCCCGCGGTGACCACCGTGCGGCCGTCGGGCAGAAAGCGCCCGCACAGGACTTTCCCGGCATGGCCGCTGAACGTGCGCAGCAATTTCCCGTCGTCGGCCGACCACAGCCGCGCCGTGCCATCGGCCGAGACGCTCAGAATTTGCGTGCCGTCGGGACTGTACACCGC
>JBOHNC010000498.1:0-1589 GCA_050730415.1 Planctomycetota bacterium
CGCCACCACACACCATTCCGTGGGTTTACACCCACGGCTACCCAAATGCGGCCCCTTGCGGGGCCAAGAAACAGACGGCAGAAAAGGCGGGGAAAGCTCAAGCGCGGCAGGACTGAAAGAGTCACGGTAAACTATCTGAGATTCATATCGGACCGCCGGACCCAAACCGGGCCTGCGCTGGCTTTGAAGGGCCGGCGAAGGTTTTCGATGCGAATTCGACCGCGCCGGTTATCCTAGATACGGGTGCTTTCACGCCGAAAATCCGTATTCCTAGGGGTTGGTTGTATGCGCTGTCCTTTTTGCGGCGTCGACAACGACAAAGTCAGCGACAGCCGCAACATCGAGGAAGGTACGGCGATCCGCCGCCGCCGCGTCTGCAATGCCTGCAACGCCCGCTTCACCACCTACGAACGCATCGAAGAAACGCCGCTCAAGGTCATCAAATCCGACCAGTCCCGGGTCGACTACTCGCGCGCCAAAGTGCGCCTGGCCATCGCCACCGCCTGCCGCAAGCTCGATGTGGACGACGAAACCATCGACCGCATTGTCGCCCGCATCGAACAGCAGGTGCTGACCGCCGGCGAGCGCGAAGTGTCCTCGCAGCGGATCGGCGAACAGGCGCTGCTCGAACTGCGCAAAGTTCACCCGGTGGCCTACGTGCGGTTTCTGTCGGTCTTCCGCAAATTCACCGACCCGGTCGATTTCGCCGACGCGGTGCAAACGCTGCTGCCGCGCGCGCCGCGCAGTCCGACCGGCGCTGCGGCCGGCGGTGCGACCGATTCCGATCTTGCGAGCCGTTCCCCCAGTGGGCCCATTGACGCCAGTGACGCCAGTGACGCCGGTGACGCCGGTGCTGCGCCGGAAGGTCGGCAACCGTGAGCGACCCGCCGCCCACCGCCGCCGCGCCGAACTCCGGCCCGCCACCGGACCCCCAGTCCGCGGCCGCCGGCCCGGCAGCGCCCGGCCCGGCGCGCGTGCGCAAACGCAACGGCCGGATTCAACCCTTCAGCCTGTCCACCATCCGCCGCGCGTTGGCGAGCCTGACCCAGAGCGCCGACGGCCCGGCCGACGAATGGGTCCAAAGCTGGCTGGAGGCGCTGCAGGCGCAGTTGCGGCGGCGCGCGGAATCGCTGCTGCCCACGGCGGAAATTCACCGGCTGCTGAGCGAAATCATGAGCGCCGCCGGCCGACCCGAACTGGCCGCCCGCTGGAACGGCTACCTGCAGCGCAAACAGCGGCTGCGCGCCCGCATCGCCGTCGCTCCGCAACGGCTGCCGGGGCTGGACCCCGCCCGCGACCCGGCCGACCGGCCGATCGGCTTCGTCCGCAGCGAATGGCTGCAGCGGCTGGTCCGCGCCGGAGTCGAAACGGAGGCCGCCGAAGCCGTCTCGCGCGACCTGGCGCAAATCGTGGTCGGCTTCGAACCGGAGCTGCTCACCGAATGGCTGGTCGCCGCGCTGACCCGCAGCCTGTGTCTCACGCGCGGCATCACCGTGCTGCCGGCCGACCTGCCGCTCAGCGGCGTCACCCCGGCGGAACTCGACGCGGCCTACCGCGCGCCGACGGCCGGGGCCGGGACCGGCCTGCTT
>JBOHNC010000499.1:0-1952 GCA_050730415.1 Planctomycetota bacterium
GACCAGGCCTGGTCGCCGGCGGTGAAATCGGCGATGTTCTTCAAATAGTCCGGGTACAGGTCGGAGAGTTTCGCCGGGAGCTTGCCGGTGTCCTGTTTGTACTTCGTGACCGCATGGTACAGCGCGGTCAGCCGCTGGGAGGCCATGTCGCGCCGGACCAGTTCCAACTGCTGCTGTTCCTGGTCGCGGAAATAGGTGCCAATCAGGCCGGTCAGCGCCAGGCCCGGCACGAACCCGACCGGGCTGTGCGACTGCACCACCAGCACATCGTGGTCGGTGTAGGCCTGCACCAGCCAGCCGTTCAGTGACGTGCCGATCGCGTCGCCCGCCGGCAGGCGGTATTTGGCGAAGGGATCGACCGGTGCGAGCGCGGCGAGGGTCACGCCCAGGTTGTAGCCGAGTTCCGCGGCGGCGGGCAGGTCAAGGTACCCTACGAAAAACGCCTGGGGATCGACTTCACCCTTGAGCTGCTGCCAGTCGGCGCACGCCGCCAACTGCGGACCGTAGGGCGTCATGCGTTGGCTGCGTTCAAGCATCGGCAGCAGCGGCGCGGCGACTACCTTGCCGTCGAACACGGCGATCACCGGTTTGAACGGAAAGCGCCGGTCATGCGCGTCATAGCGCCAGGCAGACTTGGCGCCGGCAATCTGGATCGCTTCCACCGTCAGTGGCGGGTTGCCCGCCGGGCGCGGCCGCGCGGCCAGCAGGGCATTGAACTTGGTCAGCACGGCCGTGAGCGGCGCGGGATCCTTGATCGCGGCCGCCACCGACAAATCGGGAAGGACGTTGGCCGCGAATCCAGTGGCGTTGCGCGGCAGCGACACCGAAGCGCTCAGGTTGCCCTGCAGCGAACTCAGCACCTCCGGCAGCTTCTGCCCGAAGGCCTGTTCGAAGCCGGCTTCGACGCGGTCACCCGCGCCCTGGTCGGGGCCGGCGTTGAGCTGAGCCTTCAGCCGGTTCCAGAGTTCGTTCCAATTCAGATTCACGCCGGCCTGCGCCAGCACCCCGCCCGCGCCGCGCTCGAAGGTGGACAGGTCAATCGGCTGAGTGACGGCCGCGCCGTCCTTCCAGGTCGCCGGATCGAACTTCACCGCGACGGTTTCCAGCACATTGCCGGTCCCGTCGTCCACCCGCAGCGCGTAGGCGAATTTCTGCACGCCGATGGATTTCAGCCCGCCGAAAAATTGTTTCAGGCCGGGATTGTTGTCGGTCAGTTTTTCCGGCACCGCGGCGGGGTTGATCATCACGAAGAAATCGGGCGCGCCATGCAGCGCTTTCTCCACCGATTTCACCAGCGGCCCGTCGCGCAGCGCGGTTTCCTTGTCGCTCACCGCCGGCTGCCCCTGCAACGCCGCGCCGAAGCGGTCGCCGTTGGTGCCGATCAGCAGCGTGCTGTCGCCGGTCGAATAGTAGAGACCCAAGTCCACGCCCGGCACATTGACGGCCAGTTCGTTGGCCGACTTGGCGCCGTACTTCACGACCGTTTTTTGCACTGCATCCTGAAGATCCGGCCGCAGCGTGAGAATCATGTCGACGAGATCGGAAAAGCCGGACGCCTGTTCGGGCTTGGCCGTCTGCGCCTTCAGAATCACATCGTAGTTCGCCGCGCCGGGCGTCGGGTCGAACTGGACGATGGCAAAGGTCACCTCGCCCTGCGCGACCGTGAAAGGCAGGTCGGAATCGATGTGCAGGGTCTTCAGATAGGGCGCGGCGGAAGCGTTGGCAATGCCGCCGGTGATGCGCTTGGCGTAGAAATCCTGCAGGTCGTTCAGAAATTCATGGAAGCCGGGGAGCTGACCCAGGGCGTGCAGCTTGCCGGCGGCGAAGGCCTTCTGCAAATGGACCGTGTTGGGGAAGGAGATTTCGAACCAGGTGTTTTCCGGCAGCGTGTCCCACAGCGCACAGGGAGCCGGCGCGGCAGCCGGGGTCGCGCCGGGGGTGGCGCCGCCCGC
>JBOHNC010000500.1:0-3565 GCA_050730415.1 Planctomycetota bacterium
GCGGACCATAGGGGTTGTGCGCCTGCTGGCCGGCGACCTGGTCGGTGACTTCGTTCAACCCGGATTTGAACTGGCGAATGCCCTGGCCCAGCGAGCGCCCGATTTCCGGCAGCTTGCGGCCGAACAACAGCAGGCCGATCACCAGCACCACAATCCATTCGGGGCCGGAGGGCATCCAAGCGAGGGTTGACGCTCCGCAATGGAGGAGATCAGGCACCATGGTGTAGGCCTCGCGACCGTAAAACGATTAAATCCGCGCACGCTCCCGTATTTCTACGGCGAACGCACTCCCCCAGCACGTATAATTCTACCCCGAAAACCGTCTTCCCGCCGGTTGGGGCCTGCGGAATTCGCCGCCGGTCCACTGCGGGAGCCATCGCAACCATTGGGTGAAACAGGCCATGACTGCTCCCACCAAACGCATCCGCGCCGGCATCGTCGGCGTCACCGGCATCGTCGGCAGCGGTCTGCTGCGCACGCTGCTCGGCCACCCCGCCGTCGAGGTCACCTGGATCACCTCCGATCACGCCCCCGGCAAATCGATCGGCGACCTCAGCCCCGAATTCGCCGGCCTGTGCAGCCTGATCACGCAGAAAACCGATCCGGTCGCCGGCGCGCAACAGTGTGACGTGGTCTTCTGCGCCAAAAAGGGCGTCGAAAGCATGGCCTTGGCGCCGGTGTTTCTGAAGGCCGGCGTGGCCTTCGTCGACATCGGCGGCGAATTCCGGCTGCCCAGCGCCTTCACCTACGAGCAGTGGTACAAAGAAAAACACACCTGCCCGGAGCTGCTGTCCGAAGCGGTCTATGGCCTGCCGGAGCTGTTTCACGAACCGCTGCTGAGCGCCCGGCTGGTCGCCAATCCCGGTTGCTACGCCACCAGCGCCATCCTCGCGATTTTCCCGTTCCACCGCGCCGGCTGGATCGATTCCAGTACCGTTCTGATCGACAGTTGGAGCGGCCTGTCCGGCGCCGGCGCGCAGTACAGCGCCGGCACGCGCAACACCTTCCTCGATGTCCACGACAGCGCCCGCCCCTACGCGCTGGGCACGCACAAGCACACTCCGGAAATCGAATCGGCGCTCTACCGCGCCACCGGCGGCAAAGCGGCCAACGTGCTCTTCATCCCCCACCTGCTGCCGATCGACCGTGGCATTCTTTCCACGCTGTACCTGCGGCCGGCGGAAATCCGCCCGCTCGGAACGCCCGAACCGAGCACCGCCGCCGGGCTGCAACTGCTGCGCGAGCAATACCGGGAGGCGCCCTTCGTCCGCATCGTCGAGGATGCATCGGCGGTCGAAATCGCCCATGTCCGCGGCAGCAACCGGATCGAGATTTCCTGCGTGTACATTCCCGGCCGGCAGTGCTGGATCGTCGTTGCGGCGCTCGACAACCTCGTCAAGGGCGCCTACGGCCAGGCGATCCAGAACATGAATGTGCTGTTCGGCTTGAACGAAACGACCGGCCTGCTGCACCGCGCGCTCTGACCCCACCCGCCTTGGGCAGGTTCAGGCTTCGGGCGGCTCGTCGGTCACCTGGGAATCGACGCTGCCGTCGGTCAGTCGGGTTCGCAGCCGCTGGGCCGCTCGCGCCTGCGCTCGGTTGCGCACCACCGCGCCGGTCGTCCCGTCGGGCTCGACGGCATGGGTGACCGAGTACCCCCGCGCCAGGACATTCAACGGCGAGAGCGCATTCAGCCGGTCGGCCAGGCGTTCCACCCGCGCCCCCTGCCGCAGCGGCAGTTGGACCGCTTCGCGCGCGAAACGTTCCGCCAAGCCGTCATGCCGAGCGGCGGCGGCGGCCAGTTGCAGCCGCAGCGTGCGCGCGTCGATGCGCTGCTCCAGGCCGCGCCAGGTTTGAACGGCGCCCAGCAGCCGTTCCCGCGCGCCGACGCGGATGGCGTCGTCGAAATCGACCCAGGCCTGCGCCTGCGCCTTCAGCCGCCCGGCAGGCCGCGCGCGAAACAGGTCCCGCGTCAGATCGGCAACGCGGCCGGCCGCGGCGGACAGGCGGCGCACCGCCAGCAGTTCCAAGTCCTCCGCGCGTTGCCGCACGTAGCGGATCAGGTCGCGGCGGTCGGGCACGATGCTTTGCGCGGCCGCGGTCGGCGTCGGGGCGCGGTGATCGGCGGCGAAATCGGTCAGCGACACGTCGACTTCATGGCCCACCGCAGACACGATCGGCGCCGGCGAACGCGCCACCGCGCGCACCACCGTTTCGGCGTTGAAGGCGGCGAGGTCCTCGGCCGAGCCGCCGCCGCGGCCGACGACGATCACATCGCACTGCCCCAGCCGGTACAGCCGGTCGAGCGCCTTCACCAGCGAGGCCGGGGCGCCGTCGCCCTGCACCACCGCCGGCGCGATCACCACGCGCGCCACCGGCCAGCGCTTGCGCAAGACCGCCAGCATGTCGCGGAGCGCCGCGCCGGTAGGACTGGTCACCAGCCCGATGACGGCGGGAAATTCCGGCAGCGGCCGTTTGGGGCGGTCGAACAGGCCTTCCGTGGCAAGTTTTTTCTTGAGCTGCTCCAGCGCCACCAGCAGCGCGCCCACCCCGGTCGGCTCGATGCGCCACGCGCCCAGGCTGACCTGCCCGCGCTTTTCGTAGAATTCCAGCCGGCCGTGGATCAGCACCTTCATGCCGTTTTCGGGCCGGAACTTCAGCCGCGTGCGGTAGCTGTTCCACATCCGCGCGTCGATCTGCGCATTCGCGTCCTTCACGCGGAAAAACAGATGGTTCTGCGCGGTCAATTTCAGTTCGGCGATTTCGCCTTCGACCCAGACCGCGCCGAAGGTCTCTTCCAGCGTGGTCTTGGTGAAGGCGTTCAACTGCGTCACGGTGTAGGGTTGCGTGGCGGAGGAAACCCAGGGCAGAGCGACGCGCTTGGCCCCACTGCCCGCCGGCGACGCGCCGGCGCTGACCGCGGCGGCGGCCGGTGCGTTGGAGCCGGACGTTGCGCTGGCGGCCGCCGGAGCGCTCGCGCTGCGCGCCGCGGTTCGCGCTGGAGCACCCTCCGCAGCTTGTGCCAGGGCATTGGATTCACGCGCAGAACGTGCGCCTGCGCCAGATGTGCCCGGCAACTGCGGCGTAGCGGGCGCGGCCGCGGCGGTTGTGGTTGCGTCGGCAAGTGCAGTCATCGGAGAGGTCCTTACGCGGCGTAGGGTTGGCCGAAGAGCCGATCGCAGTGCTCGCCGAAGGCGCAGTAGCCGCAATCCATGCTGCCGTCGACCGGCAGGAAGATGCCTTCGTGCAACGCGTGTGTCAGCGTCGCACAGATTTTGAAGAGGCGGTGAAAGTCGTTGTTCGCGCGGACGCCGGCAACGTAGGCCGTGGTGGGGTCTTTCTTGCGCTCGATCACGGCGTAGGCGACCTGGCGCGTTTCATACCCCGTGGCGAGCTCGTTTGCGAGTGCGTAGCCGGTCAGCGCGGTGTCGAGTTTGAGATCGAGCGCGGTCTTCTTCGAAGTGCTGGTTTTCAGGTCGACGACGCCGTCGCCGTCCTCTTCGCGCGTGATCGCATCGGCGTAGCCGAGAAACGGCAGGACGCGCTCGTCGGTCCAGTGCAGGAC
>JBOHNC010000501.1:0-8965 GCA_050730415.1 Planctomycetota bacterium
ACCCGCACACCAAAAAGCCCAAAAAATAACCCGTCTCGACGTGGCACGGGCTGACCAGCCCGTGTCCAGCGAGTCCCCGAGCGTTTCCCCTGCAAAGCGCGTTTCGCGCTCTCTTCGCTGGGAGCGCCGGCCATCACACCGGCTTCTTCGCCCAAACCGTTCATTCGGCGCCGGAGTCAATCCGTCCGCCAGCGCCCTTCTTCGCGACTCACGGGAGCGCCCCCCCGATTCGAAATGTGCAGGAAGTCGGCAACGCGAAGCGATGCCGCCAGGGTCGTGGCCCCTGAGGCCACCCGGGAGGGTCGTGGCCCCTGAGGCCACTTACAAAAAATCCAGCAGCCCGTGCTCGCGCAGCCGTTCCACCACGTGCTTGATATCCTGGTCTCGCTGCGATTTGATCACCACCAGCGCATCCGGCGTTTCCACCACCGTCAAATCGTTCACCCCCACCAGCGCGACGATTTTTTTCATCGACGTCGGCCCGGTGATCACCGTGCAGCCTTCCGCGTCCACCGTGTAGGTCAGTTGCGTCGACCGGTTGCCCTGCACATTCTCGGGAATGTGTGCGGCCAGCGCCGAGTAACTCCCCACATCGTCCCAGGCCAGCTCCACCGGCACCACCCCCACCTTCGCGGCGTGCTCCATGATCCCGAAGTCGAACGAAATCTTCGTCATCGATTGAAACAGCGGCAGCAATTCCGCCTGCGCCGCCGGATCCGGCCGTCCGTCCGGCCCCGGCGGATGCGCCTTCAGCACCGGCACCATCGCCTCGATCGCCGTCGCATGCGCCGGCAACTGCCGCGCGAATTCCTTCAGTACATCCCGCACCCGCCACAGGAAAATGCCCGCGTTCCAGAAATAATTGCCGTCCTTCAAATACGTCAGCGCCGTCTCGCGCGAAGGCTTCTCCACGAACTGCCGCACCGTCCGGCAGCCCTGTCCGCACGACGCCGCCTCGCCGGCCAGAATGTAGCCGAACCCGGTGGCCGGATATTTCGGCTTGATGCCGAAGGTGACGATCGCGTGTTCCGTCCGCGCCAGCGCCTGGCCGTTCTTCACCAAGCTGGCGAACCGCGCGTTGCTTTCCAAGGTCGCATCGCCGGGCAGGATGATCAGGTCCGGGTCGGCGTCCTGCGTCAGCGCCCAGGCACAGGCGAAAGCCACCGCCCCGGCCGTGTCCCGCGGCATCGGCTCGGCCAGAATTTGCGCCCGCTTTTTGCCCGCGAATTCTTCCACCACATGATCGACCTGCTCGCTCGCGGTGATCACCGCGACATGCTCGCCCGCCAGAGCCTGCGCGCGGTCGAGCGCCTGCGACAGCAGCGTGTGCGGCTGGCCGTTGCGCCCCGACTGACGCCGCACCGCCGCCGCCGGCGGCGCATTTTTCGGCTGCAACGCGTCGATCACCGGACCGGCGTCGTGACGGTCGAGGTCCCGCAGCCGCCACTTCGGCCGGCTGCGCCGCGAAAGCGGCCACAAACGAGTTGCACCGCCTCCTGCCAAAATGGCCGCGAACAAACCCATGCACCGGACTCCGTGGCGAAGAAAATAGCATCTGCCTGACATGATTCTATCGCTGCCGCCCGGTTCCCGCAAATCCTCCCCGAAAGGATTCACCGCCGATCCCAATTCGTTCCTGTAGCCTCGTGCGCGTCTTGGAACTTGCAGAGAACATCCAAGGATCGGGCCCGACCCGCCCCGCGGGCCCCGTCCGACGTGGCACGGGCTGACCAGCCCGTGTCCAGCGAGCCTGCGAGCGTTTCCGCGGGACAGCGCGTTGCGCGCTCTCTGCGCCGGGACCGCGGGCGGGCCCGCCCGCTCTTCCTCCCAACCGTCCTTTCAGCTCCGGAAGTCTATTCATCCCCCTCGAACGCCCGAAGCCCCGTGGCACGGGTCTCCAGGCCCGTGCAAGAAAAAAGCGCGCAAAGCGCGCGCCTTTAATTCCCCAAGCCTGAAGTTGAATCCCGACTCCCGAGCTCGCGCTGCACATTTTGTCCCATGCAACTTTTTTTGTAGCACGGCTTTGTTTTGTAGCACCTCCTTCTTTGGCAGCGCAACTTTCTTTTGTAGCGCAGGCTTCCAGCCGGCGGCCCTGTCGACCGGAACGGGCCACCGCGCCCGCGGGCTTGTTTTCGCGCGGGAAGAACGTGAAAGAAAGACACCGCGATGTGTGCGTTCGCAGCGCCGAATTCACGGTTTGGACGAAGAAGCCGTTCTGATGACCGGCGCTACCAGGTAAAAGGCAGGGGAAAAGAGAAAATCCGGGAAGCCGCGCTGGAGCGCGGCGCTCCCAGGGGGCGCTGCCGGGGAATGCGCGCGGGCGCGGAGCGGAATTTATCGTTTGGTGGAAGCGCGGGCGTGCCCGCTCGCGCTCCCAGCGGTGCGCTTCACGGCCAGGTGCGCGAGGTCGCTACAACGCATCCATTCGATCCGGTCGCCGAGGCGGCGGCGCATGCGTTCGAGCAATGTTTCGAAGCCCCACAGGCCGGTTTGCGTGCCGTTGGAGAACAGGCTCTGCCAGTGCGTGACCGGCACGATCGGGTTGCCCTGTGCCAGCAGTTCGATCATCCGCCCGCGGCGACCGTCGGCGGAAAGCTGCTGGTCCACGCCTGCCATCGCGCTGGCGCGGCGCTGGCGCAGCGAGCCGGGCGTCTGGGTGCCCCAGAACGGATCGCCGGTGGTGGCGGGGACCATCACCACGGTCAGATTGCGATTTTTCCAGCGCACCGTCGGCCAGCCGCCCTGTCCGCGATCCAGGATGTGCAGAAAGTACCAGGTGAAACGGCGGCGGTGGACCTGCCACTGCGCGCGGCCCATTGCTTCGGCGTAGGCGTCCTCATTGGTGATGCCGGTCATCCAGGGCGAGGTGAAGCCGGTGGCGGGCAGGTGGACGTTTTTCAAAATCTGGAGCGCCAACACAAAGTACGGCACCATTTCCTTGACGGTGGCGTGCGCGACCCATTCGTCCTCGTAGATGTGCGTGGGGCCGAGATCGGGCAGGCGGAGTTTCTGCTGGTGGGTGAGAATTTCGGGTGTGATATCGAAGGCCGGCGCGATGCCGCGGCGGACATCGCGGAGGAACTCGCGCAAGAGCCGCGCGGGAATGCGCGGCACCGGCCGGTCGATGCGGCCGAGCGCGGAGGGCACGGGCATGACGGTGAATTTGCCGCGCACGCCGTATTCGCGGCAGAGATCGGCGAAGCGGCGGGTGAAGGCGCCGGGAATCAGGAAGGGGACATCGTCGGCCGGCTTGAGGTAGTACATGAGGTTGACCGGCGCGCCGTCGTCGATGATCAAACTGGCCGGCAGCGGGGAAACAGCGGGCATGATGGACTCCTCGAAGGCGCGGCGAGGTCGGCGAAAGGATCGCTGCGCGGTCGGCGGTGGGACGCGGGAAGCCGCGGCGGCGGTCCGCCTTGACACCGCGCGGTGGCTTGCCATAATCGCGAAGTACATCATCATAAGATCGTGTACAGCAACAAGAAATGGTCGCGAACTAAAATTGGCGGGGAAAATAATTTTCCGACATGCCTGAAGTTCAGGGCCAAAACCGCGTCGAGTATTTTCTGAGAGCTGTTGGCACCCTCCGAACCACGCTGTTCGCGGCGAGTGCTTTTCCGATTGACCCTCTCCTTGGAAGGACGCAGGCATGAGCGATCCCGCCCCCCAATCTTCGGCGCCCGTCGGCAGCGGCTGGTCGGCCGCCCCCGAAAGTGCCGACGGGCCGGCCGGCGGATGGGCGATCGAAGCGGAAGAGCTCTGCAAATACTACGGTTCCTTCACGGCGATTGAAAATGTGAGTTTCAAAATTCCGCCCGGTCGGGTCACCGCCTTTCTGGGGCCCAACGGCGCGGGCAAATCGACCACGATGAAAATTCTGACCGGCTTTTTGGCGCCCAGCAGCGGGCGGGCGCGAATTTTAGGCCGGGATGTGTTCGAAGAGCGGCTGGCGGTGGCGCGGGACATCGGCTTCCTGCCTGAAAACGGGCCGCTGTACATGGACATGTCGCCGCAGACCTTTTTGAAGTTCATCGCCGAAGTGCGCGGCATTCACGGCGCGCGGCAGCGCGAGCGGATCGCGACGGTGGTCGAGCTGTGCGCTTTGGAAACGGTCTACCACAAGACCATCCGCAAGCTCTCGAAGGGCTTCAAACAGCGCGTCGGTTTGGCGCAGGCGCTCCTGCACGATCCGAAGGTGCTGATCTTGGACGAACCGACCGCCGGTCTCGATCCGAACCAGATTCTGGAGGTGCGCAAGCTGGTGAAGCGGCTGGGGCGCGAAAAATCGGTGCTGCTGTCGACGCACATTCTGCAGGAAGTCGAGGCGATGGCCGACAACGTGCTGTTCATCGCCGACGGCCGGCTGGCCTTCGACGGGCCGCTGGCGCAATATGTCAAACGCGGTCCGGACCTGGATGTGATTTTTCACACCCTGTCGGGCAGCGAGGTCAATCATTGAGTGTCCGGTTCGGCTGCCGTGTTTTTTTGGAGGATCCCCAACCATGATGATCGTTCGCGGAGCGGTGCTGCTGGGGCTGGTCGCCGCGGTGGCGGTGCTTTTGTACTTCATGGTGCGGCTGAATCTGGGTGTGATCTGGGCCATCTTCAAGCGCGATTTTCTGGCCTACTTCGGCAACCCCACCGGCTACCTGTTTCTGGCCGTCTTTGTCGGGCTGACGCAGGGCATGAGCTACAACTGGAACAACATGTTTTTCTCGCGCAACATCGTCGATCTGCAATCGATGAACGTGGTGCTGCCGTGGCTGCTGGTGGGGTTCGTGCCGACGATCACCATGTCCAGTTGGAGCAATGAACGGCGCGAGGGCACCGACGCCCTGCTGTTCACGATGCCGGTGCGCGACAGCGAGGTGATCCTGGGCAAGTTCGCCTCCTGCGTGGGGATCTATACCATCGCGCTGACGATCTGCATGTTCACGCAAATTGCCTTTTTGCTGTACCTCGGTTCTCCCGACGTGGGCCTGATGTGCGCCGATTTCCTGGGCTGCTGGCTGTTGGGGGTCTTCTTCGTCGGGCTGGGCATCGTCGCTTCGACCTTCAGCGAAAACGTGACGCTGGGATTCGTCGGCGGAGCATTCCTGTGCCTGGTGTTCCTGGTGGTGGGGCTGCTGCCGTCGTATTTCTCGCTGAGCAATTCCTACACGGGATCGATTCTGCAGGCGTTCAGCGCCAATCACCACTTCGACACGATGACCAAGGGCATGATCACGCTCGAGGATCTGTTTTGCTTTGTCGGCGGGACCGGCCTGCTTTTGTACTTGAACCTGCTGATTCTGAGCAAGCGGCTGTGGGCTTGAGCGCCGTCCGGGCGATGTCAGTGATTGGGATTTCAGGAGCCCCTCGATGAACCGATTCGATCTGATCTTCAACAAGACGGTGCAGTTCGTGTGCCTGGTGATCATCGTTCTGGCCGGCTATTCGCTGCTGGAACTGACGCACACGCAATACGACGCGACCGAGGAAAAACTGATCCAGCTTTCGCCGGAATCGATCGGCATCATCGACTCGCTGAACCCCAAAAAGAAGGTGCTGATCCGGGCATTTTTTTCCAGTGAAGTGCCGCACGAGCTGGTCGAGACCAAGGAAAACCTGGTTAATTTTCTGAACCAGTTCGAGCGGGTTTCCAACGGCAAGGTGCAGGTGGCGATCACCTACCTTGACGCCGACACGCAGGCGGCGTTCGAGACGGAGAAAAACTACGACATCAAGGCGCGCGAAATGATGGACACCTACAACGGCGCGGCGCGGCCGATGAAGGTGTACATGGCGCTGGTGTTTTCGTGCGGGTTGAAGGAGCACACCATTCCGTTCTTCGAGCGCGGGATGTCGGAGGAGCTGGAAATCGCGCGCAACATCAAGGTGGTGAACGGCGATATTCCAAAAAAGATCGGCGTGCTGTACACCGACGCGAAGCTGATGGGCGATTTCGACATGAACACCTTTCAGTCGATCCCCGCTTGGGAATTCGTGCAGGAGCTGCAGAAACAATACGACGTGGTGGGCGTCAGCCCGGAGGGCTTGCAGAAGTACTACTACGACGGCGGGCGGGATCTGAAGCCGGGGGACAAATTCGACGTGCTGATCGCGCCGATGCCGAGCACGCTCAGCGCCAAAGATCTGTACTACCTGCACCAGTACATCTGGACCGGCGCGCCGGTGCTGATTTTGGACGACCCCTGGCCGACCTTCAACGCGCGGCTGGCGCCGCAGATGCCGAAACTCCGGCCGCAGTATCCCGGGCAGCCGCCCAGCATGGGCGCCACGCCGCCGAAATGCGACATTCAGAAACTGTTCGACTGCATGGGTGTGCACTGGAACGACGACGACGTGGTGTGGGGGAAATACAATCCCCATCCGACGCTGCCGATCGAGGATTTGCATGTGTTTTTCCTCGGGCCCAAAGTGCCGGAGACCAATTCCACCGACAACACGGTGACTTTCCGGTCGTGCTACCCGAAGGACAGCGAAATCACCCACAATCTGCAGGAGATGTTGATGCTGTGCCCGGGCGGGATTTCGAAAACCGCCAATCCGCCGGCGGGGATCGAATTCAAGCCGCTGCTGTACAGCCCGGTGCCTTGCGGGCATCACACCGTCCAGGAGGCTTTTCCGGCGGCTTTCAATCACGACCAGGAGCAGGATCAGGAGGAGCCGAACCTCACCTACTATTCGGCCTCGCAGGACCCCACGGTGCTGGCGGCGGAGATCACCGGCCATATGCGCAACGCCTTCCCCGAGGGCCAGCCCAAAACGCCGGGGGATTCCTCCACGCCCGACCCGGACGCGGACAAATACAAGGACCCGAAAAAGCAGCCGCCGGCCAATGCCGACGGCCTGTCGCAGGCGGACATCCATGTGATTTTCATCCCCGACATCGACATGGTCAGCGACCAGTTTTTCGACTTCGCCCGGCGGGTGCCGGAATTCAACGGGGTGAAGCTGGACTTCGACAACACGCGCTTCGTGCTGAACTGCGTCGATGAACTGGCGGGGGACAAGACCTTCGTCGCGTTGCGCAACCGCCGGCCGATCCACCGCCCGATGGAGCGGATGGATGCCATCGCCAAGCAGATGGGCAACGAATCCAGCAAGCAGTTCGACAAGGACCAGGCCAAGGTCAAGGCGCAGATTCAGGACATCAACGACCAGACCCGCAAAGTCCAGAAGGACATCGAGAGCCGCACCGACCTGAGCGAAAACGAAAAGCAGGTGCTGCTCCAGAAAAAATACAAATACGCGCAGGACACGGCCAACAAGCAGATCAAGCAGTTCAATCTGAACCTGAAGCACGAGAAGGATCAGGACATGGCCGAACTGACGATGAAGATCGACCGCCTGCATTTCATCGTTCAGTTGTATCCGATCATCGCCTCTGTGGCGTTCGTGCTGGTGATCGGGCTGATCGTGGGATTGATGCGGTTTTTCGGTGAGCGCACCGACATTCCCGCGGCACGCAAGAGGGTCTGAGCATGCACAGCGAATATCTGAAATCGATCGTGCTGGGCGTGGTGGCGGTGCTGCTCACGCTGACCGCCTATCTGTTTGCGCCGAGTCCGCGGCTGGCCGACCAGGATTTCTCCGACCAGGGGCAGCCGTTTTTTCCGAAGTTGACCGACCCCGACACCATCACCGATCTCGAGGTGCGTGTCTACAACGATTCGACGACGCAGGTGCAGAACTTCCGCGTGCAGCAGAAGTCGGAGGGCGATTGGATCATTCCCTCCCACCACAATTACCCGGCCGACGCCAAGGAGGAACTGGGCAAGGTCGTGAACAGCTTCATGGGGCTGAGCCGCGACCGGTTGGTCGGCCAGACGACAGACGACCAGGAGACCTTCGGGGTGATCGATCCCGACGACAAGCAGACCGACCAGGTGGGCGGGCGCGGGCGGAAAATCATTTTCCGGGATAGCTCGGGCAACATCGTGGCGCAGTACATCATCGGCAACAAGGTGGAAAACTTCGAGGGCCAGCACTATGTCCGCGTGCCCGGCGAAAAGCGCATCTACGCGGTCAAGTTCGAACCGTTCCTGTCGACCAAATTCGGCGACTGGATCGACCCCGACCTGTTGCAGGTGAAGACCGACGACATTCAGCAGGTGGTGATCGACCCGTACAAGCTGGACCAATCCGAATGGCCGCGCGGGTTGCGGATCGTCCCCGGCGACAAGCTGACGCTGACGCGCATGGTTGACGCCGATCATCCGGCGCCCGGCGCCTTGGTGCTGGACGGCCTGACGCCGAATCTGGAAATGAACAAAAGCAACGTCGAAAGCCTGCTGGACACGCTGGCCGCGGTGCGGATCGTGGGGGTGCGGAGCATCGCGGAATACGAGCAGAGCGGGGAGGTGGGCCTGACCAACTACATGGCCAACCAGCCGCTGGCCAACGCCGGATTTTTCGTCGACTCCCACAACAAAAAAGTCTACTGCGACCGCGGGCAGGTGCAGATCGTCACCAAGGATCAGATTGAATATACGCTGCGGTTCGGAGAACTGGCGGCGGGGGCCGGCGAGGCGCTCACCGCCGGCGTCGATCCCAAGGACAGCACCGTAGCCGACAGCAAAACCGACAAGGGCCCGGCGCCGGAAAACCGCTACCTATGGGTGGACGTGAAGTACATCGGGCCGGAGGCGAAACAGGGCCAACCGGAACCGCCGGCGAAGAAAAAAGCGGCGGACCTGGAAGACCGGTTCCAGACTTTCTTCTACGTGATTTCCGCCGACAACATGGCCAAGATCGAACGGACGCGGGATGAACTGACCGAGGTTCGTTCGACGCCGGCGCCGACCACGCCGCCGGGGAGTTCGTCGCAGACGCCGCCGCACGGGCATGGTTTGCCGCCAGTGCGCGCGCATCCGCCGGGCGAGAACGGTGGAGCGGTTCCGCCGCCGGCGCCCGAAAAACCGGCGCAGCCACCGGTGCCCGCACCCGCGCCTGCTCCGAC
>JBOHNC010000502.1:0-8946 GCA_050730415.1 Planctomycetota bacterium
GCCAATATCAGTTCGGCGCGGCGCGCGCCTTGAGGCACCGCTCGGATGTCATGCAGTGCGAATTCGCCTTGGCCGGCCGGCCACGGTTCGCGCCGTGACGGCGGCCCGTACAGCGACCGGTGCGGAATGTATTCCTGCGTTTCGTGCGCGAGCAGTTCGCCGGCGGCGTTTTTCCAGAGAATCCGCGCCACCACGGCGGTGGCCGGGACACGTCCGTGCGTCACCGCGCCCGCGACCCGCAGTTCCACCGCCGGCCAGCGCGCGACCTCGGGCAGTTCCGCGCGCCAGTGAATCTGCGCGCCCACGGCCGCGCCGAAACGCGCGGTCAGCGCGCCGTTCTGAACCCTGCTTGCCCCCGCGACCGCGCCCGGCAGCGTCACAGGATGGAAGTCGCTCGGTTTCAGCCGGACCGGTTTGCGACGGATGGAATGCGCGGTTGCAGCCATGCAAGGCGTCTCCTGAATCAGGCGGGGGTGTAAAACGTAAGCGGCAGGATGCGGGCGAAGCGCTGGAAATCCCGATCGGCGGTGAAGATCGCCAGGTTGCGGCGGAGCGCGACGGCGCAGACCTGGAAATCGGTCAGAGCGCCGGCCAGTCCAGCGCGACGGCAGCGATTGGCGCATTGCGCGGCCATTTCGAAGTCGGCCGTCTCCAACGGCAGATCCGAAAATGCGCCCAGCCGCACGCGCAATCGTTCGAAGAATGCCTCCTCGTCGATGCCCGAAAGCAGTTCCTGGCGGACCGGCCCAATCATGATGGCCAAGCCCTGCGCAATTAATTCGCGCAGGTGGCGCTCCTGTACCGCTTCCCGCGAACCGGCCGGTTTGCTGCGCCGGCGCAACGCCGCCGACCAGATGCTGGTGTCGATCAGCACATTGACCGCTCTGGCCGCCTTCACTGGCGGCTCCGACTGCGTTCGGCGCGATGGTCGAAGCCTTTGACGTAGGGCGTGGCGCCGAACAGGTCGACGATTTTCAATTGATTGCGGCGCTGGATGTATTCCTGCAGCGCCGCGGTGACGGTTGCTTTTTTGGTTTTGTGATGGCCCAGTCGGCGAGCTTCATCGATCAGCTTGTCGTCCAGGTCCAGGTTGGTGGCCATGGGTTCGTTCCTCCGCCCCGCACTCATTTTCACACATTTGAATGTGTAAGTCAATCCTCCAACGCGCCGCAGTCGCGCGCATAGACCAACGGCGGCCTGCGGGCACAATGGTCGCCGGATTCAGCCTGCCAGAAAGGGATTCTCCAATGGACGACCTGCAAACCCTCAAGCTCGTTTCCCTGTTCGCCACCATGGACGACACCGAAATCCAGGGTGTGCAGGCGATCATGGACGAAAACCACTACGCTCCGGGCCAGACCATCGCGCACGAACATGAACCGACCGGCGCCTTTCACGTCATCATGGAGGGCGAGGTCGAATTCCTCATCACCGACTCCTCGGGCCAGGAGTTACTTGTCGACAACGCCACCGTCGGCGGGTTTTTCGGCGAGCTGTCCATGCTGACCGGGCAGCCGCGGATCATGCGGGTGCGCGCGGTGGAGGCGCTCCGCACGCTGTCGCTCAAGCGCGACGACTTCCACGAATTCGTGCTCAAACATCCCCACGCCGGCATCGACATGATGACGGCGCTCTCCGGCCGGCTGTACCGAATGGATCAACTGCTGCGCAAGTCGGTCAGCCGCAACGCCAACGAAGTCGACGAGGACCGGCTGACGCTCGGTCAGCGCATCGCCGACCTTTTCGCCGCAAACATGGGTTCGTGGGCGTTCATCATCGCGCAGAGCCTGATCCTGGTGTTCTGGGTGATCTGGAACGTGTGTTACGGGGTCCCGCACTGGGACGAGTACCCGTTTATTTTTCTGAATCTGGCCCTGTCGTTTCAGGCGGCCTACGCGGCGCCGATCATCATGATGTCGCAGAACCGGGCGTCGAACAAAGACCGCATCGCGGCCGAAATCGACCACCAGGTCAACGTCAAGGCCGAAGTGAAGGCCGGCCTGATCATGGCGCGCCTCGACGACCTCGAACGTTCGATGCATTTCCTCCACCAGGAACAGTGCGCGCTGGTGCGGGACAAAAAATAGCGTAGGCGCGCAAGCTCACCGGCCTGATTCAATCCCGGTCTGGCTTTTTTCTTTCCTGAAAAGATTTCTCTGTGCCTCTGTGTCTCTGTGGTGAATTCCCGTCCTCACGGCCACAGCGTCGTCGGCTGTGCGGATTCCTCCTGCGCCCGGTCGGTCGGCGGCAGGACGGTCAGGAATTGCAGGCCGGTTTCCTTTTCCACCTCCGCGACGGTCGTGAGGTACGGCTTCAGGTCGAATTCGTCATGCCCGCCGCGGCGCAGCACGTGGTAGTTCGGACTGGTCTGCGGAAAAATGAAGGCCAGCACCGCCGGCCGGTGCGGGTCGGTCGTGGCGCGGATCACGATCTTGTAGAAGGCGTCGGGAATCGCCACCGGGACCTCGCCCGGCTGCCCCAGCCAGTGAGTGGCCTTGTGCCCGTTCAGAATCGGGCCGCAGACCACCCAGACCGTGCCGTACTCGTCGGCCCAGCGTTCGGTTTTGATTTCCAGGTCTTCCCAGATGCCGGCGTTGAGTTCATGTTTCTGCGGGCAGGCGTTGAGCAGCGTGAAGCTTTGCGCATCGGCGTCCACGCCGCGGCGGAAGGCGATCTGCTTCATGCACATATGCCCGCGGTCGTAGCCAAGCTCGGGGCTGTCGGGGTGTTCGACTCGGAATTCATGCGAAAACGAGTAGGACGCATCGGACGGCGCGATGCGCTGTTTGTAGAGCGTTTCGTCGGTCGCCCAGACCGCCGGCCGCGCGGGCGATTTGCCCAGCGGCGAGCGCAGCGCGTCGATCTGGTAGGCCACCCATTCGGGAATGGCCCAATTCTGGGAAACGCCGTCGACCTTGTGCGGCCCGCTGAAACTCACTTCGAAGGCCTTGAAGTCGCGCCGGATGTCCATCGGCTCGGTGCGCCAACGGTCGTGCTCGACGCTCCCGGCGGCGCCGGCCGGCGGAGCGTCGGGCGGCAGGGCGGCTGAGGTCGTCGCCGGTGAATTCGGGTTGGCCGGCGCGGAGTTCCCCGGTGGTGGCGTCCCCGGCGCTGACGGCGCTGACGGCGGTGGCGGCGGTGGCGGCAGGTAGTGCAGCACCAGCGCCGCGATCACCAGTGCGATCACGGCGACCAGCAGCAAAAACAGCAGCAGCTTGATCAGCGTGCGCATGGCGCGAATAACCTCACGGGGTTGGCGGAGACGCCGGCGGCACCTTGGGCGGTGCTGTCGATGCGGGCGAAGGACCGGGCGGCGTGCCCGCGGCCACGGGGCGATCGAACACCAGCGTCAGCCGCATGACCCCCATGCGATCGACCACGGTATCGATCCGAATCACCTGCGCGCCGGGCGGCGCCGTCTGCATCTGGGTGAAGATGTCCCCGGCGATGATCCGGGCGGCGCGAGCCTGCATCAGATGCACGGTCTCCAGCGTGTCCGGCCCGCCCAACAGCAGCGACGGCACATGCGCGATGGCCTGATCCACCGCCAGCGGGCCGAGGCGCTGCCAGATCGCCGGCAGGCGCAGGTCGGTCGGCGCGCCGGCTTCGTGGGGCAGGAATTCGGTCAGAAAATTCTCGAAGCGATCGCACAGTTTCCGCGGTGTCAGGCGGTCCGCGTCGAGCACGAACACGCCCGCGCCCGGGTCCAGCCGCCCGTCGGTGCGGCGGTAGGCAAACTGACTCCCCCACCCGTCCTCGCCAAAGCAGAAAAATCCCGCGCACTGTTCCGGCCAGACGAACTTCCACATGTTCGGCATGTTCCAGATGAACGCATCCGGCGCGCCCTCCGGGCTGTAGCCGAACCCGAACAGCCGCAGATAGCCATGACAGACCGTCAGCCCGTTGGTGCGCGCAAAAAGCGCTCGATGCAGCGGCGGCAGGTCGGCGAGCGTTTGCATGGTTTCGGGCGGCAAAATCGTCAGCGTGGTCGCGCCGAGCGGCTCGAACCGGCGCACCCCGGCCAGCGGCGCCAAACGAGCCAGCAGCGCGTCCACCGCGGCGAGATCTTCCGGTGCAGGCGCGGGCGGCGGCGGCGGCACCGCCGCCGGTACATTGGCTGCTGGCGACCGGGCCGCGTTGGCGGCCTGTGCGACCGGGGCGACCTGTGCGACCGGGGCGCCCTGTGCGACCGGGGCGCCCGGGGCGGGCGGCGCCAGCGGTCCGCGAGCACCTCCGCCCTTGGCGGGCTCGGATGGAGTGGCCGGGCCGGAAGGCTGCGGAGCTGCGGGCTGTTCGGGCATCGTGGGGGCTCCCGGCCGGTGACGAGCCACCCAACGGCCGAAAGGACCGGGCGACTTCCAAAAAATTATAGCGGCAGGAACTCGATCCGCCGCAGGCCGCCGGCAAACCCGGGCGTGGTGACGTACTGCATCGCCTGGGGGCCGAGCGCATCGGCGTGCGGGAAATGAATGTGGCCGCAGAGCACCGCCACGAGGTTGGCGGCGCTCGCACACAGCCGCACGAACGCCAGCGTTTCGGCGCGGTCGGCCGGCGTGTCCCAGGCGGTGCGGCTTTCCAGGCCCCAGTCCGGATCGCCGATCAGGATCGGCGCCTGCCAGGTGGCGATGGTTTTCTCCCGCAGCGTGGCGATCGATATGGGAATGTGAACCAGCAGCACCGTCGGCCGGCCGCGCGCCAACTGTTCGCGCGCGAACTGCAACTGCGCCGGCGTGATCTGGTAGGTGGAATCGTCGACGGCCAGGAAGGTCAGGCCGCCGATGTCCCGCGCCGCGCAGGCCGCGCGATTGGCCGGCGGCGGCGCCAGATCGTAGCACGCCTGCAAGCGCGGCCAAAACCGCTCGCGCAGTTCGTCCCGGCCCTCGTCGCCAGGAAAATGCCAGTCATGGTTGCCCGAGGTATACAGGGCCGGAACGCCGGCCGCCTGCACCTTGCCGGCGATGAAATCCACGTTGGCGCGCGAGGGAAAATGCGCGATGTCGCCGGTCAAGGCCAGCAGATCGACCTGTTCGCGGCCGGCGATGTCGCAGGCTTCGGTGAAGGAGGTCTCGGTGTACACCGGCCGCCCCTGCGCGTCCTGCCGATGCCGGCCGAACTTTTCACGAAAGGGCGCGGCCTTCGCGAGATGTTCCGTGTCGGCGGCGTCGGTCAACGCCACATGGCTGTCGGTGACGTGCAGCACGCGCACCGGCGCCGCCAGACCGGCAACGCGGATCGTGGCCGTCGTGTCGGTCCAGGCGTGCGTGGCGCGAAGCGGCGAGGCGCTCATTTATGTTTGAGGTGCGTGAGGTCGAGTTCGTGCTTCGCGATCGGCTCGGGCGACTGCTTCACGTTCGGGCAGACATCCTTGATCGTGACCCGCTCGGCCGCCCAGCGGCAGGCATTCAGAATCACCTTCTGCACTTCGGGGTTGTGGTAGATCGGAAAGGTTTCATGGCCGGGGCGGAAATAGAAAATGCGCCCGTGGCCGCGTTCCCAGCAGCAGCCTGACCGGAACACTTCGCCGCCTTCGAACCAGGAAATGAAAATCAGCTTGTCAGGCGTCGGGATCCCGAACGGCTCGCCGTACATTTCGCAGTTGGGCAGCACGATGCACTCGCCGATGCCCTGCGTGATCGGATGGCCCGGTTCGATGTTCCAGATCCGTTCTTTTTCCGCGGCCTCGCGCCATTTCAGCGAACAGGTCGTGCCCAGCAGCGACTTGAAAATCTTGGAATAGTGCCCCGAGTGCAGCACGATCAGGCCCATGCCTTCCAACACCCGCTTGCGGACTTTGGCGACAATCTCGTCCTTCACGTCGCCGTGCGCCATGTGGCCCCACCAAGTCAGCACGTCGGTGTTCGCGAGCACCTCGTCGGTCAGGCCGTGTTCCGGTTCGTCCAGCGTCGCGGTGCGGACTTCGAGGTCCTTGGCGGTCTTCAGCGCGCGCGCGATCGTCATGTGAATGCCGTCGGGATACATTTTGGTGACGGCTTCGTGCTTTTTCTCGTGCCGGAATTCATTCCAGACGGTGACGCGAATCTTGGCTGCCATGGAAAAAACCTTCTTGCGGTGGGGAGTGCAGGGCTACCGGGGAATTGTATCCCGCCGCGGCGGATGAAAACCGGGACCGGTGGAAAATGCACCGCCGGCCCCGACGACGGCGTTTTCCGGCCCCATATCGTCCCGATCCGATCACCGTCCAACGTCCGGCTATTCCTCGGCCGCGTACAGTTTTTCCAGCGCGCTGAAATCTTCCAGCGTGCTGGTGTCACCCGTGCTTTTTTTGCCGGCGGCGACATCGCGCAACAAGCGGCGCATGATCTTTCCCGAGCGCGTCTTCGGCAGCACTTCGCTGAACCGCAACTGGTCCGGCCGTGCCAGACTCCCGATTTCCTTGCCGACATGCTTGCCCAGTTCGACCTTGAGTTCCTCCGTCGCCTTCTGCCCCAGCTTCAGCGTCACGAAGGCCGCAATGCCCTGGCCCTTCAGATCGTGCGGGAAACCCACCACCGCCGCCTCCGCCACGCTCGGGTGGCTCACCAGCGCCGATTCGATCTCCGCCGTGCCCAGCCGGTGGCCGGAGACGTTCAGCACGTCGTCGAGCCGCCCGATGATCCAGTAATAGCCGTCCTTGTCGCGGTAGGCGCCGTCGCCGGTCCAATAGTACCGGTACTGGAACTTTTCCCAGTAGGTCGTCTTGAAACGATCCTGGTCGCCCCAGATTCCGCGCGTCATGCTGGGCCAGGGCTTCTTGATGACCAGATACCCGCCTTCGCCGGCGCCCAGGCTGTTGCCCTTTTCGTCGACGATGTCCGGTTCCACGCCGAAAAACGGCAGCGTCGCGGTGCCCGGCTTGGTCGGCGTGCAGCCGGGCAGCGGCGTGATCATGATCCCGCCGGTTTCGGTCTGCCACCAGGTGTCCACGATCGGGCATTTTTCACCGCCGATCATCTTGTGGTACCACATCCACGCTTCCGGATTGATCGGCTCGCCGACGCTGCCCAGCGTGCGCAGCGAACTCAGGTCGTGCTTGGTCACCCATTCATCGCCCCACTTCATGAAGGCGCGGATCGCCGTCGGCGCGGTGTAGAACACCGTTACTTTGTATTGCTCGACGATCTGCCAGAAGCGGTCGGGGTTGGGGAAGTTCGGCGCGCCTTCGAACATCAGGCTGGTGGCGCCGTTGTTGAGTGGCCCATACACAATGTAGCTGTGCCCGGTCACCCAGCCGATGTCGGCCGTGCACCAGTACACGTCGTCGTCGTGGAGGTCGAAAACGTATTTGGTCGTGAGCGCCGTGCCGACCATGTACCCGCCGGTCGTGTGCATGATGCCCTTGGGCTTGCCGGTCGTGCCCGAGGTGTACAGCAAAAACAGCAGGTCTTCGGAATCCATCGGCTCGGCCGCGCAGTCCGCCGACGCCTTGGGCATCACCTCGTGCCACCACAGGTCGCGGCCGGGTTTCCAAGCCACCTCCTGTTTCGTCCGCTGGTGCACGATCACGTGTTCCACCGACGGACATTTCAGCAATGCTTCGTCGACGGCTTTTTTCAGCTCCACGACTTTGCCGCGGCGCCACGAGCCATCCGCGGTGATGACCGCCTTGCACTGGCTGTCGTTGATCCGGTCGGTCAGCGCGACGGCGCTGAAGCCGCCGAAAATCACCGAGTGAATCACGCCGATTCGCGCGCAGGCCAACAAGGTGATGGCCAGTTCCGGCGTCATGCCCATGTACACGGCGACGCGGTCGCCCTTTTTCAGGCCGATCGCCTTGAAGGCGTTGGCGGCCTTGCAGACTTCGGCGTGGAGTTCCCGGTAGGTCAGCGTGCGCGTGTCATTTTCCGGCTCGCCGACCCATACGATGGCGCGCTTGTCGGCGGTTTTGCCGGTCAGGTGCCGGTCGAGGCAGTTGTAGCTCAGGTTGGTCTTGCCGCCGACGAACCACTTGGCGAAGGGCGCCTGCCATTCGGAAACCTTGTCCCATTTTTTGAACCAGTGGAACTGCTCGGCGATTGCCCCAAAAAATTTGTCCGGGTTTTCGATCGACTCCTGCCACATTTTCTTGTACTGGTCCATGCTCCCGACATGCGCGCGTTTCTGCGCGGCGGCCGGCGGCGGGAACAGCCGATTTTCTTCCTTGAGATTGCTGATGTGCTCGGCCATGGCGGGGTCCCCCTTCAGCGACGGGAAAGCCGGAGGCGCACCCACCCAACGGGGGGAGCGTCGAAGCTTTCGGACGTTGGCTCGCAGCGGACGCACCGATCAGGCGCGCGGCGGGCTGCGATGTTTCACTTGATACGCTGGCGCCATTATAAAGCGTGTTCCCGCTGGCCAAGGAACGCCCCGGGAAAAGGACGAAGCCAAGGAAGGATGAGGGATGAAGGATAAAGAAAAAATGCGCGCAGCACACCTTGTATGGAGTGCGGCGGCTTGACGCCGCTTTTCTGAGGCGCGCTTGACGCGCCGTTCTTCGCTCTTCGCCTTTTTCTTATGCGCCGACAGCACGGGTTCCCGCCGCTCGCCTAAATCCGCTGCGATCCGCCGCTTGGCGGTGGCTGCTGCGGCCAGGCGCCGGTCTGACCGGCCGGCGGCGCAGCCTGCCCGGCCGGCGGCGGCGGCATGCCTGGATGCTGCCCCGGCGCGCCCGCGCCCTGGGGCGGCAAAGGCCCAGCCTGGGGCGGCAATGGATAGTACCCGTAGCCAGGCGGTGGCGGCGGCAACGGCTGACCGTCGGGTCCGAGCATCGGCTGGTTGGGCGGCGGATAATACGGCGCCTGCGGGTTGTAATAGGGATTGGGGTAGCCCGGCTGCGGCTGCCCCGGATGAACGGCCGGCTGGCTGCCGGTCTGCGTCATGGCTTGCGGCATCGGCGGCTGCGGATAGGGCGACGGCCCCGGCAATCCGTGCTGCCCCGGCTGCCCGGGCTGGTGCGGCGGACCATAGGGG
>JBOHNC010000503.1:0-13469 GCA_050730415.1 Planctomycetota bacterium
GTCAGCTGGGAGCGCGGATCGCCCCGGTCAACCAGTCCGCCGTGAAACAAATGCCGGCGAAGCCGGCGCCTTATCGGGCAATAGGCGCGCAGTGAAAGGCATCGCGGCAGCCGCGGGACTGCTGGTGCTCGCGGGGCTATTGATTGCCAAGGGCGCGAAGGGCTCGCCATCGCGCGGCTTGCCCGCGGATTTGTTCAGCCACGGGACGGCGTTCCGTACAACGGGGAGTGGAGCGCCGCACTTTCGCTGCCGGTTACGCGGTCAGGCGGGGGAAGGCGAGGGCGGCGGGCTGCGAGTGGGGAGCGGGGCCGGCGAGGCGGGTTTGCAGTTTGCCGGCGATCAGGTTCACCAGCGACGGCGTGTTGTTCAGGCAGGGCACATGCAGGAATTCGGCGAAGTGCTGCGCGCCGCATTTACCGGCGTGGCCGTCGTGGCCGCCGACGAAGTGGTGGACTTCCAACTGCGTTTCGCTGTTGTCGGCGACGAAGCCGAAGGGGTAGTAAACCAGCCGTTCGACGCCGCGCCGCTTCATGAGTTCAACGGTGCGGACCATGTTGGGGCGGCTCCAAGTGCCGCGGCCGGAGTGGTTCAGAAATCCTGGCAGGACCGACACGAAACGGTCGCGGAAAGGCGTGGCCAGCGCCTTGTAGATGCGGAAGGTTTCGCGCAGGCCGCTGTGCAGGTGCGGTTTATCGATCACGGTGCCGTGAGCGGCGAGGGCAAGGCCCCATTTTTCGCGCTTCCATTTGGCCGCGTCGCCGGCGTCGTGGCGGCGCAGTTCGGATTCGATCTGGTCGCGCATGAGGCTCGCCAGGGCGCGTTCGTCGGCGACGGTGCGGCTGAAGGAGACCAACTCGACGCGTTCACGCACCTCGCGGTTGCCGCCGGCGAGCGTGTCGAGGGCAAAGCGGGTCAGACCATGGGTGAAGTCGGATTCAGCGCTGTACATGGGCACGACGAAAACGCGGTCGGGTTTGCGCTGGAGGGCGTTCAGGATCGCGGTTTCAAGCCCCGGCCGGCGAAACAAGTAGCCCGGTTGGACCGTCCAGCGATGCGGCGATCCTTCGGCCAGGCGCGCGCACAGTTGCGCGCAGAAATCGCGGTGGATGATTTCCAACGGCGAGCTGTACTGGTGGGCGCGCCATTCGGCCTTGCGGCCCTTGGCACGCTTGTAGGAAATCCACGGCAGCAGCCAAGCGGGGATCGGCGCCAGACGGCGGGTGAGTTTGCGCAGGATATCGTAGCTGTAGGTGAACTGCGGCCAGAATTCGGCTTCGGCCGGCTCGCCGTAGGTTTCGAGAATCACCGCGAAGGACTGCGGCGCGGCGTTCGCTGGAGAGTGGGGGGACATGGGGTGTGCTGTCATCGAACGGCCGCCGCGAGGAGGGATTTGAGCCGCTGCGCCAGTTCGCGGCCAAGTTCTTCCGGTGCATGGCCGGTGGCGCCCAGGCCGGAGACTTCGTCGACTTCGACCGTGCCGTTTAACCCGCCGGTCAGGCTGAAATGGGCCGCAACCATGCGCAGCTCGGCGGGCGCGCCCTGGCCATTGGCTTGCCAGGCCAGCCCGCCCACCGGCACGTGGCAGCCGCCGCCGAAGGCCGTCAGGAAGGCGCGTTCGGCGCGGGCGACGGTCCAGGTGGCTGGATCGCGGATGGCTTCGACCAGCGCGCGCTGCTCGAAACCAGCGCGGCATTCGATCGCGATGATACCTTGGCCGACGGCCGGCAGCATCTGCTCGCGCGTGAAAACTTGCAAGCCGACGGGGTTGATTTCGAGTCGTTCGAGTGCGGCGGCGGCCAGCACTACGGCGTCGGCGCCGGCGGAAAGTTTCTTGATGCGGGTCGGAATATTCCCGCGCAGTTCCTGGAAAGCAAGGTCGGGGCGCAACCGCAGCAGTTGCAGGCGGCGGCGTTCACTGCCGACCGCGACCTTTGCTCCGCGGGGCAGGGTGGCGACGGTCCAGCTCGGTTCGCGGAAGGCGATCGCATCCCAGGGGGTGGCGCGCGGCAGCACGGCGACCAATTCCGTCTCCGCGGGACGTTCGGCCGGCAGGTCTTTCATCGAATGCACCGCCACGTCGGCTTCGCCATCGCAGAGCGCCCGGTCGATTTCGCGGGTGAACAGACCCTTGCCGGCGGCTTCCATGACATGAAGCGGTTCGGCACGCTGCATGTCGCCCGTGGTCTTGATGCGGCAGAGGACCGTCTCGACGGATTCGCCGGCCTGCGTCCCGGCGGCCTGGAGAGCCGCCGCGACTTGGCGCGCCTGGTATAGCGCGAGGGCGCTGCCGCGGGTGGCGATGCGGACACGAATCGTCATGGGGCTCCTTTCCTTCCGGCCGCAGCCGCGCTCAGGCGCCGGCGCCAATGTCGGGCGCCGCGCCGCCGGGTTCGTCGCGATCGGCCAGCGGGCAGGCGCCGCGGGTCATGGCTTCTCGCATGCTGGTGAGGAACATGTCGAGCAGTTCGCCTTTCAGTCCGTTGGCCCATTTTTCGATGGCCGCCGGTGCGCCGCCGTCGGCGGTGTAGCGGCTCAGCCGCGCCTGGGTGATGCTCTCGGCGCGCTCCTGCATTTGCTTGATGAGCGGCACCAGGAACTGCTGGAGCACTCGGCCGCGGTAGCGGCGCACTTCTTCGGCGACGATCTGCCGCGCCAGGGGTTCGTCGAGCGTCCGCAGGGCGATGTGTTCGTCGAGGTGTTTGCGGACAGCCGGCAGGCCGAACAACTGGCGCCGGGGATGTTCGCCCAGGCGGTGATCGATGGCACGCGGGATGCACAGGTCGATGAAGGTGTAGTGCCCGTCGTGCTGCGAGTGCGAATCGAAATGCTCGGCCACCACGATCGGCTCGTTGACGCTGACCGCCGCCACCACCGCCGAACTGCGCGCCAGGGCGGGGTAGAGGTCTTCGATCGGCGCGGCCACGCCGCCGTAGCGTTCGGCCAGTGCCTGCGCCTTGGCCAGGCTGCGGTTCACCACGATGAATTGGGTGCAGTCGGCGCGGCTGAGCGCCCGCACGACCTGTTCGCCGATCGCGCCAGCGCCGATGACCACGATGGGCGCCTTGGCCGCGTGGGCCTGATGGGCGACCAGCGCCAACTGCGCGGCGGCGGAGCCGACGCTGATGGTGCCGCTGGAAACGCGGGTGTTGTTGCGCACTTTTTTCGTCGCGCGCAGCGCCTGTTGCACCATCGACACGAGTTCCCCGCCGGCGGCCTGGACCTGCTCGGCAAGGTCCAGCGCATTTTTCACCTGCGCGGTGATTTCGGTTTCGCCCAGGACCATGGCCTCGAGACCGCTGGCCACCGCGAACAGATGTTCGACCGCGGCCCAGCCTTTTTTGATGTCGAGCTGCTCGGCGGGCACGTCGCCCCACGCGGCGCGGGCGCGGTTCATCGCGATGAACACCGCTTGCGGCTGGGCGTGGTGGTCGAGCACCGCGTACAGTTCGGTGCGGTTGCAGGTGGAGAGAATCAGGGTCTGTTCGATGCCCGGCTGGCTGCGCACGGCCCGGAGCACGCCCGGCAGTTCGTCGGAAGGCACCGCCATGCGTTCCAGCCAGAGCGCGTCGCCCTTGCGGTGGGTCATGCCGACCAGGAGCAGGCGATCGACGAAGGTGGGATGGCTCATCCCCGGCAGCAGGCCCGCTTCCGGCAGCGGGGTGGGGGTGATCAGCGCGGCGTGCAGGCCCGAAATGGCGGGCGAGACGGCTGGCGCGGCCAGATTGTCGGCGGCCCTGTCGGGGTGTTTCGGCTCCGCCCCGGCGCCGTGGCCGAAGGGGCACCGTCCCGCCGGCGCGCCAGCTGCGGCGGGGGCCGCGGCGGCGGAGGGAGCGGCGAGCCCCGGCTTCACCAGCGCGATGGCGGCGATGTCGCGGAGGGTGGGGGAGGCGATCTGCGGTTGCATGCTCATGGGTTCACCTTCACTTCCTTCACCAGGGCACCGGCCGCCACGCGACCGGATTCGATGGCATCCACCACCGAAACGCCCGACAAATAGTTTCCCGCCAAGGCGAGGCTTGGGAAGCCCGCGACGAGGGTGCGGATGCGCTCCCGCCGTCCGGCATGCCCCAATGTGTACTGGGGAATGGCGGCCTCCCAGCGTTCGACGAAAAACAGTTCAAACTCGCCTGCGGCGCCCTCGGCCAGGCCCAGCGTCCGCGTCAGTTCCGCGTGCACCAAGGCGCGCAGTTCGCTGTCGCTGCGGTCGAACGCTTCCGGGTGCAGGGCGCCGCCGAGGTACAGGGTCATGAGCCGCCGGCTCAGCGGCGCGCGATCGGGGAACATGCAGGAGGGCCACAGGCAGCCGAGCACCGGATTGGGCGCGAATCCCGGCCGGCGCACGGTGAGGTAGCCGAACCCGGTGCGCGGGCGCCGGAGCTGTTCCTCTTTCACGCCCACCGAGACCACGCAGATTCGGCAGGTCGGGATGCCGGCCAATTCGCGGCCCAGCGCCGCAGTTTCCGGCCGGCGCTGAAATACCGCCGCCGCCGCCTGTACCGGCGTGGCCATCACCACCGATCGAGCGCGCACCGTTTCGCCGGCGCCGGCGCCACCCAAAGTCAGCCGCCAATAGGCGCCCTCGCGCACGATTTCCTGCACCGGCGTGTTCAGTCGCACGGGGGAAGACAGATGGTTCGCGAACAGTTCGGCCAGCCCGCGCAGGCCGCATTGGAAGGTCCGCAGCCGCTCGCGTGAACTCACCCGCCGGTCGGCCGGCGTTTTCTTGCCGCCGGACAGCATGCCGCGCACGATGCTGCCCTTGCGCCGCTCGGCGTCCACCAGCTTTGGAAAAACGCTTTGCACTTCCAGTTTTTCCGGGTCGCCGGCGTAGATGCCGGAGACGAACGGGGCGACCAGATTCACCAGCGCGCTTGCGCCGAGGCGGCGGCGGACGAAGGCGGCCACACTTTCCGGTTCGTCTCCGGCCGGGGAATTGCGCCGGCGCAGCGGTTCGGTCATCAGTCGCAGTTTGGCGCCGAGACTCAGGATGGGCGAGAAGGCGAAGGCGCCGGGCCCCATGGGCAGGGGCAGGAGGCGACCGTTCAGCGCGAGAAAGCGCTTGTTCGCCTTGGGATCGGCGATGGTCCAGCGGTCCTGGCCGCCGAGTTCGGCGACGCGGTCGATCAGGGAGCGGTCGCGCAGGTAGACGGTGTTGGGACCGGCTTCCCAGCGGTAGCCGTCCTGTTCGTGGGTGCCGACTTTGCCGCCGACACGGCCGGCGGCTTCGAGCACCGTGCAGGTCAGGCCGGCGTGTTGCAGATCGCAGGCGGCGCTCAGGCCGGCCACTCCGGCGCCGACGACGGCCACGTCAAGGACCCGGCCCTGGATCGAATCGGTGGCATTCCGGTTGGCGGCGGGAGCCTTGGCAGCGGCAGCGGCAGTGGGAGTGGCGGTGGTGGCGGTCATGGCGGGAGGATCCTTCAGACGGCTCGGGAAAACTGTGTCTGCGGTTTGTTGGGCTGGAGCAGATACGCATCGAAGACCACGGCGACGTTGCGCAGCATCGCCTGCCCGAGTGCGGTGACTTCGACGCGCTGGTTCGTCACGACGGCCAGGCCGTCGGCCAGAACCGGCGCCAAGGCTTGCAGCTCGGCGGCGAAATGGCGGTCGAAGTCGATGTGGAACTCGCGCTCGACGGCGGATTTTTCGCAACGGCCGAAACACATCAGGTCGGAGATCACCCGCTTGCGCAGCAGGTCTTCGGCCGAGAGCTTCAAGCCGCGCTCGATCGGCAGCCGTCCTTCGGCCACCTCCCGTTCGAAGGTCGCCAGGTGTTTGACATTCTGCGCGTAGGCGTCGCCGACGAGGCTGATCGAGGAGGTCCCGAAGCTGAACAGGTCGTGGCCGGCGCGAGTCGTGTAGCCCATGAAATTGCGCTGGATGGTGCGCTCCCGCCAGGCCACGGCCAGGTCGTCCTGTGGCTTGGCGAAATGGTCCATCCCGATGTACTCGTAGCCCGCCGCAGTCAGGCCTTCGACCGCCTGAAGAAACAGGTCAAACTTGGCGACGCCGCGCGGCAGCGCTTCGACATCGACTTTTTCCTGGTGCTTCAGCCGCGCCGGGAGATAGGCGAAGTTGTACAGGGCGATCCGGTCGGGCGACAGCCGCTTGACGGTTTCGAGCGTGGCGGCGAAGGTCGCCTGGGTCTGGTAGGGCAGGCCGTAGATGAGATCGAAGTTCACGCTCAGGAAGCCGTTTTTGCGGGCGGCGTCGGCTGCCGATTCGGCCTGCTCGACGGTCTGATGCCGGTCGATGGCTGCCTGGACCCGTGGGTCGAAGTCTTGGACGCCGAAACTCAGCCGGTTGAAACCCAGTTCGCGCAGCAGTGCGATCTGCTCGGGCGAGGTATGGCGCGGATCGACTTCAATCGAGATTTCCGCATCGGGATGGAATTGAAAGCGCGCCCGGATGGCGCTCACCAACTGCCGGAACTGCTCCTCGGTCAGGTAGTTGGGCGTGCCGCCGCCCCAGTGCATCTGTTGAATGTCGAGGTCCAGCGGGAAGGCTTCGCGGACCAGCGCCATTTCGCGGGTCAGGCTGGCGACGTAGGGATTGGCGACTGCTTGGCGTTTGCTGATGATCACGTTGCAGGCGCAGAAGGCGCAGCGGTGCTCGCAGAAGGGAATGTGGAAATACAGCGAACCGGTGCGGCGGGCGCCGGTTGCGGTCGAGCCTGCCGCGGCGGCCAGCGAGCGCAGATGGTCGCGGTAGGCTTCCGCGCCGAAGGTCGGCGTCCAGACCGGCGCGGTGGGGTACGAGGTGTACCGCGGCGCGACGACATCGTAGCGTTCCAGAAATTCGGCGCTGGGGAGGTTCAGGGCGTCGTTCATGGGGTTAGGCTCCCGATCCGGTCGCGGCGGCCAGGCGTTCCACCGATGCCGGTGCCATCGCCTGCACCGCGCTCACCATCGCCCGCACCGATTCCACCTGCGTCTGCGGCAGAATGCCGTGACCGAGGTTGACGATCCATCCGCGCGGTGGCAGGCCGCCGCTGCGCGCAAGCGCCGGGGGGACTTCACGCAGCAACGCCGCGGTGCGCGCGTGAGCGGCCGCCGGCCCCGCGGTCAGCACCGTCGGGTCCAAATTGCCCTGCAGCGCCAGGTTCGAGCCGATCGCCGTCAGCCGGCTGGCGGCCGTCGCGAGCGACTGGGTCCAGTCCAATGAGAGGACGTCGATGCCGATGGCGGCCAAAGCTTCGATGTGCGGCCACAGGCCGCGCCCGAACAGAATCACCGGCACCGCCGGATGCCGCCGCTTGAACTCCCGCACCACCTGCTTCAAATACGGCAGCGCGAATTCCGCGAAGGCCGCCGGATCGAGGATGCCCGCCCACGAGTCGAACAGCTGCACCGCATGCGCGCCGGTTCCGCCGGCAACTTGGGCGCACAAGTATTCGACCACCGTCGGCGCGATCAGCGCCAGCAGCCGATGCAGCCGCGCGGGGTGATCGAACAGCGCGCGCTTCAGGTGTACGAATTCCGGCTTGGCGCGGCCTTCGATGGCGTACAGCGCCAGCGTGAAGGGCGCGCCGGCAAACCCCAGACAGGCGACTTCGTCGGCCGTGCGGCGGCGCAGTTCAACGAGCGCACGAGCGACCGGCTCATCGGATGAAAAACGCGCTGCGTGCAGGCGGTCGAGTGCGGCGTCGGATTGCACTGCGGGGGAGACCTGCGGGCCGGTGTCTTCGAAGACCACCTCCAGGCCGAGCGCCATCAACGGGATCAGAATGTCGTTGAAAATGATGGCGGCGTCCATGCCGAACTGATCGACCGGCTGCAAAGCCACCTCCACCGCTAGGTCGGGGCGGTTGCAAATGTCAAAAAAGCTGGCAGTCTTGCGAATTTCTTGGTAGCTCGGCAGGTACCGTCCGGCCTGACGCATCAGCCAAACCGGGGGGCGGTCCACCGGGCGGCTGAGAGCGGCATTCAGGAAGCGTTCGCGACGGTTCACGTGCTGAATCCTTGGCAAGCGGACGAAACAAATTCAAACGTCCGCCAAATATAAGGCATTTTCCGTGCCACCCGGAAAAATGGGCCTTTTCGCCCCGAATCCACATAAAATAGATACTTGCATGCGATTTTGTTGCAGAGGGTGCGGCAAAAATGCGGCATTTTTGCGTCGGTCCCTGCAAGTCTTGCATTCTCAGGCTCCTAACTGCCAGCTTTTGGGCTGGCTGCCAGCGGCAAATCGGAGGGTGCATCGGAAGCCGGTATCGCTCAGTGTGCATGCGGTTTTCGAAATCCGTCGCGCCGGGATTCACTCTGAATCGGCGGTTTGGAAATGTCGGCAGCGCAATTCTGTGCTCAGGAAAAAGATGTAGTTTGAAATAATTTGGATCGAACCATCTCCAAAGGTATATTAGCTGGCGTCTGATGCTGATCTTCGGCGCGATTTCCGATTCGCTCGGCCCCTGCGCCCGCTGGCGGGAAGCCCTGAAGGAGTGGTTCATGACCAAGCAGGTGCGTCGGTGCGGGTTCGCGGGGCTGCTGGGAATGTTGGCCTGCGCGTGTTTGGCGTCGGGCCGGCTGACGGCGGTCGATCGCTTGGCGCCCCTGTCTGCGCAATTGGATGCGCCTGCGCCGACGCCAGCACCAAGGCCCAAATCGACACGGGCGCAGCCTCCGGCGGTGGCCTCCGCGACCAAGCCGTCCACCGACCACGATTTTTCCGATGCCGATTTCAGCCGCGCCGACCAGCCTGCATTGGGCAAGCTGGCCGGTGGTGATTATCGGGAAGGCGTGGACATCTGGATGATCGTGCTGCGGATTCTGCTGATCGGGCTCATCATCGATTTGTTCGATGACGGCCACCACCACGCCCGTCCCTACCATTCCCACCATTCCGGCCACCGCTGAGCCACCGGAAGTATGGGCGGGTTGGCTTCGAATGCGCAGCCGGGCTGGCGCGCCTGCTTGGTTGCTTGGCTGCCTGGTAGGGGTTTCACGGCCGACTCTGCGAGTGCCGTACGCGACGCAAGCCAACCAACTGGAAAATGCGCTGGCGACTCCCCATCAATTCCGCTAATATAAACGGTGCGGGGTGCGTCTCTACTCGTGGAAGAGGCCTTGGTACGCTCCCGCAACCTCTTCACGCCGAGACCCTTGCAAATTTGGCTGGAGGATGACCCATGGTGCAGCGCTGGATTCGTTCCCCTTTCGCGGCCTTGGCAATGAGCACCTTGCTGGCGGCTTCCGGCACGGTGTTGCGCGCCGCCGACGACGCGGGCGAGCACGCCGTCACGGCTCCCGCACCCGCCCCCACCACGGCTCCCGCACCCGCCCCCACCACAGCCCCCGCGCCCATGTCCACCACGGCACCCGCGCCGCAACTGCCCGCGCCCGGCACCGTGCCGACCATGGCCATGCCCTCGGGCAAGCCCAGCGCCGCCGATCCCGCGGCGGAGAACTTCGAACAGCAGGCGCTGAAGGCGCTCAGCGCCACCCTCGACAAGGCCTGGGAGGCGAAGGACCAGAGCGTCGAATCGCAACTGGACTTGGTGGCCAAGGCGACCGGTCTGACGGTCTACGCCGACCAACGGCTGCCGCAGAAAGTCTGGGATGCCAAGGTGAGTTTCAACCTGCCCGCCGGCGAGGACCTCGCGACGGTGCTGGGCAGTATCCTTGCGCCCGAGGGGCTGCGCTACCTGATCATGGACCAGCAGATTTTCGTCTCGACGCCGGAAGGCTGCGCCGCGCGGCTGGTTGGCGCGCCGACGCTTGATGAACAGAAAAAGGCCATGGCCGACGCGGCCGCGCAACCGTTCCAGGCCGGCGACGCGCTGGCGGTCTACCGCGCCAAGGACAACGATCAGGACCAGATGCCGAGCATGGACCTGTCCGAACCCAACTACATCACGCAGTCAGTGTATCGCGCGCCGGTCCAGGACCCGGTGACCGGCATCGTGCATTATTACGCGCCGACGCAGGAGGTAACGCACGATCGCCCCGTGTCGCCCTACGAAAAATATTCGATCTATCCGTATTTTCTGACCCCGCCGTACCTCGACCAGGCCCGCCAGGAATCGGAGGCAGGCGACCAGGCGATGCAGCAGGCTGCGCAGGACGCCATGGAGCGCTACCAGCACGTGTTGCAGTTGCTCGCCGCGAACCCCGATTTGAAAGCCGCCGATGTGATGGCCAAGCTGAAGGCCGGTCACTGAGGCAGATTCCTGTTCCCGGGCGGCGATCCGCCGCCGCCGCCGCCGACATCAGCCTGTCGGTCACGTGACCGTGAATTCAAAATTTGAGTTGCTCGCGGCCGCGCCCGGGGCTGTAGATGCGCCTGGGCCGCGGCGCCATCTACCGAAGGCCTGCGCGTGAGCGGCCTTCGTGGCCGGGCCGCCCGCGGGCTCGAGAGTTTTTTTCGTGGAAAACCCTCTCCACGAACCCGCGAAAAAGCGGAAAGCGTCAGGTCTGGCGCTTTCCGCTTTTTCTTTGGCTCGATGGCGTCAGGAACTGATAAGAATCTCAGAAAATGAATGCCATTGCCGAACCTGTTTCGCGGGGGTGAATCGAAAACGATGCATGCGGTGCAGGTCGTATGTGATTCCGCGCGGTGGAACGGCGGCGTGATCCTGACCGCCTCGGGTCGCGCGGCAGAGGCGTGTGGCAGGCGCGCGTACCAGGGTAGGCCTGCGGCCAACTTTTCACTGTCCTGTTTTGCGCTGTTGGCGCACAGAAAAAACCGGAGGAAGAAGCTGTGTAGCCCGGAAACAAGCGGGCGGCCTTGTGGGGGGCAAAGAGGATCCCCTACCGAATCCATTTGGATTCGGAAAGGATCGAATTAACTGGGATTCATATGCCGCGGCGGCGGCCGGCGGCCGTGCGAAAAAAATGTGCCTGGCGGGCGGCCGGATCAGCGCTCCAGGTATTCCACCGCCAGGCGGGCGAGGGCGGCCATGCCGGTGGGCAGGGCGGCGTCGTTGAAGTCGAAGGTCGGGGAGTGCAGGTTGGGCCGTTCGCCCAGGCCCAGCCGCAGGTAGTAGGCCGGGACCTTCGCGCCGTAGAAGGCGAAGTCTTCCGCGCCCATGCTGGCTTCGGGATGCACCGCCACGCCGGTTGCCCCGAGTTGCTCCGCCAGCACCTGCGCCACCAGGGGTTCCAATTCCGCGGCATTGCGCGTGACCGGGTAGCCGGGCAGGATCTGGCAGTCCACTTGGAACCCGAGGGCTTCCAGCGAGGTGCAGCGCATGCGGATTTCCTCGCCCACCAGCCGGCGGACTTCGGGGGTGAGCGTCCGGAAAGTACCGAGCATCCGGCCGCTGTGCGGGATGACGTTGTAGATGCCCTGGCCGGCGGCGATGTGGGAGACCGACACGACGGCGCTTTCGGAGGCCGGCACGCGGGTGGCGGGAATGCTGTGCAGGTCGGTCACCAGCCGCGCCATGGCGGCGATGGGATTGAGCCCGGTGTGCGGGAAGGCCGCGTGGGATCCCTTGCCGGTGACGGTGATTTCGAAGCGGTCGCCGGCGGCCATGGTCGGTCCGCTGCGGTGGGCGAGGGTGCCGACCGGCACGTCAGGCCAGCCGTGCAGGGCGAAAATGGCATCGACGTGGGGGCCTTCGAGCACGCCGTCTTCGATCATCATCGCGGCGCCGCCGTGCTGTTCTTCGGCCGGCTGGAACAGCAGTTTCACTCGGCCGGTGAAGCTGTCCTTCAGGTCGAGCAGGATTTCCGCGGCGCCCAGCAGGTTGGCGGTGTGGCCGTCGTGGCCGCAGGCGTGCATGACCCCGGCTTGTTTGGATTTGTACGGCAGGTCGGTGGATTCTTCGATCGGCAGGGCGTCCATGTCGGCGCGCAGGGCGACGGTGCGGCCGGGCCCAGACTGGGCGCCTTTGGCGCCCGCGATCACCGCTGTGACGCCGCGGCCGCCGACGTGCATGGCCGGTTCCAGGCCCATTTCTTTAAGGCGGGCGGCCACCCAGGCCGCGGTGCGGTATTCGTGCAGGGAGAGCTCGGGGTGGGCATGCAGGTAGCGGCGGTGGTCCTGGATTTTGGGCGTCAGTTGGGCGGCTTTGGCGGCGATGGCGGCTTTGAGGTCCATGGGGGAGGGGCTCCGGGGGCGATGCGCGAGTCAAAATGTGCGCAGCACGGTTGAGAACGATTGTAGCACGCAGGCGGCGGGTCGTGCGGGTTGGACCGTGGATGGGAAACGCAGGGGCGGCGGCTTGGAAGAGCGCTCCTGACGAAACGAACCCATATGCCCTATATTATATGCATAGCCTGGAGGGCGGCAGATTGGGCTGATGGCTCGGGATGTGGAGGGCGGCGACTCAACGAAACGAACCCATATATCATATATTATATGCATAGGTCGGAGGCGGGTGGGGTAGGGTGGGCGGTTCCAGGACGCAGATCGCTTCAACGAAACGAACCCATATATGGTATAATATGTGCATAAAAATTGCACGGGTGCAACGTCGAAACACGTTTCGACCGGATTTATGACCGGCTACATCAGGCGGGCGCGTTTGGTGAGGAAGGTCAGCAGGGTTTGGCCGAGATTGTCGGCGGTGTTGAGCGGCACGAGGTCGATGTTCATGTCGCGGCAGGCCAGGGTGAGTTTGGCGCAGTGGTCGTGGAGTTCCCGCAGGTAGCCATCGCGCAGGTCGCGGCCGACGCCGACCAGTTCGGCGCCGGTTTCCGGATCGACGAACAGGTAGTCTTCGACGTAGGGGAAGGTCCATTCGGCATCGGTCAGCGTGTGGAAGACCAGAATTTCATGGCCTTGGTTGCGCAGGTCGCGCAGCACCGGCAGGATCGCGTCGGCGTCGGCGAGCAGGTCTGAAAACAGGACGATCAACCCGCGCCGCACGGCCTGTTCGGCCAACCCGTGCAGGCCGGTGACCAGGTTGGTGCCGCCGGCCGGTTGCACGCGCGACAGGGCGTTCAAGAGCAGCGCCAACTGGGTGCGGCGAGCTTTGGGCGGAATGCCGCCGGTCCGCTGGTCGGTGAAGGTGACCAGGCCGACCGCATCATTTTGCTTGAGCAGCAAGTAGCTGAGCGCGGCGGCGGCCATGGCGGCGTAGTCGAATTTGCTGACCGGCGGGCCCTGCGGATCGGCCGGCGCGGCGGCGCTTTGGGTCGGCTTTGAGCGCGGCTGCGGGCGGGGTGCGTCGGAGCCGGCGAAGCCCATCGAGGCCGAGCCGTCCACCAAGAGGTAGGTCAGGAGGTTGGTGTTTTCCTCGAAGAGTTTGACGTAGATTCGGTCGCAGCGGGCGTAGAGCTTCCAGTCGACATGGCGCAGGTTGTCGCCGCGGACGTACTTGCGGTAGGCGCTGAATTCGGCCGAGTAGCCGTGGAAGGGCGAGCGGTGCAGGCCGAGCAGGAAGCCTTCGACCACGAACCGGGCGACCAGTTCGAGGTTGGCCAGTTGCCCGGCGACGCGGGGGTCGAGAAAGCGGCGGTTGCCGTCGGCGGCTGCGCCGCCGGATGGGCCGTCGTGCGGCGCCGCAGCCGGCGACCGCGGGG
>JBOHNC010000504.1:0-4952 GCA_050730415.1 Planctomycetota bacterium
ACCGGGTGATCGGCGACAACGATTTTGAACTGAAATTTGCGGTCTTCCTGCAAAATTGTGACGAAGTGCTCGCCTTCGCCAAGAATTACCTGGCCGTCCAGTTCAAGCTGGATTACGTGACGAACGAAGGCGGGATCGGCAACTACTACCCCGACTTTCTGGTCAAGCTGAAGAAAAACCGCATCGTGATCGCGGAAACGAAGGGGCGGGAAGACTTGGACGTGCCGCATAAAAGGCAGCGACTGCGGCAGTGGTGCGAAGACTTGAACCGGGTGCAGAAGGCGGTGCAGTACGATTTTGTGTACGTGGACCAGGACAGCTACGAGAAATTTCAACCGAAAACGATGCAGCAACTGCTGGACGGGTTTCGGGAGTTCAAGGGCTGAGCGGGAATCAGGCGAAGGCCATGCCGCCGTTGATTTCGATGCTTTCGCCGGCGATGAAGCCACTGCCTTCGCCGGCCAGGAAGACAACGGCGCGCGCGACGTCTTCGGCGACGCCGGCTTTGCGGGCGGGCAGGTCGCGGGCCATTTGGGGCATGAGGGTTTCGGGCTTGGAATGGCGGACGTGGAAGTCGGTGTCGATCACGCCGGGGGAGACGCAATTCACGCGGATGTTGCGGTCGGCGAATTCCTTGGCCCAGGCGCGGGTGAGCGTCAGCACGGCGCCCTTGGCGGCGGCGTAGATGCCGGCGCCCGGGCCGCCGCCGTTGCGCGCGGCGAGGGAGCTCATGTTGATGACCGAGCCGCCTTTAGGAATCAGCGCCAGCAGGGCCTGCGTCACCAGGATGGTGCTGAGCACGTTCACGTCCATCACCTGGCGGACGAGTTCGGGGGTGACTTCGGGCAGGGTCATGCGGCGGACCATGTCGCCGGCGTTGTTGAACAGAATATCGACGTGGGGGGAAAAGCTGCGGACCGCGCCGGCGAAGGCTTGGACCTGGCCGGGGTCGGTGGCGTCGAGCGAACAGCCGGCGGCTTTGCGGCCGAGCGTGCGGACTTTTTCGATCAGCGCGGCGCCGGCGTCGGCGTTGCGTTTCCAGGTGAAAAACACGTCGGCGCCGGCTTCGGCCAACGCCCAAGTCGCCGCCGCACCCAGGCCGCTCGCGCCGCCCGTCACCACCGCTGTCTTGCCCTGCAACCGCATGCTGTGTCCCTCTGCCGGGGAATGGACGCCTGGCTCAGCGCCGCTCCGGCCGGCGGCGAATCGTTTGTACCGCAACCTGGGGGGCTCGCAACCAAACCCTGAGCCAGGGGGCGGCGGGGGGCGGGGTGTGGATTGGGAAAAAAGAATGCGCGCTGCGCGCGCAAGAGTCGGCAGGATGCCGGCGCCACCGGGAGTGGACGCGAGCGCGGAGCCGCGTGCATGGTTTGGACGAAGAGCGGGCGTACCCGCCCGCGGTCCCGGCGATGCGCGGCGCGCGCAGGGGGCGCGCGTACAATCGGGGCATGGAACAGGATGAACATTTTGCCGCCGGGTTGCTCGGCCCGGACGCGCTGCCGGCTGCGGCGTTTGGCGCGGTCGGCGCGGAGGAACGCCAGCAGCGCCGGTTGCGACTGGCCGCGCTGGCGATCGAACTGCTGCCGCTGGCGCGTGGCAACGCCGCCGTGCGCCGCGACGGGTGGATTTTTGGGTTGGACCGGCTCGATGCGGCCGGCTTGCAGGCGCGGTTGCATGGGGAACTTGGCGGGGACGCGGCGCCGGCTTTGCGCCGCGCGGTCGAGCCTACTCGCTGGGCGGCGGCCTGGGCGCGGGCGGGTGCGCTGGGCGCGGCCTGGTTCGACGCCGGGGTGCGGATATTTTCGGCCCCGGAACTCTGCGACGAGCGCAATGCCCTCGCGCCGCTGACCGACGCCACGCCGGCGGCGATCTGGCTGCACGCGGATGCGCCGACTTGGACGCAGCTTTGGCGGCGCCAGCGGGTGGCGGTGCTGCATTCACGCAAGCCGCGCGAACTGACCAGCGCGCTGCCCTGGGTGCGCGCCACGGTCGCGGCGCTGGCCGCACTGCCCGCCGACGGAGCGGTGATCGGCGCCGGCGGGGAACTGCCCGCGCAACTGGTGCGAGCGGCGGCGCTGCAGGCCGGGCGCGCGTGGATTGAAGTCGGCGCCGGACCGCTGGCGGTCGCGGTCGCGCTGCGGGAAAGTGCCGCCGCGGCTGGCGGTGTGCAGACGGGAACAGGCGCCGACGATCCGCCGGCGGCCGTGACGATTTCGGCGCTGTGGCCCGATGCCGCGCTCCACGCCACCGGCGGGAGCGCCACCGCGCGCCGCGAACGCCGTGACGCGCTGTTGTTGGCGCTCGCGCACCGCGCCTGGGCGTTGGCGCTGCGTGCCGGCGGAAACTGGCAGCGGCGGTTGATGCAGGCGGGCGCGGGAGCGAGTGCGGGCGCATCCGCTGCCGCCACCGCTGTCGCCGCTGCCGCCACGCTCGAACTTCGCGCGCGGATTGCGGTGCTCGACCCGGATGCCTGGGGGTTGACCGACCGCGGCGGGGCGGCTCTGTTGAAGGCCGGGTGCGCGCGGCTTGAATTGGCGCTGCCGCCGCGCGGGGCGGATCCAACGCCGAACGGTGCGCTGGAGGACGACGGCGCTGGCGATGGAGCCGGCGCAAACTCCGGGAGGACCGGCGACTTCGCGCCGGTGACGTGGCCGGTGCTGCGTCCGCCCACGAGCGTCCATGACTGGCCCTATCTGATCCATTGGACGCGCCGCCCCGACGGACCCTGGCCGGACGAACCGCCGCTGGAGTGGCTCGGCCGGGTTGTGCGCGGCGCGGTCCCGCACGTGCCGGATGCGGGCGATGCACTGCTGCGGATCCTCACGCAGCGGCGGATCGTGGGCGCGCGGCAGTTTCTGCGCGCCGGGCCGGCGGTGTGCCTGACGGAACTGCCGCCGGAACGGCTGTTCGGTCCCGGCGGCCTGGGCGGGAGGCTTCACCGCGGCCTGCGGCGGCCGCGCTACGAGCCGTGGGGGATTGGGCTGCGGCGCGACTATCTGCTGGAAAAAGGCGCCGCGCCGGCGATCTACGGCGACGAAGCGGTCTGGGAGGAACTGGATTGGGAAGAGCGGTTCCGGTTTCAAGCGGAGGGCGACCGGGCCGGGGGTTGGGCGCAGGAGGGCGAATGGCGGCTGGCGGGGGACTTGGATTTTTCCGACGCCGAGGCCGAAGACTGGTTCGTCGCGGTGCCCACCGCCGTGGCCGCGGCGGCGCTGCACGCAGCGCGGGCGCCGGATGCGCCGCGGATTCTGCTGAGCGGGGTGTAGTGTAAAGTTGTTTGGGAAATGAGGAAATGAAGAGTGCGCGCGCCGCGTGCAAGAAATTCATGGCGCCGGCTACGCCGGCTTTTTTGCCCACGGGCCCTCGGCCCGTGCCACTTGGGTGGTGAGCAGATTACCGGCAGACGACGCCAGCGTAGGCAACGACCTCGTTCCAATCGCCGCTGACCACTCCTGAGTGGGTGTAGCCGACCAGGTCGCCCTGCGTCGCGCCCAGTTCGCGCACGGCGGAGAGCATCGTCGCGACCGGCTGGGCGCCGCACATCGTCACGCGCTCGCGCCGCGCGGTGGTCAGCAAGCCGGCCGCGTCCAGACGAGCAATCGGCGCGAGGGCTTTGCGGTCCTGCGCCTGCGCGATGTCGGCGGGCGCGAAATGGGTCATGTCGTTGGACGCCACCACCAGGACCGGCTCCCGCCAGGTTGCCAGCACCGCGGCCAGGCGGCGGCCGATCTCCGGCGCCATCGGTTCGTCTTCGCGGTTCAAAAAGGGGCAGACCGGGACGATCCGCGGGGTCGGCCGGTCGGCGCGCGCGCTGAGTTCCTGCAGAAACGGCAGCAGCACTTCGGTCGAATGATCGCGCAGGTGCGAGCTTTCCGAGGCGGTCCATTCGGGCAGCGCCGCCTGCAAGACCGCCGCCAATTCGGCATCCACGGGGACCTCGCCGAGCGGTGTCTGCCAGGCGCCCTCGGGCCAGATCGCCCAGGCCGGCGGGCGCGGATGACGATGGTTCACGGCCAGAATCAGGACGGTCGGCGTCCACGGGCAGCGCGCCAGCGTCCACCAGGTGAGCTGCCCCGAATACAGGTAGCCTGCGTGCGGGCAGATGGCGCCGCGAATGGGCGCGGGTGCGGCGCGGTTGGCGGAAGCGCCGATTGCTGCGTCAGTGGCGAGCATCCCGGCGGGTGTGGGCGGCGGCGCGTTGGCTGCGAACTCCGCCAGTTGCGCCCGCAGGGTTTCCGGCCGGGCGGGATAGAACAGCCCCGCCGCCACCGGTGCGCGCCGCCAGCGCGCGGCTGCCTTCGGCATGGCCCGCCCTCCCCGACTCCGCTGGCGCCGGCGGGCGCCGGCGGGGCTACCCGTGCATCAAGACCACCAGGCTGACGATGATGGGGGGCAGGAGGAGCAGCGCGTTCAGGCCGGCGCCGAGCGCGCCCCACAGGCGCGTGTGACGGCTGCGCAGGACGCTGTGAATGCCGAGCATCAACCCCATCACCGCGCACAGCGGCGAAAAGCCGAACATGCAGAAGCCCATCGACATCATCGTCCCACCGAAAAACGAAATCGCCGTCACGCCGGCGTGTTCGTTGTCTTTGCCGCCTTTTTTGGCGTCGTGTTTGGCCACGCCGGAGGCCTCCGTCCCACCGCCGGCCCCGGCAGCGCCGCTGGCGGGGGTGGTGGCCGTTCCATGGGGCGCCGCGGCGTCGGCCGGTTGCGCGGCCAGACCGCCCAGACAGACGGTGAGCAGGCTGAAGGTGAACACCGCCAGCGCCACGGCGCACAGGATCACCGAAATCCGGCCGATCCGCTCGGGCGCATACGATGCTTCCAGCAGTTTGGCTTCGCGTTCCAGCCGCCGCTGCTCTTCTTCGGTCGGCGCCGGCGCCTCGCCCGGAGCGCGGGCCCATTCCTGGGTGCCGCTGGTCCCCGCGCCGGCCGGGCCGACCGGGCCGGCC
>JBOHNC010000505.1:0-3636 GCA_050730415.1 Planctomycetota bacterium
GTTGGGAGGAAGAGCGGGCGGGCCCGCCCGCGGGCCCGGGGAAAGGCCGGGGGAAAAACCGGGGAATATGAGGAAATCTAAGAAGCCGCGCTGGAGCGCGGCGCTCCCAGGGGGGGCGTGGGGCACCCAGGGGGGCGCGGGGCGCGTGGGGCGCGTGGGGCTCGCGGGGGGGGCAAGATTATCACAATTTGGGATACAATCCCCCTGCGGCTGGCCGTGTTGGCCGCCCTTCGAGGACCGCGCATGACCCTTCCCGTTTTCCTGTTTCCCGGCCAGGGTTCCCAAGCCATCGGCATGGCCAAGGACCTGTATGAAGGCTCCGCCGCCGCGCGGGCGCTGATCGACGCGGCCGACGAGGCGCTCGCGCCCGAACTGGGCGGCCGATCGCTGCGCGGCATTCTGTTCAACGGCCCGGAAGCGGAGCTCGTTGACACCGCCATCCAGCAGCCGGCGATCGTGCTCGCCAGCCTCGCGGCGCTGGAAGCCCTCAAGGAAATCACCGGCCTGGCCGATCTGCGCCCGCCGGCCACTGCCGGCCTGTCGCTGGGCGAGTATTCCGCCCTCGCCTCCGCCGGCGCCTTCTCGCCGCTCACCGCCATCCGGCTGGTCGCCATCCGCGGACGTCTCATGGCCGACGCCGCCACGCGCGTCAAAAGCTCCATGGCCAGCATCGTCGCCGACGACTTGAACATGGTGGCGCAGGTCTGCGCCGAAGTCCAGGCGCAGCGCGGCGCTGGCGCCGTCGTCGCTCCGGCCAACTTCAACAGCCCCGGCCAAGTCGCCATCGCCGGCGACCTCGACAGCCTCGAAGCCGCCATCGCCGCGCTGAAGGCCAAGGGCGTGCGGCGCATCTTCCCGCTCAAGGTCTCCGGCGCCTTCCACACCACGCTCATGCAGCCGGCCGTCGCCGACCTCGCCAAGGCTCTGGAACAGGCCGAGATCAGCCCGGCTCGCACCACGGTGCTGGCCAACGTCAGCGCGCAGCCGGTCACCACGCCGGCCGAAATCCGCTCCGCGCTGATCGACCAGGTTACTCATCCGGTGCTCTGGAGCGACTCCATGCAGCGGCTCGGCGCCACCGGGCACAGCCAGTTCGTGGAACTGGGCCCCGGCAAGGTCCTCGCGGGGCTGCTCAAGCGCACCCTCAAGGAAGCCGCCATCCAGCCGGGCGGCACGCTGGTCGAAATCCAGACCCTGGCGAAGGGGTTCGGCAACTGACCCGCCCGGGCAAAGCCAGCCCGAATGCACCATGTTGGGTTTTCGGGCAATCTTTTGAACCCGGCTGCGTTTATTACAGTGCGCAAAACAGCCCGGCGCCGCAAGCGGCCCGGCGGCAGGAGAATGCACGATGGGGTTCACGTTCGGCACCGGCGGCATGGGCGGCATGGGCGGTTTTGGCGGCGGCGGCAAAAAAGACAAGGATGTCAACCTTTTCAGCCTCTCGAAGGAGGACCGCGCGCGCCAACGCGAACTGCTCGATCGCCAGCAACGCAGCAGCACCATCCAGATCATGGTGCTCGGCGGCTGCCTGCTGCTGGTGCTGGTGATGTACTTTGCCTTCGGCTCGATGCACGCCACTCCGCCGGCCAAAGCCCACGCTGCGGCGAATCACGGGACCGATGACGGGTCCCCTGACTCCGCCATCGCCACCGGCCGACTGCTGGATCAGTTGAAAGCGCCTGACGTGCGCCCCTCGCCCGAAGAAATGGCGCCCCAGTTCGACCCGCTCCAGACCCTCGATCCCAAAGCCCTCGCCGCCGGCATCGGCGAATCCAATCTGACTGCCGCCGACGCCTACACGCGCAACAAGCCCACGCCCGCCGCCGTTGCTCTGGCGCTGCGCTATCTGCGCACGCATTTGGAACAGGACAAGGATTTCAAAGACGCCCCCGGCGGCGTCGCGCTGCCCTTCTATGCGGTCCAGCATCCCGACGCCGCGCGCGGCCGGTTCCAGACCATCGAAGGCGTGATTCAGGAATCGGAACCCGAGTTCTACCGCTTCGTGAAAATCGACGATCCGGCGCTCCAGAAAGCCACCGGCGTCAAGGAACTCCACCTGTTCTACTTCGACATGGATTCCACCGACCGCGTCCGCTTCTACTTCGGCAAGGACATCGAACCGCCTGAAGCGGTCGAAGGCTGCGGGCTGCCCGCCAAACTCTACAAGTTCGCGGTGCTCACCCCCACCGACCTCAGCCCCATCGAAGAAGCCAACATCCCGCCCACCGACGAAGACCATCACCCGATGGCGCACATGATTTTCAACTTGCGCATGCACGCGATTTTTCTCGGCGATCACCTGGTCCTGCCGGTCAAACTCAAGGACCCCAAAAAGCGTGTCGTCGTCCCCCTGTACCTCGCCATCGATCCGATGCCCTGGCGGACCGACGTCGACAAGCCGGCCACCCTCGGCCCCAAGGTCGACGGCATGCTGGCGCGCACGGTCCCTTCCAAGGGCGGCGCGGCCGACGCGCATCCTGCCGATGGCACGACTCCGGCGGCCGGTTCAACCCCCGCCGGCACCCCCGGCACCACCGGCACCACCGGCACCGCCGCCGCCGGCAATGGCTCAGCCCCCACCGCGAACTCGACCGACGACGATGGTTCCGACGCCACTGCCACCGCGATCGCCACCGGGAAGGCGCCCGGCGATCAGTTCGTGCCCATGTCGCCGCACTTCACGCCGCTCAAGACGCTCACCGGCCAGGAGGACGCCTTCGCCTCCATCCCCACCGACTCCGACTTGGACTCGACCATCCAGGCCTCCAAATACACCGAAAGTTTTGAAGCCTTCGACCTCGTCATGCGTTTTCTGCGCACCCACAACACCCCCGCGGAACTCGAAGCCTACCGTCAGCAGCGCGAAACAGCCAATGTCGCGCAGCTCAAGGACCCGACCAAAGCCGCGGCCAACTTCACCAACACCGTCAACAACCCGCTGCCTTACTACGGTCAGCCCTACCAGGTGGAAGGCTGGATGGTGAAATGCCTGAGCGCTCGCGACTACTGGTCGCAGGATTTCGGCCCCGGCACCGGCGCCAAGGCGCAATCCGGCGTCGAACACACCTCCACCTGGATTGTGCGCGACGACAACGTCAACTTCTACCTGGTGACCGTGCCGCTGACCGACACTCAGGTGCTCGGCAAGGATTTCAAGGGCGACCTGAACGACCTGACCGGGCTCAACATGCGCGTCCGTTTCGACGGCCTGTTCCTCCAGCGCGTGCCGATCGAGAAAAAGAACTTCCAATACGATCTGCTGCCGATGTACGTGGCGATGAAACTGCAGAAGGTGATCATCCCGCCTTCGAGCGTGAAAGACTACACCTACTTCGTGGCCGCCGGCATGGGGCTGGTTTTCTTCATCATGCTCTACATGATCTACCGCGACCGCAAACCCGACGCGGTGGTCCGCGATGTCACTCGGCAGAATATGTTCAAGCGTCTGCGCAAGGCGGGGAAACTCACCAAGCCTCTGCCGACCGGGGCCGGAGCCGGAACCGGAGCCGGCACGAGCGCCACCGCCGGCGCGGGGCCGGGCGATCCGCCCACCGTGCCCAATCCCTACGCCATGCCTTCCGCGCCTGCGCAGCCGCCGGCGGGCGCGCCCGCGGCCCCAGCCGCACCGCTCGCGCC
>JBOHNC010000506.1:0-3125 GCA_050730415.1 Planctomycetota bacterium
ACTTTGGACCCTGCGAACCGGCGAGTGCCACTCGGTGGCGTAAATCCGCTTGAGCGACTCCTACCACCTGATCCTCCCGCACGCCGCCGGAGGGTCCAGCGCGGAGACCTGACGATGATCCAGGAGAAGGGGATTTCATTGGCACGAGGGTTTCAAACCGTGAGCGACGATCAAGCGAATGCGGCGTTGGAAGAGGCGTTGGCCGAGCCGGAGGTGGAGCCGAAGCTGGCTTACCTCGACAAGCGCAACCGCACTTCCTCGCGCCGACTGGGGTCGGCAGCGCCGCTGTGGAACGGCTACTGGGCGCAGCCGTCGCGCGAGCACCGCAACCGGCTGGTCGAATACTACCTGCCGTTCGCGAAGGCCATCGCCGACTTGGTCAAGTCCAAGCTGCCGCCGACGATCGACATCGACGATCTGTATTCGGTGGCCAACCTGGGCCTGATCGAATCGATCGAGAAATACGACCCGACCAAACGGGTGAAATTCGAAACCTACACCTCGTGGCGCATCCGCGGCTCCTGCCTGGACTTCCTGCGCCAGAGCGACTGGGTGCCCCGCAACGTCCGGCAGTGGGCGGCGCGTGCGAACCGCACGCGCGAGCAGTTCATGGCCCAGTTCGGCCGCGAACCCAACGAGGAAGAATGGGCGCAGCGCCTGGACATGAAGCTCGAAGATTTCCGACGCCAGAAGGGCGACCTGCTGCCCTTGGCGGTGCGCTCGATTGAAGTCGCCGGCATCGACGAAAACGACGAAAGCTACACCTCGAACCGCATCATGGACACCCGCGCCGTCCAGCCCGAACAGTTGGCGCAGCGCAAAGAATTCCTCGATCACATCATGAAGGGCTTGCAGAAGATCGAAGCCGAAGTGCTGATCGGGTACTACTTGAAACACAAGACGATGCTGCAGATTGCCGAAGAGCTGCAGATCAGCGAATCGCGCGTGTGCCAGTTGCGCAAGCAGTTCCTGAAGTTCCTGCGGACCAAGTTCGCCGACCGACTCAGCGATTTCCTTTGATCAGACGAGACGACCAACGCCGCCGGGTGGCGTGTAGACCAACGCCGCCGGGTGGCGTGAAAACAAATGCAGAACGGGCGGGCCGCAAGGTCCGCCCGGTTTGTTTTGGGGCGCGTGGTGGAGGCGGAAGGAAGAAAAGAGCCGGGCAGGATGCCGGCGCACCCATGGCTACGGCTTGCGCCAGAGGCGCAGGGTGCCGTCGGGGTCCACGGTCAGAGCGATATTCGCGGTCATGGCCAGGGCGTCGATGTGCGCGGCGGCGCCGGGCGCGAACGGCTGGAGTTCCGGCGAGGAGCCGCTCAGGTCGCACCGGTAGGCGGCGCCGGATTCGAGCAGCATCGTCAAATTCAGCGTGGCGGGGTCTAGGCTGACCAGCCGCACGTGCTGCTGCGCGCCAAGACCGTCGGTCATGCGCCGCGCGCCGGTGGTGAGGTTCACCAGCGCGGTGGCGCCGTCTTCGAAAACCAGCACGCAATTGCCGCCGATCAGGATCGGCGTGGAGGCCAGCGTCCAGTCCTTGATGTCCTCGGCCAGCCCGCCGGGGCCGTTCACGGCGGCGCGCAGGTCGATGGTCTTGAGCAACGCGCCGTCGGCGCTGAGCTTGTAGATCCGCGCATGGATGGAATCGAAGGCCAGCAAAAACGGCTGGTCGGCGCATTCGGTGGCGGCGATGCCGGAGGTAATTTCGCCCACGTCGCGATTGTCCCAGACCGGCGCGCCGGTGGCGCCATCGTAGGCATTGAGTCCCTGCGAGGTACTCAGGATGGCCCGCCCCCGCGGCCCGACGCTCAGCGCATAGATATCGGTGTCGCCAGGGAGTTCGTCCTTCCAGACCGGCTGCCAGGTGACGGTGGACAGCCCGACCAGGCGGTGATCGACAACGACCGCGACGACTTCCCGCGGCAGCAGCACCGGGCCGAAGTGCAGAACCCCGCCAAGCGGCGAATGCTCAACCGAAGGGCCAGCCGATGGAGCAGCACCGGCCGGCGCGGAGAGGACATCGAACTGCGCGCCATCGCCCGGAGGCGGAGCCGCGCCGCCGAGAGCCCCCGCACCGGGCGTGACGGTCAGCAAACGCAGGCCGGCGTGCGCACCGCTGCCGGTGACGGCGAGGAACCGGCCGTCGGGGAGCACCACCAGCGGTCCACGAAACCTCGCCGTGGAATCGGGCTGGACGGTGCCATCCAGGCGGTAGGCGGTGAAAAACGGCGCGGGACCGGCGTTCCCACGTTCCAGCCCGCCGCCAGCCTGCGGCCAGGCGCTGACGGCCAACTGGCGCGGCGCGAAGGGAAAAAAGATGTCGCTCGGATCGGCCCGCTGCAAGGTCGCGGTGCCGGCGGCGAGGTCGCGGGTGTAGCAGGCCCCGGCCGGCAGATCGACTTTTTCGCTGGGCAGTTCGCCGGAGGCCGGTTCGCCGGAGGACAGCGCGGCCGGAGTGGTGGCGGTGGCAGGAATGTATTCGACCAGACCTTCGAGAACATCCACGGCGGTGCTGCGGCCGTCGGCGCGGACGAAAAATCGCGTGCCGTGGACTTCAACCGTTTCGAACCCGCGGCCGCCGGCGCCGGGAGTGAGCACTTCAAACCGGCTGCCAGCCTTGGTGACATCGGCCAGCAACGCGCCATGCTGGAGCACCACGCCGCCGCGCGGCAGCGGGCCGGCCGCGGCGCCGGTCGCGCCCGGAATGGTTTCGCCCGGGCCGTAGAACTGCACGCTGGTGTTGGCATCGAGCGCGATGCGGGCGATGGGCCGATGGACGGCGGTGCCGGCAGTCTGCGTCGGATCGAAGAGGGCGACGACCTCGCCGGCTTGATCGCCGGTAGCGACCGCGCGATGGGTGCCGTCCAGCGCCTGCACCGACTGGAAGCCGGCCAATTCGAGCCGCGGCGTGACCGCTGCCGCGCTGGCGGTCGAGGTGGCCGGGTCGGCGATGGGACGATAGAGTTCGGCCTCGAGCCCAACGGCGGGCGGCGCAATCAGCGGCGGCGCAACCGGTTCGGCGCCGCGGTGCAGGTACAGGCCGACAGCCAGCAGTGCGGCAGCGGCGGCAGCCAAAGCTGCACCGCGCCGCCAGATAGACAGCGTGCGGCGGCGAGCAGCCGGCG
>JBOHNC010000507.1:0-1651 GCA_050730415.1 Planctomycetota bacterium
CACCGGACCAGCGCGCGGGCGCGCGGGCGCCGGACCGACGCGCGGGCGCGCGGACGCCAGACAGCGTCGGACCAGGGAGAACGCGCTCCCGTGCTGACCTACTTCAGCACCGTCATCGAATCGCGCCGCAAGGCCGAGACGGTCCTTAATACCCTGATCGGGCTGCGCCTGGCGATCGTCCTGATCTCGCTGGTCACCTTCTGGCAGCGCGGGCCGATTGCCGGCTCCTCCCTGCCGCTGTACACCCTGCTCATCATTTCCTGCGTGCTCTCGGCATTCTACGCCGGCTTGGCCAAACTCAAATTCGACCTCAACGACATCAACGTCGTGCAGATCATCATGGACGTGGTCCTGATCTCCGACCTGGTCTACCTGACCGGCGGCAACGACAGCAATTTCGTGTTTCTGTACATGGTCACGGTGGTCGGCGCGGCGCTGTTCCTGTCCTCCCGCGCGGCCTGGCTGGTGGCGAGTCTCTCCGTGATCGCCATTTCCATCATCGCGGTGCTGTACAAGACCGATCACTTTCCCGAGTACACCTCGGTGGAAATCCGCGAGCAATACCAGCAGTGGGATCAGTTCTGGAAGGTCTTCGTGACCACCCACCTGACCCATTCCTTCGGCATCCTGATCATCGCGGGGCTCGCCGCCGCCCTGGCGCAGCGGGTGTTTCAGACCCGCCTGCTGCAGGAGGAAATCCTCGAGAACATGAACGAAGGCGTGCTGCTGGTGGAACCCAAGGGCGGCGTGATGTACCGCAACGCGGTGGTCGACCGGCTGCTCCGCCGACCCGAGCCGCCGCCGAGCCGCGGGCGCGCCGGCGCGGCGACCATCGACGGCCTGTTCCATCCCCAGGATGCCGAACGGCTGCGGCGCAGCTTGGACCAGCCCGAGCGCGCCGATTTCATCCTGGTGGATTCCAGCGCCCCCGACCACACCATCGAAGCCGGCGTCATCCCGCTGAGCAGCGCCGGCACCGGTGGGATCATCCTGACCCTGCGCGATGTGTCGCTGGAACGGATGCTGGAAGACAATGCGCGCGAACGGCAGCGGCTCGAAGCCATGCGCGAAATCGGCGCGATGATGGCGCACGAAGTCCGCAATCCGCTGGCAACGGTGCGCGGGTTTGCGCAGGAAATCATGCGCAAAACGAAATCGCAGGATTCGCTGCGCACCCACGCCCACGCGATTCTCGACCAGTCCGACCGGATCGACAACCTGATTGAAACCTTTCTGAAATTCTCGCGCATGCCGGCGCCGGAGCCGTTCCTGTGCGACCTGGGGGAACTGACCAACCGCATCATCGCCGGCCTGGAGGTGCGGCCCGAAGCCGCCGGCGTGGAATTCGATCTGGAAATGGAGCCGGCCACCGGACCCAAACAGGCGCGCGTCGACCCGGGGCAGATCGAACAGGTCCTGATGAACCTCGGCATCAACGCGCTGCAGGCGATGGATGGCAATGTCGCACCGCGCCGCCTGCTGTTCCGCCTGGAGGAAACCCAGTCCGACGAAGTCGATCGGCCGCCGCGCGGAGAGACTGCGGGGGACGGGCCGGAGCCGGACACCGCGCAGCAGTTCCCAGCATCGGGGGCCGCAGGTTCGACTGCCCCCGCCACCACCGCCGCCTCCGCCACCGCCACCACCGCGGCGT
>JBOHNC010000508.1:0-7851 GCA_050730415.1 Planctomycetota bacterium
GAGGCCGCCAAGTTCTACGTCTCGCTTTTCAAGGACGGCCGGATCAAGGCGGTCAGTCACCACGGCGAAAGCACCTCCAATCCTTCCGGCCAGCCCGCCGGCGCGGTGCTCACGGTGGTCTTTGAAATCGCCGGCCACGAAGTGATGTTGCTCAACGGCGGCGGCGATTTGAAACTCAACGAAGCCGCCTCGCTGGTCATTCACTGCGACACGCAGGCGGAAATCGACCGCCTGTACGTGGCCCTCACCGCCGACGGCGGCAAGCCCGGCCGGTGCGGCTGGCTGACCGACCGCTTCGGCCTGACCTGGCAGCTGGTGCCGGCGAAGTTGGGCGAGTGGATCACGCAGCGCGGCCCGGCCGCCGCGCAGCGGGTCTTCGTCGAAATCATGAAGATGCAGAAACTGGATATGGCCACGCTCGAAAAAGCCGCGCAGGGTTAATTGAACGAACGTCCCGCTAAATCCAAGAAGCCGCGCTGGAGCGCGGCGCTCCCAGGGGGGCGCACGGCAATTCGCGGGATCGCATAAAAAAACGGGCGCCGACCTTGCGATCGGCGCCCGCCGTGTTGCACCCGCCGTTCAGTCCGGCAGGGGCGTTGGAGCGTTGGATAGGAGCCGCCTATGCGGCCGGTTTGTGCGCCTTTTCCAGGCGGGATTTCAGGCCGTCGCGGATGGCCTGGGCTTCGACGCTGGGCGGCGCTTTGGGCCCGTTCAACGTCTGACCCAGTTTTTCGCTCAGGAGCATCGCCATCAGCGCTTCCATCGCGTTCGGGCCCATCGCACTCCCGCGACCCTCGCCGTCCTTGCCGTTCGATCCACCGGAGCCGCCGCCGATGACGATCTTGGGCACCACATCCACACCCGACTGCTGAATCGCTTCGGCGAAGCGGTTGAGCACCGCCTGGGTGAGCTGGAACTGCGGCCCACCGTAGGCGCGAACCTGTTCCTCGACCGCCATCGCTTCGGCGATGCCCACGCGTGCCGCCTTTTCGGCGTCGGCGTCGGCGTTGACCTTGGTCTTGGCCGCTTCGGCTTCGCCCAGCACCCGCACCCGGGTCGCTTCGGCCTGCGCCATGACGCTCAGCTTGTTCGCCTCCGCGCCGGCGATGGCGTTGATCCGGCCGGCTTCGGCGTCGGCCATGGCTTGAATCTGCGCCGCCTGTTGCAGCGCGCGTTGCAGATCGGCCTTGCCTTGGTTTTCCTGCACCTTGATGCTGACTTCGGACTGCGTCAGCGCTTCCTGCTGTTTGGCGCGCGCCTGCGCTTCGCGCAGTTCGCGTTCCTGCGTCGCGGCGTGCTCCATGCGCTGGTAGGTCTCGACCTGTTCTTCGGCGATCTGGCGCAGCCGAAGCTGGGTCAGGATTTCTTCGATCTTGCTGTCGTTGTGGGAACTGGTCGGCGTGCCAATGAGGACTTCCTCCAGCTCCAGGTTGTAGTGTTCGAAACGCGGCCGCATTTCCAGACCGGCGTGGTCCTGAATCTCACTGCGTTCCTGCAGCAGTTCGATCAAGGTGCGCGTCTGCGCGACGTTCTTGAAGTAGGCCGAGATCATCGGGTCGAGCGTCTGTTCGACCAGCCGGCGGATGTCGCCGAAGCGCTGAATGACCAGCGGCGCCTTGCGGTAGTCGATGTGCACAACCACCGACAACGGCAGCGACGGTTCAAAGGCGTCCTTGGTGATCAGCGAGACCTCGCAGAGGTTTTCGTCGAAACGGTGGGAGCCGGATTCCTCGCGAATCCACTTCAGGATGAAGTTGGTGGTGGGCACCAGGACCACTTCGCCCGCGAACAGGTTGAAGGCGTATTTGCCCGGCAGCAGCGCTTCGTTCCAGACGCCGCGGCGGCCCTTGGCGACCAGTTCGCCGTGTTTGTATTCGGTGCCGCTGAGGTCCGCGCCGTGTTCGCCGGTATAGGAGATGACGACGCCGACCTGACCCACGGGCACCACCGTTTTGGCAATCAGTTCGACCGTGGCAAACAGGCGGTTGATGAAGTAGGTGCCTTCGACCAGCACCTGGAGTTGGCGACCGCGGCGGCCGCCGGCGGCCAGGAATTTTTCCGGGTCCTGGAAGCCGTTGTGATAGGTGCGTTGATCGGTCACATCGGAGCCGACCGTGACGGCAATGATTTCGCCGTCGTCAAGCGCCGGGCCGTCATGCACGGTGACGATGCCGATCTGGTCTTCGGTGCCTTTGATGACAACCGGGTCAAAGCCGTGGCGTCCGGCGATCAGTTCGGCCATTTTTTCGAATTCCCGCTCTTCGCCGCGGTGCATGGGCAGGTAGTAGACCCGCTGCTGGGTGACGACGACGAACAGGGCGAGGTTGATGGCGTAGGTGCCTTCGCGGAGCAGCTTGCGTTGCGGACCGCGTTGGCCGGAGCGGAGCAAAAATCCGGCGGCGTCTTCATAGTCGCCGGCGGTGGCATTGGAGGCCAGCGTCTGGACGGGGCTGAGCGGCTTACCGTCGCGCGCGAACACGTAGCCGATTTTTCCCTGCGGGATGGTGATCAGCGGCATGCGGTGGACGCGGTAGCGGAAGGGCATCAGCCAGTGAATGCCGCCGCGCAGCACCTGCGGCTGAAAGCCGGCTTCCTGCTGCAAGGCGATCAGGCCGCCTTTCAGCGACCCTTTTTCCCAACTGAATATCTGCTCCACCACGCCGATCCGCGTGTTGGGCACGATCCGCACGCCGAGCAGGAAAAAGGCGAAGACCAGCAGACTCAGGAATAGCAATATATATAGTAACAACATGATAGAACTCCTTGTTTAGAATAGGGACTCGCGCACCGCAGGCGGCGCCACGATTCCGAAATACTTGGATTTCGTCAGGAGCGTTTCAACCTGGCGGCGAGCGGCGGCGATGGGTTTTTGAGCCGGCTTTGCGTTCGCGGGTCTTCAGGGGATTGCACTGCCTACACGGCCGCGTCCTCGCAGTTTCCCCGCAACCTGTCGTGTGGCGGGAACTGCAAACCTTCGAAACTCAATATACGATATGGGCGGTTGAAAAAGCGGAAATTCCACCCGGAATCGAGAAATTTATCACGAAACGATCATTTCAGCGGCGTGCACCGGGGGATTTGCGCACTGCACTTGTGCGTCCCGCGCTGCCCGATTGCGCTCCGAATCGGCGGCGGTAGCCATGGCACAACGGCCGGCCCACGCCGAACCGTGGCCTGGCGCCGGGCTGGCGCTTCCGTCCACCGCGCCACCCGACGATTCTTCGCAGGCGCAATTCTTGCAACCTGCAAATGAAAGCAAGTTAGCGGCTAAATCGGTTCAGTAGGTGCGATCGCCGCCGCCGGTAGCGGCGGGAGCGGCGGGGGTGGGGGGAGCCGGCGTCGGCGGCGTGGCGGCTTTCGGCGTGTTGTCGTCTTCGACCCCCAAGCCGTCGTCTTCACGCCCAGCGGGTTTCTTCTCCTGCGCCGTCTTGGCCTGATCGGCCCTCTTGGCCGCGGCCGCGGCCTGCGCCGTTTTGGTCTTCGCCGCCTGGATCTGCTCCGCCGTCCACTGGCCGGGCAGTTTCTTCGCCTTCACGTCCTCCAGCCATTGCAGCAGTTCCGTTTTCTGGCTGGGCCCGACCAGCCACTGGTGGCGGCCGTTCTTCACGTAATCGACGATCAGCGGCACGCCAGCTTCATGCCAGGTGTCCTGCGCCTGCTCCCACATTGCCTTGGCAGGGTCGAGCGTGCCGACCAGCACAAGGAAAGGGGTTTTCTTGCTAGCGTCGCCGGCGGGCAAGGCCATCTGCTTGATCTGGCGGTGCTGATAGGCTTCCATGTCAAAGGGATAGGCCGAGTCCAGAATCAGCCCGGCGAACCCGGTCGGATTCTGCGCCCACACCTCCAAGGCCAACTGACCGCCGGCGCTGAAGCCCATCAGAATCGGCTTTTCCTGCGCCACGCCCTTGACCTTGAGCACCGCCGGCCAGGTCTTGTCGAGCAACTGTTCCGCCTCCTTGCCGTCCCAGTAGTTCCACTGCTTCTGCGTGACTACCAACAGCGCGTAGCCGCGCTTGGCAAATTCCGAGGCCAGTTCGGTTTCGACCACGCTGTTCATCGAACCGCCGGACGGGTGCAGCCAGATCACGACCTGCGCGGGATTTTTTTCGTCGGCCTTGGGATCGATCAGCAGGCGGTAGCGCAGGCCGCCCTCCGGCAGGTCTTCGACGCTCCTCAGCCCCGGGATGTCCGGTCCGCGGTCGATCCCGCCGCCGGTGACCGGAGGTGGATTTTTTTTGGCGTTGTCCGCCGCCTTGGTCTTCAGCGTCGGAAATTGCTTGTCGTCACGGATCGACGCCAGGTCGGCGTCGGCCTGCATGTGATCGGGATCGTTGTAGCCCAGCTGCACCGCCTTGGCCAGATCGGCCAGCGCCTGGTCCTTGCTGCCCAACCGCGCGTCGGCGCAGGCCAGGTTGTAGTAGGGGCCGAACTGATCCGGAAACAGTTGCGACTGCTTTTTGCATTTCTCCGCCGCGGCCGCGTAGTCCTTGTGGCTGAAGTCATGGTAAACCTGTTGCTCCAGGTCCATATATTCCGCTTTTTTCTTTTCGACCGCATCGTCGTTAGGGGTCGCGGCTGGCGTGACCGCCGGCGCATCGCCGGCTCGCAGCGTGCCCGCAACTGGCGCCAGCAGCACCGCGGCCAAAAGGCAGCTCAACACCGCGAACAATGAGGAATAGAAGGTCCGCATGGGTGGACTCCTTGTGAGCAGAAACAGACTTCGAACCGGCCTTGCAGCGGTCGATCCAAAGACGCCGCACCAGTGCAGGGTCATCACGGGAAGTTTGAAAATGTTGGTCTGGTTCGGAAGCCGGTTGGAAAGAGCTGGCCGCTCGCAGCCGTTTAGCGTCTCCTGGTTCAATGGTCTGAAATGGCAGGCATCGATTGGCGCTGCTGACGGCGCCCGGCCGGCGCAGTCGGGCGCCTGAAAGCCACGCCGCGGCAGCCTGGCGGCGCAGGACCGAATCCAGCCGTTTCGGACCGTTTTTGGACTGATTCGATGGAGCGCGCCGACCGAAAACGGGGTAATATATCGGCGGTGGCGGAGGTCGGAACCGGCGGCGCGGGAGCGCACGCTCGGCCGCGGCCGTCCGCGCGCCACGGGAGGTTCCTCCATGTCGCTTCGCCTTGGTTTGGTGCAGATCAACGTGCCCGACATCGCCAAAGCACGCGCGTTCTACGTCACCCAACTGGGCTTGCCCTGCCGCCAGCCGCACGGCGTCGAAGGGCCGCTCGAAGTGGACCTCGGCGACGACGCCACGCTCCTGTTATATGCCGTCGACAAGGTCGCGCCGGCCACCTACGAAACCCAGCGCGTCACGCTGGTGATGTTCACCGACAACCTCGAACAGCAGATGGCGCAGTGGAGCTCCCGCGGCGTGGAGTTCCAAAAAGTCGCCTGGAGCACGCAGCCCTCCGGCGTGGGCGAATGTCCCTACGGCAATTTCATTGCCTTCCAGGACCCCTTCGGCAACGTCTGGGAACTGCTGGAACCGACCGAGCGGCGCAAGCCCGCGACGGTGGCGGGTAAGCGCGGGAAGAAGTAAGAGATTTAGCCACAAAGGGCACATAGAACACATAAATAGATCAACATTTTTGTAGGGGCGGGTCCCCGTGCCCGCCCTCTTCGACGGCTCAATCGCCCATCCGGTTCCGCGCACACTCCAAGCCCCCCGGCGAATCACCCGCAAGCCGGCCGGCGGCGGCCCCTTAAACCACCTACCCGATCGACGCTGCGGCGGCTACAATCCACGCTGCACTGCAACGGAATCCTTTGCACCCTGATCTGCTCCTTGCAGCCGTGTTTTATTTCCCTCGACCGGAGGCACACGCATGAGCACCTGGGACGACGAACCGGACCGCCCGCCCCAACCCGCCGCGCCGCGCCGCCTCAGCGCCTGGTGGTTCGCGCTGATCCCCGCGATTCTCGTGTTGGGCGGAATCCTTTTCATCCTGGTGCTCGTGCTCGGCCTGAGCGGCGTGACGCGCAATCTCCAGGAAGTCGTCATGCCTGGGCAGAAGACGCTGACCTTCACCAAGACCGGCAGCTACACGATATTTTTTGAATCCAGCACGATCGTGAACCACCGCGTCTTCCTGTCCGGCCAACCGCAAAACATGCAATTGACCGTCACCGACCACGCCACGCACCAGCCGCTGACGATCGGTCCGTCGAACGGCAGCACGACCTACTCCTGGGGCCGGCAACACGGCCAGTCCCTGTACGAATTCGCCGTCAATACGCCCGGCGACTACGACTTCGCCGGCGCCTACGCGGACGGCGCGACCGCCCCGCAGGTTGCGTTCGCCGTCGGCCCGGACATCACTGGAAGTGTTCTGCTCACCGTGTTCGGCGGGCTCGGGATCTGTTTCGGCTCGTTCGTCGTGGCGATGATCCTGATGGTCGTGCTGATCGTCAAACGCAGCCGCGGCGGCGACCGAGGCAGGGACGGCCCCCGTCTGCGCCGCGGGCGATAGCGCGTTTTTCAAATTGGTGTGAAAAAAAGAGAAAGCCGGCTCGAAGACCACTGAAATCGAGGCCTGCCCATTTGTCCGAAAAACATGTCTTTTTGTATTGTTTCGCCCCGGAAATCAATCCCAACCGCAATGGTTTCAATGTGTTGCGTCGCAATTGCCGGCCATTTGCAGTCCGGTCAACCGCGAGGTATGTTCACCCCAAGCAATTCCGCCCCACGCGCAAAGGAAGATTGGGTCATGCTCACGCCCGAACAGAAACGGTTCTTCAACACCTTCGGCTTCCTGGCCTTCCCCGGCCTGTTGAAGGACCGGGTCGAAGCCATCCTCGAGGCCTTCGAAGAAACCTGGCGCATGAACGGCGGCGGCCACGCCGGCAAGCCGCATGACTACAAGCAGCGTTCCTGCACCGGCATGTACCAGACCGAATACATGGCGACGTTGCTCGACGACACCCGCCTGGTCGGGATCGCGACCGATCTAATCGGCGCCGACTACAACTTCATGGGCGGCGACGGCAACTATTACGTCGGCGACACCGGCTGGCACTCCGACGGCTGGCACGCCAACGTGACGCACATCAAGATCGCCTTCTACCTGGACCCGCTCACCCGCGACACCGGCTGCCTGCGCGTGATCCCGGGGTCGCACAAGATCAAGGACGAATTCGCCGGCGAACTGCAACAGGACCTCGGCAGTTCGCAAAAAACCTACGGCATGGCCGGGCGCGACGTGCCCGCCATCGCGCTCGAAACCGTCCCCGGCGACGTGCTGGTGTTCAATCACAACACCAAACACGCGGCCTTCGGCGGCGGCAACAAGCGGCGCATGTTCACGATGAACCTGTGCCAGCGCTACCCGGAAGAACATCTGCCGGAACTGCGCAAGTACGTCGAAGGCGCGGCGCGCTTCTGGGCGACCGAACCCTACCATCCGTCGGTGCTGAAAGACGCGCCGGCCTCGCGCATGGTCCACCTCGAACAATTGCTGGGCAACTTCGATCATGTCCGCGAACTGACGCGCAAAGCCAAAGAGACGATGCTCGAACCGGCGCGAGGGTAGTCCGCGCGCTCAGCGCATGCTTTCCTTGAACACCATCAACAACCGTTTGGCCTTGCTCGGGTTCTTTTTGAATTCCGGGTCGATCAGGTCGGTGTTGAGGAACTCGCTGTAGCCTTCCATCTGCCGCACCTCCTCGTCGTTCAAATCGCGGAAGCCGACGCTGTAGTCGGGGAATTGGCGCTCCGTCCGTTCCTCGCGCAGCAGCACGATGATGCCGTGGTGGCGCGGATCGGCGCTGACCTTGGCGAACAGCGCTTCGACCACCGGCTTTTCGCCTTCGATGCAGTGCATGAAATTGCCGCCCTTGTACAGCAG
>JBOHNC010000509.1:0-11287 GCA_050730415.1 Planctomycetota bacterium
CCGCCGGTGTCTCGTGCCGGACGGCACGAGCCAGCCGCCTCAGAGTGGGAAGGAGCACACGGGGGATTGGGCGGCGAATTGAAAACGCCCGGAAAAACGGCCGGAACGGTGGGTCGGAACGGCGCCCAACGGCTGCCAGGGAAATGACTTCTGCCTAAAAATGCGCCATTCGGCGGGCAGGCCCGCTCTTCGTTGAGTTCGTGAATTCGGCTCTGCGAACGCGTGCATTGCGCCGTTTATTTTGCCCGTGCTTCTCGCGCGCAAATCCAGCCCGCGGCCGTGGAGGCCCGCTCCAACCGCGGGCTGCCAGCCTGCGCTACCAAGGAAAGGTGGCGCTAACTGGTTGGGGGTGGTGCTACGGCATTGAAGAGAAGGAAGCGAAGAGAGCGCGAAACGCGCTTTGCAGCGGAAACGCTCGAAGACTCGCTGGACACGGGCTGGTCAGCCCGTGCCACGGTCTACCCAAACCCCTCGCTTTATAGTTTCAATGCCTCGGGCGGGCGAAGGGAATGGATAGACCTTCGGCGCCGAAGAGGCGGTTGGGGCCAAGAGCGGGCGTGCCCGCCGGCGGTCCCGGCGGGCGCGGGAGGCCGCTGGCGCTACAGGCCTTCGCGCCAGGCGTCTTTTTTCTGCGCTCGCATATGCGCAATGGTGGGTTCGGACCATTGCCGGGCGAAACCGTCCTGGGCGGGGTCGTTGAGCAAAATGCAGGGGTCATCGAAGTGGTAGGCGATGACGCGGCCGAGCAGATCGCGGAAACGCACCAGCACCACCTGGCATTTGCCGATCGCGTCGATGGTGAAAATGTCCGGGCTTTCACGCAGCAGCCGCAGTTCGACTTTGCTGTCCTTGCGTTTGTAGAAATCGCGGCTGCCCCAGGGGGATTGGGTGACGTTGACGTGCAGGGTTGCGCCAGTCGGGCCTTTGATCGCCACGGGCGCGGTGGGCGCCATGAACGGCAGGTTCAGCCAGTCTTCGGCCAGGTGCACGGCGGTGCAGGTGTTGAACCAGGTGCCGTACATGCAGATCCAGGCGTTGCGCCGCCAGAGGTTTCCCCAGGGGCCGGGCTTGCCGAAGGTGGCGCAGCGGTTGTATTCATGGCCCTGGCAGAATGCGACGGCGGCCTTGCCCAGCGCAGTCACGCTGTGGGTGGGATGATCGGAACGGGCCGCGCCCGGCAGGCGCCAGGTGAAATCGGTCAGGCTGCCGACGCGGCTGGGAGTTTCGGTCTTGTCCCAGACCAGGCCGGAGGGGCCGTAGTGTTCATCGGTGAAGGTCTTGGTGAAGGTCGGCATGACCAGCAGGCCGTCGTCGGTGAGTACGTTGCGGAAGGCTTGGACGAACCAGGGCTGACCGTAGTCGGGCGCCGCTTTCAGATCTTTGATGGTGGCGAGGTCTTTCAGGCTGGAGTGCACCAGCACGGTGTCGCCGGGTTTCAGGCCGAGGCGACGCAGGCCGGCTTCGATGAGCGCCTGCGAAAACGGCGGCGTGGGTTCGGTCATCGGGGATCTCCTGGGTGGCAGGGGGCGTTGAAAGCTGGCAGCGGGATGGCGGTCAGACGCGTACGTCGCCGCCGGAGCCGAGCGCGCCGCGGTAGCGATTGAGCACCGGGCCGATCTGGCGTTTGAGAAAATCGCGCGTCTGTTCGACCGACAGGCCCACGAACAGCGCGGGGTCGGTGAGGCGGTCGAGATCGGCGTGGATGGCGGCGAATTCGGGCGCGGATTTGAGCCGCGCGAGCAGATCGTTGGCGGCGCCTTCCTGTTTGACGCGCCGGCCGGCTTCCATCGAATGCACGCGGATGACTTCGTGCAGCTTCTGGCGGTCGCCACCCTTTGCGACGGCGGCCATCAGGATTTCTTCGGTGGCCATGAAAGGCAGTTCGGCGGCGAGGCGGCGGCGAATCACCGCTTCATTCACCACCAGACCGCGCGAGACGTTGATCGCGGTGTTCAGGATGCAGTCGGCGGTGAGGAATCCTTCGGCCAGGGTCAGGCGGCGGTTGGCGGAGTCGTCGAGGGTGCGTTCGAGCCACTGGGTGGCGGCGGTATTGGCGGCGGCGGCTTCGAGCGCGATCAAATGGCGGGCGAGGCCGCAGAGGCGTTCGGCGCGCATGGGGTTGCGCTTGTAGGCCATCGCCGAGGAGCCGATCTGGTGCTTTTCGAAGGGTTCTTCGAGTTCCTTGTCGTGTTGCAGCAGGCGGATGTCGTTGCCCATTTTGGCTGCCGACTGGGCGATGCCGGAAAGCGCGGCGAGAATCGTGTGGTCGAGCTTGCGGGTGTAGGTCTGACCGGAAACCGCGAGGAATCGGTCGATGCCGAGCAGCTCCCCTACTCTTTTTTCAAGCGCGCGGACTTTTTTGGCGTCGCCCTGGAAGAGCGTCAGGAAGGTGGCTTGGGTGCCGGTGGCGCCGCGCACGCCGAGGAACGGCAGTTCGCGGCGGAGCCGTTCGAGGGTTTCCAGATCGAGCAGAAAGTCCTGCATCCACAGGCAGGCGCGGCGGCCGACGGTGACCGGCTGGGCGGGCTGGTAGTGGGTGTAGCCGAGCGTCGGTAGAGCGGCGTAGGTGTGGGCGAATTCGGCGAGGGCCGCCAGCACGTTGGCCAGGCGGTCGCACAAGAGCGCGAGGGCGTCGCGCATCTGCAGCAGATCGCCGTTGTCGGTGACGTAGCAACTGGTGGCGCCGAGGTGAATGATCCCGGCGGCGTTCGGTGCGGCGAGGCCGTAGGCGTGGACGTGCGCCATCACGTCGTGGCGGACTTTGCGTTCCTGCTCTTCGGCGGCCTTGAAGTCGATGTTGAAGACGTTTTTGCGGAGGGCTTCGACCTGGGCGGCGGAAATGTCGAGGCCCAGTTCGTGTTCGGCTTTGGCCAGGGCGGTCCAGAGTTTGCGCCAGGTGGAGAATTTACAGGCGGCCGAAAAGAGCCAGGCCATTTCGGGACTGCCCCAGCGCCCGATCAGCGGGGAGTCATAGGACCCGTAGGGAGGCGTGGGGGGGAGGGTGCATTTCGGCCAGGCGATCGACATGGATGGCGGTGGTCACTCAATGGTGGCGGCGCGGCGCAAGGCGGCCAGCTCGTCCGACGAATAGGGTAAATCATATTCGGTTTTCAACGAGCGGCCTTCCTTCAAATAGACCGCGGCCTGGGCGATTTTTCCGGCCGAGCGGGCGATCGAGCGCAGATGCTGGAGGGCCATGACGAGGTAGAGGGCGAAGTCGGCGTTGTGGTTGACTTTGTTGTCCATCTGCAGAATCTGCTCGATGATCACGCGGCATTCGTTTTCGACGGTGGGTTCCATTTGGAGCATGATTTTGGCGAGGTCCTGGTCGGCGTGAATGGCGACGCGGTTGGCGTCGCGCATCAGGCGTTCGACCCATTCGAAGAGTCGGGCGAAGTCCGGCTGCGCGCCGACGGCGGTTTTTTTGGTGAGAAACAGAACTTCGCGGGCGAAGTCGCGGGCTTCGTCGGCGATGTGCGCCATTTCGCTGCGGTTGCAGATAGCGGCGAAGATGTGGCGTGCGACGGTTTCATCGTTGGCTTCGACCAGCGCGCGCCGGCAATTGCTGTCGACCACCACCAGTTGGGCTTCAATTTCGATGTGCGTTTCAATCACGTCGATGGCCATGGCGACGTTGCGGTCGATCAGGGACATGACGGCGGCGGTGACGTTGGATTCGATCAGTTCGCCGAGGGTTTCGAGGGCTTTGCGCAGTTTTTCGTCCAGCGCGCTGGCGGCCAGCGCGGCAGGGAGCGCGTGCAGGTCGCCGCCGCCATTGGTGGCGGGACGAGTCTGATTCTGCTGGGCCGACGAGTCCTTCCGCCGATTCATGCAACTCCCTTTCGAACGGCGCGCGCGTTCGAGGCCCGCAGCGTCGCCTGCCGCCGCCATTGTACCCCGCGGGTTGGGAATTGCCGGACCGGTTGGCGGAGTCGCATGGCGGGAATGGGCGCGCGGGCGGGCCTTTTTCGATTTGCCGGGTCGATTGGGAACAGCCGGCGGGCGCGTCGGACCGCTCCAACCGCGGGCAAGATGCCTGCGCTGCAAAACTGACCAGGCGAGCACGCCGGCTGTTCGCCCAAACCATGCACGCGGCTCGGCGCTTCCGCGAAGAAAACTGCGCGGGGTCGAGGGTTCGGGATTCAACTACATGCTCGGGGAGATTTAAAGGCGCGCGCTTCGCGCGCACTGTTTATGCACGAGACAGCGTCCCGTGCCACGATGCCTCGGGCGTTCGAGAGGGATGGAACTTTCAGCGCTGGCGGTTAGTCGTCGCCGGCGCCGAAGGCGGGAGTGACGCGCAGCGGCGGCGCGCGGCGGCCGAGAAACCAAATGGCGGCGGCGGCCAGCCAGGCAAGGACGAGACAGGCCAGGCCGCGGAAAACCAACGGCTGAATGCGCTGGAGCGCCGGCGCAGTGACGAAGGATTCGCCGGTCCAGTAGGGCGACATCTGGGCAACTTCGGCGACGGGCAGGTTGTGCTCCGCGGCGAACCGGTTTTCCAGTGCATCCCGGCGGGCCGGAAAATCCTGAACATAGCGGTCGGGATCGGCGGCGACGGTGGCGGATTCCAGGGCGTGATATTGGCGTTGGAAATCGCTGCGCAGATCGGCGCCGGCCGCCGGCGGCGGCAGCGCGGCGATGCGGCCGAAGCTGTCGGACTGGGGCGGGCTGATCAGGATGCTGGCGACGACGGCGCCGCAGCCGACCGGCCCGGCCAGGATCAGCCACCAGGTCGAGAGCATGCGGGCCGGGGCGCGGTGAACAAACCGCCACTGGAAGAGGATCAGGGCGAGGCCGACCAGGGCGGCGATCATCAGCGCGCGCAGGGCGGTGAGAATGTCGTCGGCGCCGAGCACCAGCCAGTCGCCGAGGCCGCGCCCATGCGGGGCGAGGGCCAGCATCACCGCGAGGAAGGCGAATTCGCAGGCCACCAGCCAGCGGCAGAAAATGCCGCAGGCCACATTGGGGTCCGGGTCCGGGCGGCCTTCGCGCCGAGCGGCGGCGCGGGCCAACCGGCCGTACACGAAGCGGACCAGCGCGGCGCCCAGGAAGAAGACAAAGAAGGCGGCGAGGCCGGGCAGTCCGCGCCAGCCGGCGCCGCTTTCGGAGGCGGCGGGCAGCAGTTTCTGGCCGCCGGAGAGCCAGGCGAGGTTGCATTCGTCGCAGCAGATTTCGGTCCGGCCCAGGGTGTAGGCGACGCGGATGTTGCCGCTGGGGCCGGTCAGGATGGCCGGATATTCGGCCTGGAGACTGGCATCGATGGCGGGGCAGAGCATTCGGCGCAGGGTGAAGCTGCGGCCTTCGTCGGGGCTGAACGCGAGCGTAAGGTTGACGCGCTTGCTGTTGGGGGTGTCGTTGTAGGCCAGGAGCACCGCGCCGGGATCGCCCGGATCGGGGGTGCGGGCGGCCGCCACGGAGGTGAAGGGATTGGTCAGGTCAAACTGTTCGACCGGGCTCCAGTGTTCGCCGCGGTCGTCGGAGACCGCGCACAGCACGCAACTGACACCACTGGCGCGCATGAAGGCGGCGACGGTGCCGTCGGCGCGCAGGACGAGGCTGGGCTGGTAGTTTCCGCACAGGCCGGAAATGATGCGCTGCGAATCGTGCCAGGTGGCGCCATCGTCGTCGGAGATCAGGCAACTGCTCTGGCCGTACTCCCGGTACACCGGCAGCAGGATTCTCCGCCCGGCCGGCGCGGCCGGATCGGGAATGGCGATTGGCGGGCAGCGGGTGTTGAGATTCTCGATGCCGTTGATGAGGCGGCGCGGCGTCCAGGTTCGGCCGTCGTCGTCGCTGTAGCGGAAATAAATGCGCGAAAATTGCCAGCCGACGCCGAAGCTGGTGCCGTGGAACAGCCAGATCCGGCCGCCCTTGCCGTGCGGGCCGCCGCAATCGGGGTCGGTCCAGAGCACGGGGTTGGTGTCCATCCGGCCGGGCGTGACCGACACCGCGACCGGCGCGGTCCAGCGATCGGTGCCGGCCGGCTGGCGGCTGAGCAAAATGGCGGAATTGAGATTCCAGGTGCTGCGGCTGGAGCCGGGGCGGTCGCCGCGGCAGGCGGCGAGGACGTCGCCGTTCAGGCAGCGAGTCAGACTGGCGGCGTGGAAGCGCACGAATTCCGGCCGGGGCGAAAAGATGACTTCGTGCCGGTACAACGGCTCCACCGGGCGGCCGTTCACCGACCGGACTCCCGGCTGGCCGGCGCCGACGTCGGCCGCCAGGGCGGGATGGGACGGCGGGCCTTCAAGGAACGGCCCATCGAGCATCACGAAGATCGGCCAGAAAATCGGGAGCAGCCCGAGCAAATAGATGTAGCGACGATCGTTCAACGGTGGCAACGGCATTAGGCCATCCTTGCAGGCAGCAGACACACAAAACCCACCCAAGGCCTCCGACCCGTCAATCGGAGGCGGGCAATTTCACCCGGAACCGGGCTCGGCAGCCGCTTCGCTCCCCGCTTGCGCCGCCGACAGAAAATCACCTGGATGTCAGAATTGTATCGGCCCCAAACCTGGTTTGCACGTGCAGAATTTGGCAGGCCGGAGAAAAAACCTTTCGCGCCCGGCTGGCGCGCGCACGCACAGACGGGAGTATAGCTCGCCATCCTGACCGCAAGATGATGAGCGCATCGCGGTGACCGCGGCGATCGCGGCGGCCGCGACGACGAATGCGCGCGCTCCCCCACCCTGCCGCGCCCCGGCTCGCGCGGCATTTTCGCCGGCCGCTGCGGATGCCAATCACGGCCAACTCCAAGCCAGCTCGACGCTTGCCGGACGCAAACGAGCCCGCCAAGCGTTTGGCCGGTGCTCGAAGCTATTCGGGTTCGGGGGCCATGTCGTTGCCGGCGCGTTTGGCCGCGTGGAATCCGAAAATGGTCAGGGCGTGCGCCTCCGCGCGGCGGGCGGCGACGGCGGAGGAGGATTCGGCGTCCGCGACGGGCGCGCGGTGCGGAATCAGGCTGGCGACCGCTCCCAACCCAAAATGCAGCAGCACGCCGACCGGCAGCGTGAGGCTGACATGCAGGGGCGAACGTTCCAGTCCCCAGCGTTGGAGGAAGGCCAGGAAATTCGCGGGCAGATGCTGCGCGCACAGCACGGCCAGCCAGGCGGGCGGCGAGGCCCACAGAAAAAACGCAACGACCAGCGGCGTGCCGACCAGGATGGAAAACCAGGCGTCGCGCGCTTGGGCGCGCGGCAAAAAAATGCCCAGCAGAAACAGCCCCACCAGCCCGCTGCCGGCCAGGCCGGCGAAGCCCCAGATCAAATCGAGAATGCTTTTGTTGTTGATGCAGGCGCAGGCGAAGCCGATCGACACGCCCCCCATGACGTAGGTGCTCAGCCGCAGCACGGCGGCTTCGTGGCCGGTGGCCGGAGCCGCGGGCGTGCTTGTCGGCGCGGGCGCAGCCACCGCCGGCGTGGGTTGCAAAAAGCGGCGGAAGATGTCGGTGAAGAAAATCGTGGCCACCACGTTGAAGCTGGAATCGACCGTGGAGATGCCGGCGGCAAGGATGGCCACCAAGAGCAGACCGCGCACGCCCGGCGGCAGGCCGCCGATGTACTGCGGGAAGACCTGTTCGTGATTCAGGCCGGCGATCTGGCGGTGCAGTTCCGCCGACTGGCTGTAGTAGCCGTTCAGCGCGGTGCCGATCAGCAGGAAGACCACGGTCAGCGCGATGTACATCGCCACCGACAGCCAGACCGAACGGCGCGCGGCGCGCACCGACGGCACGGTGGCGTAGCGCTGCACGTAGACCATCTCGAAGTTGTAGTTGCGCAGGTTCTCGAACAGCCCGAACAGAAAGGTGACCAGAAAAGTCGCCGAGGCCAGGTGCAGGTCGAAGACACTGCCGCTCGAATGGGTTTTCGGATTCCAATCGGCCAGGCTGAGTTTCCCGTGGCTCCAGGCATGCCCCAGCAACCCGGTCAGGCCGCCGGGAGTTTCCAACGTGAGCAGCAGCAGACAAAGCAGCGCGCCGCCGACCAGGATCACCACCTGTACCACGTCGGTCCAGATCACCGCCTCAATGCCGCCCAGCAACGTGTAGGCGGTGACGACCGCGCCGATCAGCAGGATGGTGACCAGAATCCAGTTTTCTGCGCTGAACCAGTGCAGGTCGGTCAGGCGCATGATCGTGACGAGCGCGGCGGCGACGAGGTATAGCGAAAAACCGGCGCGCCCGACCTGGCCGAGGAACATGCACAGGTTGCCGTAGACGCGCGCGGCGGTGTTGAAGCGCCGTTCCAGGTAGCTGAAAATCGAAATCACGCCCATCCGCCGGTAAAACGGAATGAACACATACACGGCGAACAGCGCGCCGAAGGGCAGCGTCAGCGCGAAGACCAGCTTGTTCCAGTTTTCGAGGCAGGCGTAGCCGGGATAGGTTAGAAAGGTGACGGAGCTGAGGAAGGTTCCAAGCACCGACAGACCGGCGGCCCAGGCGGGAATTTTGCCGCCGCCGGCCATGAACTGGTCGGGCGAATCGGATTTTTTGTAGAACCACAGGCCGTGGATGACCGTGGACAGGAGATAGCCAAACAGGATTGCAAAATCCAGCCAGCTCATCGGCGACGCCGGAAGCGCGAGGAGCGGCCGCGGCGCAGCGAGCCACCGGCGCGCCCGGCGCGGCCCAGCCGCCCGCGGCTACGGACGGTGCCTTTGGGCCCGGAGGAGGCCAGGCGCGGTTTCGGCTTGGGCTTTTCCTGCTCCATGATCGCCCGTTCGATATCGGCCACGACTTCGCTTGGCCGCTGGTAGCGTTCGCGGCGGTCCTTGGCCATCATGCGGCGGATGATGTCGCCGCAGCGGCGGCTGATTTCCGGATTGACTTCGCATGGATCCGGCACGTTCGCGACCAGACGTTTGTGCAGGACATCCCGCGGTGCGCTGCCCGAGAAGGGCGGTTCGCCGGTGGTGGCCAGATACAGGACGCAGCCCAGACAGTAGATGTCGGTGCGAATGTCGGAGCGCTCGCCGCGGACCTGTTCGGGCGCGACGTAGTGGGAGTTTTCGCCCTCGAGAAACCGCGACTGCTCGTCGCGGACCAGCCCGAGGTCGGCCAGCTTGGCATTGTCGCCCTCGCTGACCATGATCGAATCGGGCCGAATTTCGCGGTGAATGATGCCGTTGGCCATGCCGTGTTCGAGCGCTTGCAGCACCTGCACGCCGATCGCCATCGCGCGCCGCCAGTTCATGAAGCCGCCGGGCAGGTCGTCGAGAATATCGGCGATCACCACGCCGTCGACGTACTCCATGCTGTAGTAATAGGCGTCGCCGGAGCGGCTGACTTCATGCACGCGGATCACGTTGGGATGGTTGAGCCGCCCGATGGCCTGGGCTTCGCGCAGGAACTGCTGCACGAGGTTGTTATCGCGGCATTTTTCGGGGGACAGAATTTTCAGCGCCACGATGCGGTCCATCGAAAGCTGCTTGGCGCGGTACACCACGCCCATGGAGCCCTCGCCGAGGACCTCCAGAATTTTGTAGCCGGGAATTTGCGTCCGCAACACGGTGGCGCCGAGGCCGGCCAGGCGGGCTTCCGGCGAGGCCGGGTCGAAGCTGCTGCCGGGGGAGCTGGAACCGAGAATCCCCGACGGCGGCGTCATCTGGCGGGTCACGTGCGCATCGTCGGCGGCGTGGACCGAAATGATGCCGGTGGGGTCGGACTTGTCCTGCGCGTAGGCTTCGATCGGCGCGATGCGCGGCGGATTGGCGGTGATCGGATGATTCGGCGGCGGCGGCGCGCCGGGCCCGCCCTGGTGGGAGAGGTTGGGCGGCGGAATGCCCAGTTGAGGCGTCTCGCGCCGCGGGCCGGTGATCTGCGGAATGGCGTGTCCGGGAATGGGCGGTCCGACCGGCGAAGCCGGCGGCGGCGCCAGGTAGCCCGGCGGAACGAGCGGCGCGCCGCCCATCTGTCCGGCGTTGGGGGCGCGCGACGAACCCTGCGCCCCGCTGGGCACGCGGGACAGGCCGCCGGATTGCGCCGACATGCGCGCGCTCGGGCCGGCGATGCGGCCGTGGCTTTCTTCGTGTATCTGACGCAGCAGATCGGAGGCGGCGTCCTTGGCCATTTTGTTGGTATTGACCAGGATGCGCGGCAGACTGGGAACTTCGGTGCCGGCCGAGCGATACCGTTCCTGCAGCTGCAGCGCTTCCTGAACGTCGGTGCGGGACAGCAGCCGGCGTTCGACGGCGCGGCGCGCAAATTCGGAATCGCGATCCAAGTTGTCGGTCATGGCGGAGAGTTCCCTGCCCGCAGAATACCCGCGCAACCGGCGCTGGCTCGGTCATCCGAAGGGGTGCCCTTGCACCGAAGCCAGGCTCGATTTGCAGTGCCTTTATGTTCCCGCGTGGGAACCATTATAAAAGCAGGCGCGCAAGGTGCATCACCCTGTTTTTCAGAAGCGACGAAATCGTCGCCGGATTTTCGGAACCGTCAGCCGTGCTTTTGCGTCACGCCGGAAGCGGCGCTGCAGGCTGCATTTCTGGCGGGCTGCCGGCTTCGGCCGTCCGGCAGCAGGCGCGGGAAGCTCCGTCAGGGCGTCTCGGGCGCGGCCGGCGGCCCGGCGGAGGCTTCAGGTTCGAAGCGCACCCGGTCGGCGGGGCCGCGGCTTTGCGTTTCGATCCGCACCGCCTTCACGCCGAACTGTTTGAACAGCCCCAGCAGCAGCGCTTCGGCGTTGCGCCGCGCGGTTTCCGGCCCGTCGCCGTTCTTCAGGCTGACCCGCGTTTCATCCACGGCGACCTGCCGGAGCCACGTTTCGAAGTGCGGATCGTTGTTGTCGAGCAGCCGGCGGACCAGATCGGAGGTGTGTTCAAAGACCACCGTTTTCTGCGTGTCGAGATGCACCTCCAGCGTCGGCGGGGGCAGCTTGAGCGTCACCACGCGCTGGGGCGCCACGCCGGTGATCTTGATATCGCCGGGGGCGAGCCGGGTCAGGTCGTAGCTGAAATCGCCGGTGAGGTAGACGATCAGCGAGAGCTGTTCGGTGGAAATGGGCAGGTTCAGGACTTGGAAATCTTTCTCTTTGGCCGCCACCACGCGCTGGATTTCGTAGCGCAGCGTGGTCAGTTCGCCGACGTTGCGGACTTCGTACACCAGGCTGGGGCCATTGTAGGTCAGTTGCGCTTTGGGCGGCTGCGCACGCGGCCAGAGAAAATACACCAGCACCAGCAGCGGCACCCACAGCACCAGCAGCACCAGAGCGATCGTCAGCGGGCTGGCGATCCGGTTGAGGTAGGGGCGCGCGGCCGGCGTGCCGACCTGCGCCGGTGCGCCGGTCTGCCC
>JBOHNC010000510.1:0-3124 GCA_050730415.1 Planctomycetota bacterium
CGGTGCAGCCCGTCAAGTGCGGGAAGCGCGGTCGGGTCGCAGGCGGCGGCGCGGCTACAGCAGGCCGCGCGCGATCTGGCCCAGGACGCCCAGGGAATCGAACTGGAGGCAGGCGTAGGCCGCACCGATCAGCACCATCTCCCAGCGGTCTTCGTTTTCCCAGACCGAACTGGGAATGTCGCGCAGAATCGATTCGCGCAGCACGTCTTCCAGGCTGGAGAGGCGCTTGAGGGTTTCCTGAATGTACGGGTGCAGGATTTCGCGCAGTTCTTCAAGGGCCTCGGGGTCCTTTTCGCCTTCGGCGATGACCTGCCGGATGCGATTTTCGTGGTCGGCCCAGGCCTCCTGCGCCAGGGTGTAAATCAGCGTGAGGTACTCTTTCCGATCCATGCGATTTCATCCCGTTCCCGCCCGGCGCGACCGCCAAGCTCCTGCCCGGCGCCAAACCCGGCCCGCGGCGCCCGCACTCCATGGCGAGCGGCCCATTGTACCCGGCAAGCCCGCGCCATGGCCCGCCGTGGCGGCGCGACGGCGACCCCGGCCGTCGGCCGGGCAGGGCCTTTTGGTTCTCACCAAATCTCTGAAGTGCCGTCAGGCAAGCTCGAGATTCGCCCAGCACGGCACTTCGGCGCAATTTCGGCTCCGGGGGACATGAGCTACCCGTGCTGGGTGCCGGAGGCGAGAACTAAAAGGCCCTGCGCCGCCGGGGCGGAAAAAACGGCGTTGCGCGGTTCGTTTGGGTCGTCATTGGTTCTGGAATACAAATGAAGGGCTGGCGCTGCGACCTCGCGTTCCCCACCCTCGCCGCCGGGGATGGCCGCGACGAGTCACGGGACGGCCTCCCGCGCCACCAGGCTTCCGACATTTGATTTGGGGATCACGGGACCGCGGGTTGGAGGGTTTCCATTTTCCGATCCTGGGCCAAAATTGCCTCTCCGGTCGGCGGCCCGACAGCCGCCAGGCCGGGCAGGATGGCCATGCCCATGCGCCGGTTCGAAGGACATCAGCCGCCACCCCGCGACGCCTGGTTCGCGGTGGTCTGCGCGCGCTTCAACGCGCCGCTCACCGACCGCCTGCTGGACGGCTGTCTGGCGCGCTTCGCAAAGGCCGGGGTCGAGGCGGAGCGCATCGACGTCGCGATGGTGCCCGGGGCCTTTGAAATCCCGACGGTCGCGCGGCAACTGGCGCTGAGCGGCCGCTACCGGGCGGTGGTCTGCCTGGGGGCGGTGGTGCGCGGAGCCACGCCGCACTTTGATTTCGTCGCCGGCGAGTGCGCGCGCGGCATCGCGGCGATCGGGCTGGAAACCGGCGTGCCCACGATTTTCGGCGTCATCACCACCGACACTTGGGCGCAGGCCGAAGAACGCGCGCTGCCCGGACTCGACGCAAACAAGGGCGCCGACGCGGCCGAAGCGGCGCTGCAGACGTCCGCCGTGCTGGCGGAAATCGCCGCCGGCAAGGGCCAAGCCTCCCGCCGCACCCGCGCCGCCAAGCCCGGCACCAAGCCCGGCGCCAAACCTGCTTCACCGCCACCCAGGAAATCCGCACCATGACGCACCCGCTCAAACCGAATCCCGGCCAGGCGCAGCATCACGCCGAGCGCACGCAGGCGCGCGTGCTGGCGCTGCAATATCTCTATGCTCGCGATGTGCTGAAAGGCGATTCCACCGAAGACGCCGGCGATTTTTTCGACGCCGAAGGCGTCGCGGCTCGGTCGGTGCGCGACTACGCCGCGCGGGTCGTCGCCGGAGTGCTCGAAGACCAGCCCACGCTGGACCAGGACATCCAGGAGGCCGCGCGCAACTGGTCGGTGGGACGCATGCCGGCGGTGGATCGGAACATCCTGCGCATCTGCTGGTTCGAAATGCGGACGCTGGAACTGCCCGCGGCGGTGGCGATCAACGAGGCGATCGAACTGGGGAAGGAATTTTCGACCGAGAATTCCGGCGCGTTCATCAACGGGGTGCTCGACCAACTGAACAAGACCCGGCTGTTGGGGCAACCGGCCGACGCCGGTGACGCCGCCGATGCCGCTGCGGCCAACAGTGAACCTGCCGCGGGAAACGAAACGCTCGCCGCCGCGCCCACCGACTCCGCCGCGCCCGCCAGTTCGGCCGAGCCGGCCGCGCCCGACGCGCCGGCCGCCGCCCAATCCGAAAATTCCACGCCACCCCCCGCAACGCTCCAGCCGCCGCCGGCGACCGGCGCTGCCGACAGCGCGCCCTGATTTCGCCGGTCGGCCCAAGGATGAATCCATGCGCTTCGCGCTGTGTCAGACCAACTCGCTGGTGGGCAACCTGGAGCACAACAGCCGGGAAATCCTGGAAGCCTCCCGGACCGCGGCCGAACAGGGCGCCGAAATCGCCGTCTTCCCGGAGATGGCGCTCATGGGCTATCCGCCCCGCGACCTGCTGGACCGGCCGCATTTCGTCGAAGCCACGCAGCGACGCTGCGAAACGCTGGCGATCGAGTTGAAATCGGCCGGCGTCCACACGGTGATTTTCGGCTCGATGCACACGGTCCAGACGCATGCCGGCATTCCGGTGCGCAACGCGGCGGTGATCGTGCAGGAAGGGCGGATCGCGGGATTCGCCGACAAGATGTTGCTGCCCAACTACGATGTGTTCGACGAAAGCCGGTATTTTCAGCCGGCCGAGGGGCCGACCTTGGTGGACCTAGGCGGGCGCGGGGGCGGGAGCGGGGACGGGGGCGGGAGCGGCGCAGGCGCGGTGCGGGTTGGCATTTCGGTCTGCGAAGACCTCTGGAATGACTTCCAACTGTACCCGCACCCGCGCTACCTGATCGACCCGATTGAAGCGATGGTGCGGGGCGGCGCGCAGATCATCCTGAACCTGTCGGCTTCGCCCTTCGAGCGCAACAAACAGGGCTTCCGCCGAACGATGGTCCGCCACGCGGCGGGGCGGCACGGCGTGCCGCTGATCTACGTCAACGCCTTCGGCGCGACCGACGACATTATTTTCGACGGCGGTTCGATGGCCGCCGACGCCGACGGCAAAATCATCGTCGAGCTGGCGCCCTTTCGGCGGGACATCGTGGTCATCGACGTGACGCCTTCGCCGCCGGCGCTGACCGCACCCCACGGACTGAAAGCGCCGGCGGTGAC
>JBOHNC010000511.1:0-10175 GCA_050730415.1 Planctomycetota bacterium
AGTGTTAGAGGCAGATTCGGCGCCGTCTGCGGTAAAATGATATAAATATATCGAATCGGAGGTGAAATCGGTGGGGCGGGAGGGCGCGGGCATTTTTTTTGGAATTCCGAATGCAAAGGGGCTGGAAGAGGGTATCTATCGCGTAGGATACTTCGCGTTCTGTATCCGCCCCGGGGACCGGTTCGCCGCGAGTGGGCGCGAGTGGGCGCAGGCGATCAAAATAATCCGGTCCTTGTTTGGTTCCGGCCTGGTCTGGGAATAGAAGGCGAAGGCCGCGCATCTGTTGCGAGTTCGTCCCGCAACCTGATTAGCGAATAATCTGCCGCGGCGATGGGCGGCTGGGCAAGTAAAAATTCTCCGGTTCAATTGTCTGTTGAGCCGGTTGGTTCCAATGAGAGGAGAGTCTCGATGATGCATCGATTGAAGACGGCGCCGCGGCGGTTGGCCGTGGCCGCTCTGCTGGCCGTGCTGGCCATGGGGCTGGTGCGCGCCGCGGACAATGCCGCCGCCGCCGATCCCATCCCGGTGGTGGAGGTTCGCATTCCGCACATCGGTGCGAGCGTGGACGCATTCAAGGCCTTCGTGAACAATGCGCTGCCGCAGTTTGCGAAAACGGTGAACGACCAGATTTATCCGACGCTGTTCAAGAGCCCGGATGCGGCGGGGATCGATTTGAAGCGTTCGCTGCGCGCCTACATGTGCGTGCCGCCGGCGGAACTCCAGAAGAAATTGGACGGCGAGGCGGCGGGCAGCGACAAGTTTTTTGTGATGTATGTGCCGGTGAGCGATTCCAAGGTGCTGTTCGACAAGATCGCGCAGGACGCGGACGGCTTCGACAAGGACGGCGACTACCAGAAGATCACGCCCAAGACCGGGGCTCCGAGCTACTTGAAAATCAGCGGCAGCACGGCGGTGGTGTCGAACACCAAGGCCGGCGTCGACTACGGCGTGGCGCATATCGACACGCTGAACAAGGAAGAGGATCGGGCCGACGATGTCGGGTCGGTGGGGCTGGTGTTCCATCCGGCCACGCTGATCAAGGCGGCGGGGCTGGACACGCCGGAAGCGCGTAAGCAGTTGGTGGCGATGCTCCAGGAGGCCTCGCAGATGGGCGCGCAGGTCATGCCCAACCCGATGATGGGCCAGATGCTGGCCTCCGTCAACGCGGCCAAGACAGCGGCCGGCGTGAAAATGCTTTTGGACATGGGCATTCAGATGGACACGTTGCAGTTTTACGCGACCTTCAACAAGGACGCCTGCAATCTGGGGATGGAACTGAAGACGGTGGCCGGCAGCGATCTGGGCAAGACGCTGGACGCGCGGACCAGCATTGACACCGACAGCCTGGTGGGTCTTGCGCAGGGCACGCCGATTCTTTCGGTGGCCGGCAGCAGCTGCGACCTGGGCGATGACTGGTTCGCTGCGACGATGCAGAACTTCGGCATCACCGATCCGGCCGAACAGAAGACCATCCGCGATGCGCTCGACAAGGCCGGGCCGAAGCCGCTCAGCGGCTTCATGGGCGTGGATGCGTCGGGCAAATTCGCGGCCGCGACCGCGGTCGATCTCGGGGCGGACGGCGGCGATGCGATCAAGGTGCTGTTGACGCATTTCCAGGCCAAGCTGAAGCAGGCGATGGAGAATGCCGGCCAGAACGCGACGCTGAGCGACGTCAAGGAATCCGACCAGGACGGCTGGCACGTCATCCAATACGAAATCACGCCCAACGCGAAGACGCCGGAGGAACAGGCGGCGGTGGCGCAGGCGAAGTTTCTGCCGTTGCCTCTGGGCATTGCGATCATCACCAAAGACGGCCGGGCTGTGGCGGCCACGGGAGTCGGTCAGGACAAGGCGCTGGACGCCGCCAAGGCGTTTGCGGCGGGCAAGGACAAGGTTCAGTTCAACCCGACCTTTCAGCAGTTCCTGGCCAACGACCTGAAGTCGCGGGTGGCCAAGGAAGTGGTCCTGTTCGATCCGTACCCGATTTTCCAGACGGTCGCTTCGACCGGGCAGGTGCCGCCGCCGTTGGTGGACCTGGCCAAAAAGACGATCGGGACGCTGAATCCGATCGCCGTCACCGTCTACACGCAGAACGGCACGACGCGGATCGAACTGCGTCTGGAAGCGGAATCGATCAAGCAGTGGGTCGCCTTTGTGTCGCAGGTGACGCCGATGTTCGGCGGCGGCGGCGGCCCGGGTGGACCGGGAGGGGGTGGGATGCCGCCGCCTCCTGCGCCGGGCCAGGGCGGCGATTTCTGATCGCTACCTGAGCACTGTCTTTCGCGCCGGTGACAAGCCGGCACGGCACGGGCCGCCCGCAAGGGCGGCCCGTTTTATTGGCGCCCGTCCGGCGTGGCACGGGCTGACCAGCCCGTGTCGAGCGAGTCTTCGAGCGTTTCCGCTGGACAGCGCGTTTCGCGCTCTCTTCGCCGGGACCGCGGGCGGGTACGCCCGCTTTTCGTTCAAACCATGAATTCGGCTTTGTGAACGCGTGCATCGCGCTCTGCTTGTTCTGCTCTTGCGCGCGTGAGCGCGCATCCGGCGTGGCACGGGCTGACCAGCCCGTGTCGAGCGAGTCTTCGAGCGTTTCCGCGGGACAGCGCGTTTCGCGCTCTCTTCGCCGGGACCGCGGGCGGGTACGCCCGCTCTTCGTCCAAACCGCGAATTCGGCTTTGTGACTGCGTGCATCCCGCTCTGCTTGTTCTGTTCTTGCGCGCGCGAGCGCGCATCCGGCGTGGCACGGGCTGGTCACCCCGTGCCACTTAAAACTCGCGCGGGGTGGCGCGTGCTACCCGGCCTTTTCGATTTTCAGCCCGATGTCGTGCCCTTCGACTTTGGCCGGAGCGCTCTCCACCGCGCCGGCGACCAGGCGGGTCGCCAGGGTTTCGCGCTGGATCGCCGCGGCGTTTTTCACGATCGCCGCCGCCGCCGCCTCCGCGCTCGCCTGGTAGGTCACCGCGATGCGGTCGGTGAACTCCAGCGCCGCGTCCTTGCGCAGCGCCTGCACTTTGCTGATGAACTCGCGCACGAAGGCCAACTCGGCCAGTTCCGGCGTGATCTGCGTGTCGAGCACCACCACCATGCCTTCGAAGCCGGCGGCCGCGAAGCCTTCCTTCGGCGCCAGATGCACCTGGACTTCCTCGCTGGTGAATTCAATCGCCGCGCCGTCCAAGGTGACGGTCAGCTTGCCGGTTGCGTCGAGTTCGGCCTTGACCGCGGCGGCGTCGAGTTCCCCGAATTTCTGCTTGCACGCCGGCATCCGCTGCCCCAGCTTGGGCCCCAGCAGTTTGAAGTTCGGCCGCAGTTCGTAGTTGACGTAGTGCGCCGCGTCGATTTCGTAGGCAATCCGCTGCACGTTCAGTTCGTCCAGCAGCAGGTCTTCAAGACTCTTCACCGCGTCGATGTGTTCCTGCGAATTCAAACAGACCGTGGCGCGGCTGAGCGGCTGGCGCACTTTGATTTTGCGTTCCGAACGCGCCTGCAAGCCCAGCGAAACCGCTCGGCGCACCAGCGCCATCCGTTCGGCCAACGGCGCATCGGTCTCCGCGCCCGGTTCGGCGCCGGTCGGATAGTCGCACAGGTGGACGCTTTCCGGAACCTGGGCTTTCAGCGGGCCGGCGACGAGGTTCTGGTAGATTTCCTCGGCCATGAACGGCGTGAACGGCGCCAGCAGTTTGGCGGTGGTCACGAGCACCTCCCAGAGCGTCCATTCGGCGTCGAATTTGTCCTGCACTTTTTCGTTCGCCGCGTGGGCGTCCGACCAGAAACGATCGCGGCTGCGGCGCACGTACCAGTTGGAGATCGATTCGACGAGGTTGCTCAGGACCCCCGCCGCGCCGTAGATGTCGTAGGCGTCGAGTTTCGCGCAGAGTTGCCGGGCGCTCAGGTTCAGTTCGCTGAGCATCCAGCGGTCGAGCAGGCTGCGCTGCGCGGCCGGGCGTTTTTTCGCGAGGCACGCGGCGGCGGCGGGATCGAAGCCGTCGATGCCGGCGTAGATCACGAAAAAGCTGTAGACGTTGCGCAGCTTGATGAGGAATTCCCGCTGCGTTTCGCGGACGTTGCGCAGGCTGTGGCGCTTGTTGGTCCAGGGCGGCGAGGAGACATAGAAAAACCAGCGGAAGGCGTCGGCGCCGGGCACCGAGCCTTCCCAGGTGAACTTCACGAGGTCGCCCGGCTGGCCGCCCAGCGCGGCGAGGTCTTCGGGGGTGAGTACGATCTGCTTGCGGTCGGCGTCGGACAGCGAGTGAACTTTGAGCTGCGCCGATTTTCCGCCCAGCGAAACAGTCACCTCGGCGTTGGGATTCAGGTCGATGGAACTGAGCACTTCGCGACACAGGCCGACTTGGCCGGGCTTGAGGCTGACCGGCTTTTCGGTCTTGTCGCCGGTGCCGCGGTTGACCATCAGGGCTTTGCCGGCGCGCGCGGGCAGGTCCAGTTCGAGCTTGTCGAGGATGATGCTGGGGGGCGTGTAGTTGCCCTTGCTCTTGGATTCTTTGTGGCCCTGTTCGTCGCAGATGTGGCCGAGCACGATGCAGTTTTTGAACGGCCGCGGGCCGGGCCGGTCGGCGAACAGCAGATTGGCGATGGCCATCTGCGAGTAGAACCAGCCGCGGGTCTGGTCGATCGCTTCGCAAATAAAATCAGCCGGGTAGTTGGCCGCGAGCTTGTCCTGGTTCTGGTGCGGCCAGCCCCATTGCGCGAAGGGCATGGAGCCGGAATCGAACCAGCAGTCAATGACTTCGGGCACGCGTTTCATGCGGCCGGCGCAGGGCTTGTCGGAGGCGGAGGCGGCGGTGGCTTGGCAGGGGAAGGTCACGAGGTCAATCCACGGCTTGTGGACCATGAGGTGTTCGTTCAGATCGGGATGGGCGGCTTTTTCGGCGTCCCAGGCGGCGAAGGCATTGCGGTCGAGCGCGCGGATGGCGGCGACGGAATCGGGCGCGTGGAGTTTGCCGCAGGTGTCGCATTCCCAGATGTTGAGCGGCGTGCCCCAGAAGCGTTCGCGGCTGATCGCCCAATCGACGTTGTTACGCAGGAAATCGCCGAAGCGGCCATCGCGGATGGTCGGCGGGATCCAGTTGGTCTGTTGGTTGTTGGCGATGATGGCGTCGATTTCGCGCGTGGTGCGGATGAACCAGGATTTGCGGGCGTACTGGATCAGGGGATCGCTGTCGGCGCGCCAGCAGAAGGGGTAGTCGTGGCGGTAGGTTTTTTCGTCGAAGAGCACGCCGCGGGTGCGCAGCTCGCGGATGATGTCGCGATCGGCGTCTTTGCAGAACCGGCCGGCGTAGGGGCCGCAACTGGCTTTGAAGGTGCCGTCGGGTTTGATGAGCTGCAACAGCGCGATGCCTTCAGTCTGCGCGACGCGATAGTCGTCTTCGCCGAAGGCCGGCGCGGTGTGGACCACGCCGGTGCCGGCGTCGAGCGTGACGAAATCGCCGGGGATGACGACGAAGGCTTTGCCGTCGGGCTTTTCGAAGTGGAAGATCGGTTCGTATTGCAGGCCGACCAGGTCGCGGCCTTTGACGGTTTTTTCGCGGGTGAAAACGCCATCGGCCAGGACGATGTCGGCGAGTTTGTCGGCGACGATCAGGGTTTCGGTCGGGCCTTGCGTGCCGTCTTTGCCTCCCAGATGTGGGGAGCCCTTGGCCGGCTTGGGCGTGTAGCGGCACCAGACGTAATCGAGGTCCGGGTGGACGGTCAGCGCGCAGTTGCTCGGGAGGGTCCACGGCGTGGTGGTCCAGGCGAGAAAGGCGGTGTTTTCGGCGCCGACGAGTTTGAAGCGCACGGTGATGGAGGGATCGTCGACGGTTTTGTAGTTGGAGCCGACTTCGCCGGCCGACAGCGCCGTGCCGCCCTGCGGCCACCACCAGACGATTTTGTGGCCGCGGTAGAGCAGGTCCTTTTTGAACAGTTCGCTGAGCGCCCACCAGACCGACTCGACGTAGGGCTTGTGGTAGGTGACGTAGGGGTCGTCGAGATCGACCCAGTAGCCGACGCGGCGGGTATTTTTTTCCCATTCGGTCTGGTAGCGAAACACCGAGTTCAGGCAGCGTTCGTTGAATTCCTTGAGGCCGAAGGCGAGGATGGCTTCGTGGCCGTGGATGCCGAGGTCTTTTTCGACTTCGACTTCGACCGGCAGGCCGTGGGTGTCCCAGCCGGCTTTGCGGTAGCAGTAGAACCCGCGCATGGTTTTGTAGCGTGGGAACAGGTCCTTGACGGCGCGCGTCAGCACGTGGCCGTTGTGCGGCATGCCGTTGGCGGTGGGGGGGCCTTCGTAGAAAAGGAAGCGCGGCGCGTCTTTGCGCCAGGCCAGCGATTTGGCGTGGATGTCGGCGCGCTGCCAGAACGCGCTGATACGCCCTTCGGATTCGGGGAAGTTGTACTGCGTCGGGACCGGTTGAAAGACCGCCATGGCGGGAGACTCCGTGGAAAGAGAAGGATTGTAAATTCAAATCGCCGCGCGGCTATTGGCTCTTGGGCAGAGCGCTGCGCTGCGACGGGAGGAAAACAAGGAGTGGAAAATAATCAATGCATGCCGCTAGGCGGCGATTCGAATCGGGAGGCGGCGCGGAAGTCGCGCGGTTGGGTGGTAGGCCGTCAGCACGGGTCAGGTCCTTTGTGTTCAGATCAAAATCAGGGGACACTGTATCCGGCGCGGTAAGCGTTGTCAAGAAAACGCGTCAGGCAGGCTGTTAAACCTACAGCGCTGCTTTGTCTTTGGCTCGCTGGCTTGCCCCCGTTCTTCGACCCCGAAGAGGGTCCTACGTTCAATTAGCCGTCGGTGACCAAGCGCCGAAGGCGCGCCGGGAACCTACGGAGGAAGGCGATAGTAAACGCTTGCGACCCCGGATGGGGTTGAACCCATCGCGGACCGCCCGGGACACGAAATAGCGCTGTAGTGCTAACCGCCGCTGTGCAGGCCCGAACGATCCAACCGCAATGCAGGGCTGCCATTCCCACGCCCGCTGCCAACCTCTTCCTCTTCCCTGTCCCCCTGTCCCCTGCCCCTCACGAGGCCGTCTGCACCCGGCCTCGTTTCACCTCTTTCATTTTGATCGCGACGGTTTGCAGCGGGCCAAGCGATCCCTGGGTGATCCAGCCGTGGCGGGTGAGCAGCCAGACGCGGGCCGCCCAAGTCCATGTGCCGCCGGTTTCGCGTCCAAGGACCTCCACGAAACTGGCCCGCGGGCCGCCGAGCATGAAATTGGCGCTGGCGCTGCCGGCGTCGCAGCACCAGGTTTCCGGCGTGGCCGCCGGCCGGTAGACCCCCGGCAAGTGCGTGTGGCCGTGGAAGAACAACGGCGGCGCCAGGGCGGTGACGACTGCTTCGAGGTCCCGCGCGTTCACCACGCCATGCCGCCCGCGGTGCAGCGTGCCCCGTGGCTTGCGGTAAGGGTAGTGACAAAGCATCAGCACGTTGGATTGTTCGGAGCGCAATTTCGCCGCCCATTCCAGCGCCACCGCGCGCTGCGGGTCGGTCAGTTTGCCGCTCGATGCCCACAGGATCGGGCGGGAGACATCAAGCGAAAAAATGCGCACGCCGTGCGGCAGGTCGTTCAGACAGGGGAAGCCGCCCAGCGGCTTGTTCTGGCGGATGCGCGGGTAGGAAATGGGCGGGCCGAGCTCCCTGCCGAGGTACGGCCGGAAGTAATGTTCGAACAGCGCTTCCTTGACGACCTCGCGGCCGTAGCGGTCATGGTTGCCGGGAATGACGGTGGCGCCGCCGGGCAGTTTGAGCAACGGGTCGAGGTACCGCAGGGCGTCCTCGAACTCCTCCCGCAGGCCGGTGAAGGTGATGTCCCCGGCGATGATCGCGTGGTCCGGTTTGAGACTCAGCGCCTGCGCGATGACCGACTGCAACATCGGTTTGCGATGCTTGCGCCAGCGGCTCCCGGCCAGGTTGGCCAAACCGAAAATGCGCTTGCCGAAGACCTCCAGCGGATTGCGAGGAATCCGCCACAGGTGGAGGTCGGACAGATGAACGAGGCGGATTTCAGCCACGGTGCAGGCGTTCTCCGGCGGACCCGACAGAATGCGGGCGATTCAGCCGATAGTATACGCGATCAGCGCAAGGAGACGGGAGACTTTGGGCTTTGGGCTTTAGGCTTTGGGGAAGGCCAGAGTCCCAGTGTTCTGAAGTACTCTTTTCTTTTCCGGCCCCAAGCGTCTCTGTAGAAACCTTCACTTCCAGATTCTTTTTCTTGGCCCCGTAAGGGGCCGCCTATGGGAAGCCGTGGGTCGAATGACCTAGGCCTTACCCACATCCATTTTTTTGACGCTTTTTTGTCTTCCAGCCTCGGTCATCGCTCCGTTCTAGAAGCCCCGTCACAAGGCCGCCGCCCGCAGGATGCTTTTAGCGCCGGCGGCGCGGCAGAATCATAGCCCAGCAGTCGGCTGGAGCGCGCAGCGCGGAAGCCGTCTGCTGGGAACGCGGTGCGCAGCAGCGCTTCCGCGCGACCCAAAACAATCAGTGCACCAACGCCATTCCATCGCGCGGAACTGCCACCGACCTGTTCCCCATGAATGGTTTCTACAGAGCCGCCCATAGCCCAAAGCCCATAGCCCATAGCCACCGGCGCGCAGCGCCGGTCTTCACGCCAACGTGGAACGCACCACCCCCGCCGGTTCGGCGTCCTTCGCCTTGCGAGCGTACTCCTTGATCGCTGCATCCGGGACGGTGACAAGTTTGTTGTAGCGCGCGTGGCCGGCGTCCTTGTAGGGGTCGTTGTGTTTGGCGTTGTAGCAGCAGATCAGCGACCAGCGCGGGCGCTCGGAGGTGTTCGGATCGCTGCGGTGTAGCAGGTTGCCGTGGAAAAAAATCACCGACCCCGGCTGCACTTCGCAGTACACCAGCGGCAGGCGTTTGAGCGCCTCCTCGACCCGCTCCATGTTGGCCCCGGTCTGTTCGCCGCTGCGGCCGTGTTCGATGCGGCCCAGCCGGTGCGAGCCTTTGATGACCTGCAGGCAGCCGTTCTCTTTGTTCGCGCCGTCCACGGCAATCAAGGCGCTGATCATATCGGGGAACAGACAGGCGTTGCCGTACCAGTAGCCGTAGTCCTGATGCCATTCCCACGCGCCGCCGACACGCGGTTCCTTCAGCATCATCTTCGAATGCCAGTGGTAGATTTCGCAATCGAGCAACTGCGTGCAGGCGTCGACCAGCCGCGCGGAACGCGAAAACAGACCGTACAGGTCGTCGCCCGGATGGTCCCAGATCGACAGCTTGCTCACGCCGCCCTGAGCGTCCTTGCGGCCGTGCGCCTTGGCCAGCAGCGCCTGGTCGTTTTTCGAATAGTGGATGAGAAGTTCCATTTCCTCCTTGTCGAACAGGTCGAGGATCAAATAGCCGTCACGGTTGAACTGCGCGATCTGGTCGGCCAGCAAGGGGGTGCTCATGAGACTCTCCGCGTGCACGCTGGGGTTTCCGGCGCGAGCGGCGGCGAGCCGCTTGGATGGGCTCGCCCCGACAGCCGCCGGCGATCGACGTGCAAGGGAACCATGGTACCCAATCCGGCGCAAATTTCGAGACCCCCGTTTCCCGGCACGGTAAGGCCCCCGCCCCCTGGGACCGCCGCGCTCCCGCGCGACTTCTTCGTCCGATCCATCTTTTCGACTCCGCAACTCTATCCATTCCCAAGGCCCGTCCGAAGCATTGTGGCATCGGTCGCTGACCGATGCATAAACAGTGCGAGCGAAGCTCGCGCCTTATCTTCTTTCTTGCGCGCCGCAGCGCGCATTCCGTCGTGGCACGGGCTGACCAGCCCGTGTCCAGCGAGTCCCCGAGCGTTTCCGCGGAACAGCGCGCTTCGCGCTTTCTTCCCTTGGAGCGCCGACGTTCACGTCGGCTCCCGGCTCATCCTGGGCCCGCCGGTCTCCAGACCGGCTCCTATTCTTGCGGGGCCAGCGCGCACGCCGAGCCCGCGGGCGAGCCCGCCCGCTCTTCCTCCGATCCGCCCATTCGGCTCCGGAAGTCTATCCACTCCCTCCGCCCGCCCCAAGCATCGTGGCACGGGACGCCGTCCCCAATGGCACAAAGATAAGGATTACATTTTTATAAGAGACTGCCAGAAAATGACTTCCAGTGTTTAGCTGGAAACGCGCATGTAAAAGGGGACCAGTTTGCGCAAGCAAAAGGGTACCACCGCTGACCAAAGAATAGCACCCGTCAGGGT
>JBOHNC010000512.1:0-9814 GCA_050730415.1 Planctomycetota bacterium
CTCTTCTGGCGTCAGGCGAACGATGTACTTCTTGACCATGGTATGCCCTTCAGGTTAGCCCCTGAAGGTATATCGACCAAATCCATCCCAAACTTTAGCAATGACGAAGCACTACTGCTATTTCAAATGTTAAAGTTCGTCACACGATATTCGACGATTGGAATGGAGTTTGTCCCACCTCGACCGGTAGACGGAGACTGCGGGAGTTTGCCTCAGCAGGAGACGAAAGCAATGAACACCAAATGGACCTTTGCCACGGCCGTGCTGACCTTGAGCCTGGCGCTGGCGCCGCTTTCGGCGGCGGAAGGCTGTAGCGGAGGGCGTGGCCTGGATCGCGCCGGCGGCGGCGGATCGGAGGGTGGCAGTCAGTGCGATGGCGGCGGATCCGGCCGGCAGGAGCGTGGCGCTCAAGCCGGGCATGGCCTGCGCGCCGATTTCCGTGAACGGCTGGAAGATCGGCGTGGGAATGACCGCGGCGACCGAGCCGACCGGGCCGACCGCGACCGGCAGTTCGATCGCGTGGCGGATTTCCGCAGCCGGTTGGAGCAGTTCCGGGAACGCCGCAGAAACCAGGACGACCAGGGCAACGCCGACGAGCACTCCGGCCGCGGCGATCAAACCAGTGGGAATCGCTGCGCGGGCCAGCCCACGACCGATTCGGATGGCTGCGGCAACGGCGGCAATGGCGGCAATGGCGGCGACGCCACCGGTGCTCAGGGCCGCTGCAACGGCAACACCGGGAACGGGGGGAACGGCGGGCAGGCTGGGAATGCCGGCAACGATCAGCAAAAGCTGAAGCAGTTCCGGGCGCGATTCCGCGCGCGCCTCGAAAAATTCCATCAGGAACACCCCGGCCTGGGCGAGGGATCCCAGCGCGGCGGCCGAAACCTTAACCGCGGCGGCAACACGGGCGGCGGCACCGACAACACCGGCACCACGGGCGGCACCACGGGCGGCAGCACCAGCGGTGGCACCGACAACAGCGGCACCACGGGCGGGAGCACCGGCGGTGGCACCGACAACAGCGGTACGACGGGCGGCACCACCGGCAGCGGGAATTCGGGCAACGGCAATGGCCACGGCAGCAAGGGAAACAATGGCGTGGGAAATGGCCAGGATCCGCAGCCGCCGGGCAATCCGCCCGTCAACGACGGCGCGGGGACTTCGCCCGGAAATCCGGGTTCTAAAGGGGGCAAAAAAGGCTGAGCCTTCCGATCGGCTATTTGAACCATCCGGTTTGATACCACTTGTACCCTGCCGCCTCAAAATCGTGGCAGGGTACTTTGGGGATGATGGTAGAGCGTCTCAATCGGAAAAAGAGGAAGAAAATCTTGCTAAGTTCACCGCCAAAAAGAACCATTAAATCGCAGTAGGACGTAACTTATCCTCGTCCTAAGGCTATCTTAGGCGATGTACCGGTCTGTTCGCAGTGTGTGGGTCGGAGGCAATGATAGGCCCCCGCCAGCCTGCTAAAGCGTTGGAAGGCTGAAGGAAACGAGGTGCATCATGAAAACCGTTTCGTTGCGATTGATGGCGGCGGGTTTGACCTGCTTGACCTGGCTGCCGTTGCATGCGGCTGAAGGCGACGCCGGCGCGGCACCGAACGCGACCCCGACGCTCTCCCTGAACGGCGCCGATTTTCAGACCGCCATGGACAAAATGCTGGCCGACAAGGAAAAATCGGATGCCGCCGCGCGCGCCGCGCTGTCCCCGGCCGGCCTCGGCAAGCAGCTTGACGCCACGCTGAGCGCCATCGATGCCGCTCGCGCCGACGACAAAGTCTCCGCGGTCTACGCCGGCTCCTGGAATCTGCTCCGCCTGCTCCCGCAGATTGCCTACAAAACACAGGACGCGCGGGAACAGATCGCGCAAGTGAGCGCCCAAAACCGGGCCTTCCTGGCGGCCCACGAAGCGGTCCTCAACCGCATGACCGACGACTACCTGCACTTCAAACAGCAGCTCGGTTTGCGCAGTCCGGTGGTCGATCAGGCCGCGCAGAAGCTCGGCTTGACCGGCGAAATCGACGCCAGCAAGGGCAACGTGGCGGCCGAGGGCGACATTCCGGTCGCCGCCGCCGCGGGCGCCAAGCCGACCGTCACCGACGCGCAGAAGGCGCGCATCGCGTCGCTCGAAAGTGCCTTCAAGAAACTGCTGGCCGTGGACGGCAAAAAAGTGCCCGACGACTACACCGAACGGGTCACGGCCGTGGCCGACAATCTGGACGATGCCTGGTACTTTCAGGTGCTCTACAAGGCCGATGCCAAAATCGGCGCGGACGATCCGGAAACCCTGCACTTCCTGGAATCACTGAATCACGGCTTGGGGGATCTCAGCCGCTACGCGCCGGTCGCGCAGGCGGTGGGCTGGAACCTGAATCAGTTGGACACCGCCGCCGGCGTCGATCCCACCACCGGGGCTCCGCTGGGGCCCGGCAGCGGCGATCTGACCGCAGGCAGCGCCACCGCCAACACCACCCCCGGCGCGGCCGGCGGCGCTTCGACGCCGATCGCACAGGTGCCGGCCACCGGCACGACTGGCGGCGCGGGCGGCGATGCCTCCGCGGGCGGCGGTGCGAACACGGCGGCCGGCGGCGCAGCCACTTCCGGCAACACGGCCGGCGGTGCGGACGATTGGCAGGCCAAGCTGGACGCGCAGCTCACCAAGCCCGCCACACCGACGGCAACGCCGGCGGCCACCAGCGATGGCAAGGTGGAGCTCGACGACGCCTCCCAAAAACTGGCCACAAGCATGGGCGACAACCAGCAGACCGCCCTGTCGGCGCAGCAGAACAAGGACGTGGACGCCTTTTTCAAGTCCGAATGGGCGCTGTTGCGGCTGGCGCCTGAAGCGGCCTACAAGACCGCCGACATGCGCCAGGCGATGGCCGGCGTCAGCGACGACGCCAAGGCCTTCCTGACCGCCAACAAACAGACCCTCGACGCCCTCTCGCGGCTGTACCAGCGCTTCAAGCAGCACCTGGGGCTGCGCAGCGCCCAGGTGAATCGGATCGCGCGGCGCATGGGCGTGAAGGGCAACATCGACGAAACCAAGGGCGCCGCGGCGCAGCAGAACAACGGCGATATCTCCCTCGGCGCCGGCGACAGCACCGGGGTCACCTCGGGCGGCGGCGATGCCGCCGGTTCGATCACCGCCGCCGAACGCTACCGCATTGCGCTGCTCGAAAACAACCTCAAGCGCCTGGAATATTTCCAGAAGACCAAGGACCTCGCCAGCGCGAAGACCGAATTCCAGAGCGCCCTCAACAATCTGGACGGCGCCTACTTCTTCCAGGTGCTCTACAAGCAGAACGAACAGATCGGCACGACCTACCCGCTCACGCTCAAGTTCCTGCAGACGCTCGACGGTGGCCTCGGCGACCTGCGCGCCTACCAGGACCTGCTCCAGAAATACGGCCTCACCGTCGATGACAACGGCGACCTGGCGCGAGAAGGCCCGGATGGTCAGACCACGCCGATTTCACCCGACAGCGCGAATGGCGGACTTGATGGCGGCACGGGCGGCGGCACCACGGGCGCTCCGGCCGCTGGCGGGGGTGGCGGGGGTGGCGGGGGTTGGCGTGGACACGGCGGCCGGCACGGCTGATAGCCAACTCGCCCCGGCGCAGCCTTCCGCTGCGCCAGCGCGGATCGGTTGAATGCGAGTTTCGAGTTTCGAGTTTCAAGGTTCGCAGTTCGCAGTTCGCAGGCCGAGGGAGCTCCGCGGTGAGGACGCAACGATTCAACCCCCAGCGCCCGGCTGCTCTGGCGGTGCTGGCCGCGATTATTTTCCTGGGGCCGGTCGCCGGTTTGGTGCGGACCCTTGCCGCGCAGGACCAGCCGGCGAACGTCAGTGCCTCCACCGCGCCGCCAACCACCAACCCGGACGAGGTCAAAGCCTGGCAGGAGAAAATGCATCAGCAGACCGGCGGCGGCGCCAAAGCCGACGACCCGCCGAGTCCCGCCTCCAAGCCGGCCGAACCGACCAAGCCCGTCGATCCGCCCAAACCGAAGCTGAATGAGGAAGCCCTCCAGTTGGCGAAGGACCTCAAGGACCAGGAGAAAATCGTCTACAACAGCTACAGCCGTCAGCGCGCGCCGGATTTCTTCCGCGCGCATTGGGCGATCGTAAAAATGCTGCCGGACTTCGTCTACATCGGCAAGGAACAGCGCGACCTGCTGGCTGCCAGCGACAAGGACCTGAAGGAGTTTTTCGCCCAGAATCGTCAGGCGATCGAGGACCTTTCCGAAGCCGCCCAGCAGTTCCATCAGCGGCTCGGCCTGGACGGCACCAACATCCGCATGCCCAACCGGATGACTGCCGCCAACCCCACGCCCACCAAAGTCACCGGCGATATTTCCCTGTCCGGCAGCGGGAAGCCCTCCGATGTCTCCCACGATTTGAGTTCCACCGATCGCCTGCGCATTGCCAACGCCGAACAATACCTGCGCCGTTTGTACGCCGAGGAAGCCCGCCGCGACTACGTCGGCGCCAACCAAGATTGGCAGGGTCTCGCCGACAACCTCGTGGGCATGTACTACAGCCAACTGCTGATGGAGCAGGATCCGCGCTTCACCCTGACCTACCCGATCACCTTCCGCTTTTTGAAGGAACTGGCCAGCGGCAAGGTGGACATCCCCGCCGATCCGCCGACCGGCAAGGACGCCAAGCCGGCCAAGTAGCGCGCCACCCCAGTGGCACGGGTCGATGGCCCGTGGGTAAAAAAGCCGGCGCAGCCGGCGTCCTCATTTTTTTGCGCGCGCAGCGCACTCTTCCGTTCCGAAACACTCTTTTGCCACCCCACGCAACCTCTCGGGTCGTCCCCGGCGAGCCGCTGCGGTACAATAGCCATGCAGCCTGCGCCGCGCCGAGCGCGTTCTCGCCTCAGGAAGGAGCTTCCCCATGGCCGTTCCGCCGCCCTCGCCCCCTGGGCCCTCGACCCCTGAAGACGCCGGCACAGTGGTGTACAACCTGCCCTTCCCCGGTGACTTGGCGGCGCTGGAAAGCCTGTCGCCGCTGATCGTCAAATTTCCCTACCACATCGATTACATCCACAGCTACGGTCAGGATTCTCCGTTCTTCGCCGGCCTGACGGCCAAGAAGCTGCTGGGCACCTGCTGCCGGGAGTGCGGCAAAAAATTCGCCACGCCACGCAAGTCCTGCCTCGATTGCGGCTCCGAATGCGACTGGATCGAACTGCCGCTCGAAGGCCGCATTCATTCCTTCACCGTCTGCCATTTCGGCAGCGAAGCCTTTCTGAAGGAGACGCCGTTCATTTTGGGCCTGATTGAATTCGCCGGCGTCGATTCGCTGTTTCTGACGCGGCTGCAGGGCTTCGATGCCGCCCAGCCGACCCTCGCCTGGATCGGCAAAAAAGTGAAAGCCAAATTCAAGCGCCTGGCCGAAATCAAACCCACCGACGTGTACTTCATCCCGGCCTGATCGCCGTCCCCAGCCGCCTGCGAGACGACCCGCGCGCGCCGGTGCCCGGCCGGTCCTGCCTTCACCGCGCCAAATCCCACCTTCCGTCGCTTTCGAGTTCCATGCCCGCCCGCTCGCACGCAACCTCCGCCGCCCGCAGCCTCCGCCAGTGGTCGAACGGCGCCATGCCAATGTCATGCGCGGCGAAGCCCAGGAAGCCGGTCACCAGAAACAGAATCAGCGTTCCGCCGACGAGCGGATTCGTCGGGCCGACGACAAAGCCTTCGAAAAACAACGCGCCGATGGCGAACGGCATCCGCACTCCCAACAGCGCCTTGCGCTGAGCGGCGCTGCCAGTGTGCAGCCACGCAACTTCGGCCGCCGCCAGCAGCAGCGCCGCCGTCAAATCCCCCACCGCGTTCAACGGGTGGCGGAAGGTGCCGCCCACGGCGGCGGCCCACATCGCGAAGACCAGAAACAAATGGAGCGCATCGACCAAGCCGCCCCACAGCAGCGGAGCCAGCGTCGGGCGAGCGGGCGGGAGCGGGTACAGGCCGGACGCCATGGGAATCTCCGTGGCCAACCACCCCAAGGTATACCGCGTTCAGCGCAGCACAGCAAGTGGATTCCGCATCCCGGGCCGCGCCGCCTCAGCCCAAGGGAGCCGGTTCGTTGGGAGCCGGCGCTGGCGGAGGCGTCGGCGTCGGAGTCTGCTGGGGGGCCGGGGGCTGTGCCGGCGCGGGTGCGGCCCCGGGGTTGGCCGCCGGGTTGGCGCCTGCACCCGGCTGCGTGGAACCGGTGGGCGGCGTGGTTCCCGGCCGCGGCGGCGGTTCGGCGCCGTCGCGCGTCGGCGGCTTCGTGCCAGGCGGCGTCGGCCCGGCCGGTTGCGCCGGGAGTGCAGGCCAAACTTGCAGCGTGCGCGTCCTGCCGTCCGGCGTCGGATACGCCGGCGGCGTGACGGGCGCCGCCGCATCGCCGGGCGCGGGCTTGTTCAGATCGGGCAGGCAGTCGCTGAGGTTCGCCAAGGTCACGTTGGCGAAACCGATCTCGCGCGGCAGTTGAATCCGCGTGCGCTGATGGATTTTCGATTCCGGCAGGTCCGACAGGCTGCGGATGCTGGCCAGCAACGCCTGGAACTGCCCCGCCAACCCGATCTGACCCCGGCGCACCGCGTAGGCCATCAGGACCACCAGCGAGGCGCGGTCGGAATAATCGAGCTCCCGCCCCAGTTGCGCCGCCGCGACCGCCTCCGGCCAGCGTCCCAGACGCGCCAGCGCGAACGCGCGCCACCCCGTTGCGGTCTCGTTGAACGGCCGCTCGTCGTTGGCCTGTTCGCAGACCTTCAGCGCCGCCGGGTAGTCCTCCAGCGCCAAGTCCAGCGCCGCCAGGCTGTCGAGGACCTTGGTGGAGGGCCACTGCGTGCGGGTGCGTTCGAGCAACTGGGCCGCGGTGGTCGGTTCGCCCGCGTGCGAGGCTGCGACCGCCATCAGGTACAGCGTGAACGGGTGCTGTGGCTCGGCGTCGAACGATGCCTTCAGCGCGCTGCGCGCCTCGTCGAAGCGCCCGGCACACAGGCAGTACAGCCCCCAGCGCCGCGCCGCCAACGCCGGCGGCAGCGTGTTGCGCAGGTAGTCCTGCAGACCGGCCGCCTCGCCGGCGTGGTCCTCGATGAACCGCGAAACCCGTTCGTATTCCGCGTCGAGCACATCCGGGGAGCCGGCGAAGTCGGCGGCGGCCAGGAGATCGGCCATGCCGCGGATGCGCTGCTTCGGATCGTTGCTGCTCTCGCCGTTGTCGTACATGGCGCTGCCCAGCCCGCGGTAGATTTCCTCCTTGCGCTGCGAGTCCGGCGTGCTCTGCCGCAGCGCGCGTTCGAAGAATTTGTGGGCCAGCTCGAAGTCCTGGTAGGCGCACGCCTTTTCGCCGCAGCGAAACCAGGTGTCCACGTCGCCGCCGGGCATGTCGTAGATGTCGGTCAGTTTTTTCAGCACCACCTGCGACGATACCTTCGACAGATCGCACATGCGCGCAACGCGGTACGTCGCCAGCAGCGCCGGCATCGCATGACGCGCTTCCGCCAGCCCCAGCAGGCAGTCTTCCAGCGTGGCGGCAGTGTCTTCCTCGTGGAACGCCAGTTGGTTCACGAAGGGTGCGGGCGAGGTGAAACTGCATTTGCCGAGCGTCTGGTAGACCAGGTTGATCCGCAGAATATAGATCGGGTTGTTGCGGTCCAGCCGGAAGCTCATCTGGATCGCGCGCAGAATGCTTTTGGCTTTTTCCTCCGAGAGTTTGGGGTCCTGGATGCGCCGGGCGAAATCGGCGGCCTGCTGAAACGAATTCAGCACGCCCAGGTCGGCATGATTGTCGCCCGGCGAGATCGGCGTGGCCTCGGCGCGTGCGCTTTCGAACAGGGCATATTCGGCCAGCACCGACCAGCCGGAATCGGCGCCGGCAATGCACGCCTTGGCGTCGGGGCCGGTCGTCGCGCTGAACTGTTCCAACTTCTGCACCACTTCGTCCGCCTGCGCCGGCCAGCCGTTCTTGAGGTAGCAGATGGCCAGATGCGCCAGCGCCAGCGCGTGCAGATCGGGGTATTCCTCCGTGCGCGGCGCGCCCGGCGCAGCATCGCTGCCGGGCGGTGGCGGTGTGTGTTCGTACAGGAAGGTCGTGTAGCCGGCCTCGGCCGCGCCCAAATAGGCCGTGCCGCGCGTGGGATCGGTCTCGCGGTCGGCCAGCCGTTCGCTGCACAGTGCCGTGCGGAAATCCGCCTCCACTCCGTCATCCTGAATCCAGCGCAGCGCCGGATTGTCCGCCTGCGACTGGCGTGTGCCGAAACCGATCCGGCTGACCTCCTGGTACTCCTCGCGCGCCATCGCATATTCGCCGCGGTTGAACAGCTTGTGCGCGAAATGAATCGGCCGCGGCCGCGCCGGCACCGGACGGGTGACGCTGAAGTTGAAAATCTGCACCTCGCTTTTCCAGATGTACCAGCCGAAGCGGTCCAGCCCTTCGCCGCTCACCGGGTCCGGATCGCGGAAATCCACCACCGTGGTGAAGGGCGTATCTTTGGCCTGCGGCGCCGCCGGTTTGAGCTGCACGATCAGCCGGTCCGACACCTTTTCGATCCGCACCCGGTAGCGCTCGCCCGGCTCCAGCCCCGCGTAGCCCGGCCCGCCGTGCACATCCGCCCCCATGCGGCTCACCCGCACACCGCCCGGCTGGATCGAAACGAAATACCCGACATCGGTGTTGTGTCCCGATTCGGCATTCAGCACAAAGGCGATTTCCGGCACCGCCCACGGCTCCAGCGGGTTCACCGAAATCTCATATTCAATCGTCACGTCGCCCACCAGCGGCTGCTTGAACAGCAGCAGCCCGTCGTTGCAGCGCGCGGCCGAATTGCGCACGCCGGCCCGCCCGTTCAGCCGACCCCGCAGCACCCGCCAGAACCCCGCCGTCGGATCACCCACGCCCGCGCCGGATTTCGACGTCCACTGCGGGACCTCGAAATGCGATTTGGGCGAATCCAAATCCACCGTCTGCGCGAAATCGGTGCTGAATTCATGCACGTACAACTGCCGCAGCACGTTTTCCAGTTCGGTCTCCGCCTTTTCCTTCGTCGCCCGTTCGGCCTGCAGCGCCTGCATGCCCTGCTCCAGCCGCGCGTTGCTGCGAATCTGCTGCTGGTAGCCCCGGTACACCACCGTGCCCAGCAGGATCAGGAAAAACCCCGTCACCACCGAAGCCACCGTCAGCACCACCCGGCGTTTCTCGACGAATTTGTAGGTGCGGTACAGCAGGCCCTGCCGCCGCGCCAGGATCGGCTCGCCTTCGCGCAGCCGCCGCAGATCCTCGGCAAACGCCTCCGCGTTGGCGTAGCGCTGCGAGCGTTCCTTGCGCAGCGACTTCAACGTGATCGTCTCGAGGTCGCCGGGGATGCGCTTGACCAGCCGCGAAGGTGGCGTCGGTTCCTCGGTCTGAATCTTTTGCAGCGCCTCGCCGATCGTCCGCGAAGGACTCAGCACCTCCCGCCCGGTCAACATTTCGTACAAAATCGCGCCCAGCGAGTAAGTGTCCGACTGCTCGTCCACCAGGTCGATTTCGCCCCGCGCCTGCTCCGGCGACATATACGCCGGCGTGCCCAGCACCTGCCCCATCATCGTCAGCCGCGAGGCCGGTCCTTCGGCCGGGTCCTCATCCAGATTCACCTGGCGCGCAAGGCCGAAATCGAGCAGCACCGGGTCGTCGGCGCTGCGCATCAGAATGTTGCCCGGCTTGAGGTCGCGGTGAATGATTCCGCGCGCGTGCGCGTGCGCCAGCGCCCGAGCGCACTTCTCGATCAGCACCGCGGCCTGAAAGGCCGGCAGCGGAGGATGCACGCTGCGCTCGGATAGTT
>JBOHNC010000513.1:0-21856 GCA_050730415.1 Planctomycetota bacterium
GAGAACAGCACCGCGTTGCCGAGACCGCCGCCAGCCAACAGCACGGTGCCGCCGCTGGGAATTTCGGTCGGCGCGCCGGTCGGCCCCATCACCACCACCCGGCTGCCGGGTTTCAGCCGCTCGCACAGGCGTGACGATGCGCCGAGCTTCAGAATGATGAGCGAAAGCAGGCCCTTTTCTGGATCGGTCCACGCCCCGGTCAGCGCGATGCCTTCCAACGTGAACAGCGTGCCGTCGATGCGTTGCGCGCTGGCCTCGTAGTCCTGCAAGCGGAAGAACTGGCCGGGCTGGAAGCGTCGCGCCGCCTGCGGAGCGCGGATCACCACTTCGACGATGGTGGGCGTGAGCGGCTCGACCGAGACGACGGTGGCGTCGAGCGCATCGCGCAGGCGGTCGGCGAAGGCGCGGTAGGCCGCTTCGCGCGCGGGCTGCGCGGCCGGATCGAGGCCGGCCAGCGCCGGCGCGAATCCGGCAACGATGTGGCCGAAGCCCTGCTTCGCCGAAGCCATCGCCTGCACGACGTTGCCGGCGAACTTCGGATGGTTGTCGCCGAAAATCGTGATCCGCCGGCCCTCTTCGTCCTGGTAGGAGGAAAAAAACGCATCGGCGGGACGACCTTCGATCGGCTTGAGCCCGCCGTCGGCGGGAACATGCAGTTGGAAGAATTTCTTGCGTTTGTCGAGCAGGAATGTGCCGGGGTGTTCCAGCTCGTAGATGACGTTGGGGCTGGTGCCGGCGGCGACCAGCAGCGACTTGCAGTGATATTCGACGATTTCGCCGGTGCCTTTCCATTCGCCATCGGAGCCCTGATCCTGTTTTTCGAAACGCACCGCGGTCAGCGAGTGAAACTGGTCGGGGCGGGCCTCGATCGGCGTCTGTTTTTCGACGAATTCGATGCCTTCTTCCAGCGCCTTGGTGACTTCCTCGTGGTTGAGCCGGTAGGCGGGGCTGTCGAGAAGGCTTTTGCGGTAGATCAGTTTCACGCCGCCGAACTGCTGCACGAGGGCGGCGAGGTCCGGTTTTTCGCCGGCCAGCGCGGCGCGCTTGCGTTCGGCGCGGAAGGCGCGGCCGTGGTCGAGAAATTCCTGGATGACGCGGCGGTCTTCCCACCCGAACATTTCCATCAATGCCGGTTCGCCGATTTCCTTGCCAAGGGTTTCAAAGCGGTGCAGGACTTTTTCGACCTGGACCGGGTAGTAGGCCATCAGTTCGGTGGCGGTGTCAATGCCGGTCAGCCCGCCACCGACGACAATCGCGGGCAGGCGGATCTGCAGGTTGGCCAGCGTGTCGGACCGCGCGGCGCCGGACAGTTGCAGCGCCATCAGAAAATCGGAGGCCTTGCGGACGCCGCGGATGAGGTTGTTTTTCATGTCGAGAATGGTCGGTTTTCCGGCGCCGGTCGCCATCGCGATGTGGTCGAAGCCGAGTTCCCATGCGTCTTCGATCATCAGCCCGCCGCCGAAGCGCACGCCGCCGTAGACGGAGAATTTTTCGCGGCGCGCGAGGTTCAAATAAATGACGCGCAAAAAGTTTTTGTCCCAGCGCACCGTGATGCCGTATTCCGAGACGCCGCCGAAGCCGGACATCACGCGGCGGTCGAGCGGCTCGCGCAGGTCGGCGAAATCGCGGATCGGCGCTGCGCCGCGCCCGGCCCATTTTTCGGGCAGCGGTTCGATCTTCAGCCCGTCGATGCCGGTCACTGCGAAGCCTTCGTTGATCAGGTGGTGCGCGAGCGTGTACCCGGCGGGGCCCAGGCCGACCACCAGCACGTTTTTGCCGTTGTAGGGCAGCGCGTGCGGCCGGCGGCGATTGAGCGGGTTGAAGCGCGTCAGCAGCGAATAGATTTCAAAGCCCCACGGCAGGTTCAGCACGTCGGTCAGCATCCGCGTTTCGATCTGCGGAATGTCGACCGGTTCCTGCTTCTGGAAAATGCAGCTCTTCATGCAGTCGTTGCAGATGCGGTGCCCGGTGCCGGGGCACATCGGGTTGTCGACGGTGATCAGAGCCAGCGCGCCCAGGCAGTCGCCCTGCGCCGCGCGCGTGTGCGCCTCGGAAATGCGTTCGTCCAGCGGGCAGCCGTTGAGTTCGATGCCCAGCGGATTCTTGACGACCTTGCCGTCTTTGTGCAGCCCCTTCGAGCAGGAATCTTTGTCGCGGTCGTGGCAGTACAGGCAGTAGTCGATTTCGGAGAAGGCCTCGGCGCGGGTGTAGCGAGGGTCGGTCAGTGCGAAGCCGTCGCGACGCCGGCGCCGTTCCCGCGGACCCATCAGGCTGTCGTCGGCGCCGCCGGGCATGGTTTCGACCAGGCGGTCGAAGTGGAGCGCCTGCGGCAGGCGGAAACTGATCGGGACGTGGTGCGGCCGACGCGCGGCGTAAAGCACCGCGGCGAGGTCGGCCAGCCGGTCCAGTTCGGCGTCGGCCGCGGCGGCGTCAGGGCCTTTGGCTTTGACGGCGTCCAGCCACCCACAAACGGCCTCGGCCAGCGGGCGTTCCCACGGCGCGGTGCCTTCCAGCGGTTCCAGTTGAGCCGCGCTGAGACCGCGATCGCGGCAGCGCTGCAGGAGGTCCTGCTCGGCGGCGGCCGGCAGCACACAGGCCGCGGCATCCCCGGCCGCGCCATCGGTCGAACCGGAGGCGGCCGGCGCGCGTTTCAGCACCCGGCGCAGGACGAATTCCTTTTTCATCCGCATGATGCGACGCCACGGATCGAGCGGAGCGGCCAGTTTCGCCGCGGCGGCTTCGATGTCGAACAGCCGCGCCAGAAAAACCGACAGGTGAGCGGCAGCGGCGACCAGCAGATGGGATTCATCGACCGTCGGCAGCGCCGCTCCGCCGCGCCAGGCGCGAAAGCGCGCGCCGAAATCGGGATCGTCGCGGTCGAGGCTGTCGAGGAAAGCCTGGTCGAGATCGGCCAGGCGGGCGGGTTGATGCAGATCGGCCCAAGTGAAGCCAGCGACGCCCAGGGCCGACCCAAGCGTCACGCCGGGTGCGGCGTCTGTGGTGCTTGCCATGATGAATGCGCTCCAGGGAAAATTGCCGGGGCGGGCGGGCTGTAAATGCCTATTTTAGAGCGGAGACCGCTGCCGGAAAGAACGAATCCCCAAAGTTAGCTGGGCGAGCGAATTGGTGAGGGTCGGATGCGTCCGAGTTGCCGGCGCGCGGGCTCGTTACCCGGCGTTGACGTAGAAGGTGTCTTCGGCCGACCAAGGGCCGCCCTGCATGGCGCCGTCGACGGCTTGTACACTGTAATAGTAGGTCCCCGACGGCAGGTAGGGCAGATAGAACTGAGAGACAGCGCCCTGGCCGCCGTTGCCAAGCGCCGGAATGAGGCGCTTGCCGGTGCTGGTGTTGGCTTCGCCGGAATACACGTCGTTGGCGCCGGGCGAGGTGCCGATCCGGATGTTGTAGTTCAATCCCGCATCGGGGGTTTCCGCGTCTCCACCGGAACTCCAGTAGATCGTGACCGTGTCATACCCACCGGCCGCGGAGACGCTGACGGGGGCATTCGGCGGGGTGTCCACCGTTCCACCCACATTCTGACACAGTTTGGTCAGCGGCGCGCCGGAGGTATCGAGCCCCATCACCATCAGGTCGAGGTCGGTGTCGTTGTCGAAATCGGCGAAAGCCACGCAGCCCTGGCTGGCGCCGGGCAGATTGGCATTGGTGTCGCTGAAGGTGTCGTCGCCGTTGTTGTGGTAGACCTTGGTGATCACGTCGCTTTGCGTGCCGTCGGGATCGCCCTGGACGACCAGATCGAGATGGCCGTCGTTGTCGTAGTCGCCGACGGCCAGCGAACCGTTGGAGACTCCGAGCAGCGTGGCGCCGCTGTTGTTGTACCCGCCGTCGCCGTTGTAATAGTAAACGCGTGTGATGCGCGTCCCGGTGCTGTCGTAGCCACTGACGGCAAAGTCGAATTCACCGTCGTTGTTGAAGTCGCCGACGGCCATGGCGGTGCCGTAAATATCATCGCCGCCGGAGGCGTCAAAGGAGTCCCATGCACCGGTATTCCACGAATACCGCAACACCGTTCCGGCCGAGGCGGCGGTTTTATCGGGGCTCCCGGTGACCAGCAGATCGTAGGTTCCGAAGTCCCAGGTCGGCGGGGGCAACGCCGCCAGCGTGCCGAAAACGGGGGTCATTTCGCCGTTGGTGATGTCGGTGAAGGCGCCGGCACCGTCGCCCGAGTACACATAGAGGCTGGCCGCGCCGGTGCCGTCGTCACCCATCAGCGCGAGATCCATGTGAGCGTCGCCATTAAAATCGCCCCAGGCCAGCGAGCCGTCCTTGATGCCGGGCAGACCGGCGCCCAGGTCGGTGAATGTACCGTCGCCGTTGTTGGTGTAGATGCTGGTCACCACGCTGGTGCCATTGAAGCCGCTGATGGCCAAATCGAGGTTGCCATCGCCGTTGTAATCGCCCCACGCCACCGCCGCGTGATCGACATTCACGATGCCGGTCGAGGCCACCAGCGTAAGGGTGCCGTCGCCGTTGTTGTGATACAGTTGCGTGGTCGGCACGTCGGTGCTCGCGGAGGAACTGCCTGCAAGGACGAAATCCATGTTGCCGTCGCCGTCGTAGTCGCCCCAGGCGACCTTGGCGCCGGTCAGCCCGGTGAAGGCGGGCGGATTGAGCGGCTTCCACCAGGGGATGGTGAACAGTGCGTCCGAGGTGTCCGAATAGGTGCCGGTGCCGTCGGTGATCCGGATGATGCAGTTGGTGCTCGGGCCTTCGGTCGGCGTCCAGGTGTACTGCCCCGGCCCGGCCGGCGTGGAAGCCACCAGCGTCGTCCAACTGTCGCCATCATCGCGCGAAAGTTCGATCTTGACCGTGGCAATCGCATTCGAGGTCCAGGTGATGCTGGTCGAGGGGGTTCCCGGCGTGATGATTTCCCCGCCGTTGGGGTAGGTCAGCGTCAGACTGGGCGGTCCGCTCGGGATCGGCACGCAGGTTTTGCGATGAATGTGGAAGGTGCAACCAACCAAGGCGCACACAATCGGCAGCACCAGCACCGGAAGCACGCGGCGCAGGTGGTTAAAGAGTGGAGCATTCATGGGGGCCCTTCCTGTCGGAACTGCTGCAGGCCGGCGATGGCAGGAACCGCGCGTCTGGAGCGCGGCTCCATCGCTGGAAAGTATAGCGCGGGCCGGAAAAATCCAGCGTTGCAGCCGAAAAACAAACCGCCCCGCCCAATCCTTCAGGCAAACCGGAAATCGCGGCGCAAGTGCGCCCTCAGCGGTCGTCGGCCAAGAGCCGCATCACCTCCGGGCAATCCTTGTCGCCCCGGCCGGACAGATTGACGATCAGCACATCGCTTTTCTTGCAGCGCGGCGCCAGCTTTTCCAGGTAGGCGATCGCGTGAGCGCTCTCCAGCGCCGGGATGATCCCTTCCAGTTGCGCCAGCCGTTGAAATGCCGCCAGCGCTTCCGCGTCGGTCACGCTGCCGTAGCTGCCGCGGCCGGTGCGTGCATACGAAGCATGTTCCGGGCCGACGCCGGGGTAATCGAGCCCGGCCGAAACCGAGTGGACTTCCGCCGTCTGCCCATCGGGCCCTTGCAGAACAATCGACCGCATCCCGTGCAGAATCCCGTCCCGCCCCTTCGAGATCGTGGCCGCGTGGCGTTTCTTGAGCCCCTCCCCGGCCGCTTCGACCCCGTGGAACTTGACTTTGCGATCGCCGAAAAACGGTGCGAACAGCCCGATGGCATTCGATCCACCGCCGACGCAGGCCACCAGCCCGCTCGGCAGCCGCCCTTCCGCCAGCAGAATCTGCTCGCGCGCCTCCCGCCCGATCACCGACTGAAAATCGCGGACCATCATCGGATAGGGATGCGGGCCCATGCAGGAACCAATAATGTAATGCGTGTCGCGGACATTTTTCATCCAGTCGCGCATGGCTTCGTTGCAAGCGTCCTTCAGCGTGCAGGAGCCGGAATTCACCGCCACCACCGTGGCTCCCATGAGCTTCATGCGGAACACATTGAGTTCCTGCCGACGAATATCTTCCGCGCCCATGTACACCACGCATTCCAGCCCGAACAGCGCCGCGACGGTGGCGGTGGCGACCCCGTGCTGCCCCGCGCCGGTCTCGGCAATGACTCGTTTCTTTTGCATGCGGCGGGTGAGCAGAATCTGGCCCAGCGTGTTGTTGATTTTGTGCGCGCCGGTGTGGTTCAGGTCTTCACGCTTCAGATAAATTTTGGGCCCGCGGTAGTGCGCCGTCAGCCGTTCGGCCAGCATCAACGGGGAGGGCCGCCCGGCGAAGTCGCGCAGCAGCCGGTTGAATTCAGCGTGGAAGGCCGGGTCGGTGCGCGCGGCTTTGTAGGCGGTTTCAAGTTCTTCGACGGCCGGCATCAGCGTTTCGGGAATGTACCGCCCGCCGAAGCCGCCGGGGTACACGCCGCAGGCGTCGGGATCGGGCGCATAGGACGGCAGGCGCAGGGCCATGCCCACGGCGACGGGAGATTTGCGCGGCGGCGCGATCGATTTTGACATGGCGATGCAATCCTGATCGGGCGCTGAAGGACAGCGGCAGCGAACCGCGCCGGCGCGCGAACGACGAAGGAATTACTGTACGGGAGAGTACACCGAGCGAAAGGGCCGGCGGCCGACGCTCAGAACCGGAAAAATCCGAACACTTCCAGCCCCTGCTGCGTCCACTCCGCATTGACCTTGGAGTAGTCCACATGCACGTCCCAGACCCGCCAATCCACCCCACCGCCGATGGTGAACAGCGAAACGCCGGGCGGGAAGTCGTAGCCGTAGCTGACCCCGACCCGGCCATCGACCATATACGCCTGACCATATTCCATCACATTGGCGCTGCCGAAAACCCCGAAGCCGCCGAAGTACACGCCGGCTTCGGCACTGACAAACGGAATCGTCCACGAATCGCTGCGTTTGGCGCTCAGCGGACCGCCTTGCTGCTCGATCTTTTCCGTGCTCTGGATGAAATCGGCGCCAATCCCCAGACCCAGGCGGAAGGTCTCGCCGTCGAGCAGCATGAATTCGTAGCCGGCGGTCAGGACCGAAAGGTCCACCGTCGATTTCACGTTGGTGTTCGAGGGAAACGTCTGGCCGTTGAACTGCAGCGCATTGCCCAGCGTTGTGGTGCCTTCTTGCGAAGAACTCCAGTAGCCCACCCGCAGCCGGTTGGTCTTGAGAATGTCGATGTTGAAGTCGAATTCCGGAATCGCGTCCTTTGGTTTGACATCCAGGCTGCTGAAAATCACGCGGCTGTCGCCGGGATTGCCGGTCTTGGCGTCGCTGCGCGTCTGGGGCAACCAGGCGCCGATGCGGATCTGAAATCCAATTGCTGTGTCAATCCAGCCGGTTGGGGAGGCATTGAACCAGCTGGCGGGCGAGATGAGCGACCCATCCGATTGCAAGGCCGTTTCCGCGGCGCCCAGCGGGGCCAGCCGGGTCGCCAGACCAAAACATACCAGCACGGCCAGCAGCGCCGGCCGCGATTTCAAACAGGCTTGACGGATCATTGCACGGGCTCCTTGTCCCCCCGATTCCACAGGCAGGGCAGTCGGAAACCGCCGGCTGCCACGCCCGTGGCGGGCGCAGCGCCTGCTCCCGCGCCGACCCCGCGCAGAGCGTGCGCTATTGTACAGCAAGCCGGTTACAATCGGGCGGCCCGATCCACGCCGGGGTTGGAAAAAACCGGCGTGCGCGGGCAGCCGGCCAACGCCAGGGAGTAGGGCCTATGTACGTCGTTTGCGTCACCATTCGCGTCCGCCCGGAACACGTGGAGGCTTTCAAAAAAGCCACGCGCGACAACCATGAAAACACGCGCAAGGAGCCGGGCAACCTGCGCTTCGACGTGCTCCAGGGCGAAGACGACCCCGGCCGGTTTTTCCTCTACGAGGTCTACCGCCGCAAGGAAGATTTCAGCGCCCACCACCAGACCGCGCACTACGCCCGCTGGCGCGACACCGTGAACGCCTGGATGGCCGAGCCGCGGGTGGGCGTGAAATACCAGAGCCTGTTCCCGACCGACGCGGAGTGGTCGGCATGAACTTCGCCCTGGCGATGCCGCGCCGGATCGTGTTCGGCGCCGGTTCGATTGCCAAGCTGGACGATCTCGCCCATCCGTTGGGTCGGCGTTTCCTGCTGGTCTTCAGCCGCAGCATCGCCCGCGAAACGCGGCTGGACGAAACGCTGCGGAGCCAGTTGATTTCACGCGGCCACGCCGCCGCCATCGTGACGGTGTCTGGCGAACCGCAGGCCCAGGACGTGGACGATCACGTCCTGACCGCTCGCAGCTTTGGCGCCGACTGCGTGATCGGCGTCGGCGGCGGCAGCACCCTCGATCTGGCCAAAGCCGTCGCCGCCATCGCCGCCCAGCCCGCGGCCCACGGTGCGGCCCACGGCGAGACCGCCGGCCTCCCGCCGCCGGTGACCGAATACCTCGAAGGCGTCGGCACCGGCCGCACGCTGGTGGCGCGGCCGCTGCCGCTGCTGTTGGCGCCGACCACCGCCGGCACCGGCAGCGAAGCCACCCGCAACGCCGTGATCGGCTCGCGCGAAAAAGCCTTCAAAAAAAGCCTGCGCGGCGACGGCTTGCTCGCGGAGGTCGCCGTCGTCGATCCCGCCCTCTGCAAGAACTGCCCGGTTTCGACCATCGCCACCAGCGGCCTCGACGCGGTCACCCAACTGATCGAACCCTACCTGTCGCAGGGCGCCAATCCGCTCACCGACGCCCTCGTGGAACGCGCCCTGCCCGGCGCCGTGCGCGCGCTGCCAATCGCCTGGCGCGACCCGACCGGCGCCGCCGAGCACATCTGGGCCGATCTGTGTTTTGCCTCGCTGTGCGGCGGCATCGCGCTGACCAATGCCGGTCTCGGCGCCGTCCACGGCCTGGCGGCCGCGCTGGGCGCGCGCTACCCGATCCCCCACGGCACTCTCTGCGCTGCGCTGCTGGCCGCGACGCTGGAAGCCAACCGCAACGCCCTGTTCGCGCAGAACACCGCCCAACCGGTGCTCGAACGCATGGCGCAGCTCGGCCGCTGGATGTGCGGCCGCGAGGACCTCAGCCGGGACCAGGGCATCGCGCACGCCATCGACGCCGTGCGCGCGCTGACTGCGGAATTCGGCATCCCCGGCCTCGAGGCCTTGGGCGTGCGGCGCGAGGACTACCCCGCCATCCTGGCCGATTCCCGCGGCGGGAGCAGCATGCGCTTCAACCCGGTCGCCCTGAACGCGCAGCAACTGGAATGGATTCTGGAACAGGCGCGCTGACGCCGGAGAGCGAACGATGACCATCGGCGTCCTGAGTGCAATGAACGAGGAAATCCACACGCTGCTGCGGGAACTGAAGCCGCTCGCACCCGCGAAAGGTACCGTACGACGCCGCGGTCAACCGGCGAGCACCGACGGAGTCGAACGCGGCCGGCGGCGCTACCACCACGGCACGCTGTTCGGCGAGCCCGCCGTGCTGGTGTATTCGCGCTGCGGAAAAGTGGCGGCAGCGACGACGGCCACCCACCTGATCCTCGAGCACGGCGTCGAGGAAATTATTTTCACCGGCGTCGCCGGCGCCGCCGATCCCCGCCTGAAAATCGGCGACGTGGTGGTGGCCGAGCGGCTCTACCAGCACGACATGGACGCGCGCCCGCTGTTCGCGCAACACGAAATCCCCCTGCTCGGCGTGACCGCCATCGAGACCACCCCGGCCCGCCGTGCAGAACTGGCGGCCGCCGCACGGACTTTTCTGGCCGAAGGATTCGCCGCCGCCGTGCCCCCGGCCGTGCAGCGGGAATTCCACCTCGCTGCGCCGCGCGTCTTCGAAGCCGACATCGCCAGCGGCGACAAGTTCTTCGCGCGCCGCACCGACAAACAGGAACTCAAGCGCCGCCTTGCCAATGTCGTCGCCGTCGAAATGGAAGGCGCCGCGGTCGCCCAGGTTTGCTACGAGTACGGCGTGCCCTTCAGCGTCATCCGCACCATTTCGGACACCGCCGACGAACAGGCTCCCGGCGATTTCACCCGCTTCATCGATTTCGTCGCCAGCGCCTACGCCCGCGGCATCCTGCATGCCCTGTTCGCCGCGCGCCGCGCCGCCAAAGCGGACGCCCGACAATCGGCAAGAACACCCCGATCCGCCCGGTCACGGGCTCGACCCGCCGGTTCAACCACCAGGAGATCCCACCGATGAACGTGCCCGTCGCCGCCGCCGAGCTGAAAACCTATGTCCGCGACGTGCCCGACTTTCCCAAGCCCGGCATCCTGTTCCGCGACATCACTCCGCTGCTTTCCACCGCCGCCGCCTTCGGCGCCGCCATCGACGCCATGGCCCAGGTGGTCACCAGCTGGGAACAGGGCGCCACCGCGCGGCCGGTGAACAAGATCGTGGGCATCGAAGCCCGCGGGTTTATATTCGGCGCGGCGCTGGCCCAGCGCGCGCACAAGGGCTTCATTCCGATCCGCAAGCCCGGCAAACTGCCGCGCAAAACCCACGTCCGCCGCTTCAGCCTCGAATACGGCTTCGATGAACTGCACCTGCACGAAGGCGACCTGACCGCCGACGACACGGTGGTGATCGTCGACGACGTGCTGGCGACAGGCGGCACCGCCAACGCCGCCGCCGAACTGGTCGCGTTGACCGGTGCCAAGGTCGCCGGCCTGCTATTCTGCATCGAACTGACGCCGCTCAAAGGCCGCCAGAAACTCCCCGGCCGAAAACTCGAATCGATTTTGGTCTATTGACGCCCAGCGCTGCACGCCCTATTTGGCGCCGGCGGTCGCAACCGTGCTGCGCGGGAGCGCCTCATACGCGCCGGCGCCTTCGACTCGGTCGTAGATCGCCGCCCACCCCTGGACCGACGCCGTGTCGTGCGCCTCCAGACAATCGTTGATGTACACCACAAAATAGTGTTTGAAATTGTCGTGGCTGCATTCGTCCGGCGAAGTCAGCCGCACGATCAGCGCCAGCCGCAGATTCTGCAGGTCGCTCAGCCCCGGCGGATACCCTTCGTCCATCAAGCTCGCCACCGGCGTGGTCAGGTAGGTCGCCGGGTCTTCGGCCATGTGCTGATAGCGCGGATTGCCGCTCAGAAAGCCCCCCGTCGTCTCACCGAAATAGTGCCGGCTGTCCTCGGTGCAGGTGGTCATCAGCACCGCGTGGTGGCCGGCCACATCCTCGAACAGCTCCAGCCCGCGGCCATAGCCGGAGGCGATCATGAGCTGGTCCACCAGTGCCGCCGATGAGTTGCAATCGCCCATGGGCCGGCGCAAATCCAGCAGATCGGTGAACGTGGCGTTCACCGCGTAGGTGTAGGTCTTCTCCGTGTTGAAGGCGTGCAGAATCCGCCGCAGCGCCACCAACTGCCGAATGTCCGGCAGCGTCAGCCTGCCGATCAGACCGTTCCCGAAGGTTTCCTCGTTGGAATAGGGGCTGGTGGTGAGTTCCGCCGTCAGCGCCTGCTTGGTCATGCTGAGGATCGGGCGAGTCAGCCGCACCGCCTCCGCTTCGTCGGCGCCCAGGTGCTCGTAGGCCACCTGGCGGTTGACGGGGCGGAAGCGGTAGATACTTTCCAGTTCGATCAGTACAGGCCCCGGCCCGGCCCCGGAAACCCGCTCGGCCAGCGTGTCGAGGTAGCTCTCCGGTTCGGCCAGTACCTCGTTCAACGTTCCTTCACCGCGACGCGGCCGCGCGCCCACCGCCGAATCGGGCGATATGGGCGATCCCAGCGACTCGGTCGGCGCCGCACGCGCCTCCACCAGCAGCGCGTCGCTGACCGGCTTCGCGACCACGTTGTGTTCGAGCACCGCCGGCGTGGAGGAATCCGCCTCCAGCGCCCCGCCCTTGTGCCGCCACACCACTTGGTCGCGCGCGATCGCCAGATTCCCGGCGCCGTTGAAAACCACCAGCATGGCGGCGTCCTGCGCGACGACCTCGCCGATGATGTCTGAGCCGTTCTTCAATCGGATGGTTTCAATCTTGTCGGCCGGCACCGGCGAAGCCGCAGGCGCGGGGGAGGCAACAACCGTCGCCTGCGCCGCCGCCAGCCGCTGGACCGGCGCAAACACCCCGGCGCTCAACGCGACGAGCGCCGTCAGAAAAAAAACATGGAGGATTGGGCGAGCGACAGGAACCATGGCGGCGGCGATCTCGATACGGAGGCGAAACGAACCGCGCGCACGGGCCCGACAAACCGTCAGGCGCCCACCCGCGAACATTTCATCCGCCATCTAAATGTACCGGCGGCAGCCCCGCCCGGTCACGCCGGGCTTTGCGGCGCAAACGCCATCGCGCGAATCTCCCGCCGGCGGCTTTCGTCGCTGGCGTAGACCCCCCGCACGGCGCTCGTGATCATGGTCGCCTGGGAACGCTTGATGCCGCGCATGGTCATGCACATATGCGTGGCTTCGATGTAGACAGCCACGCCGTTGGGCTGGAGCCGGTCGTGCAGCGCATCGGCGATCTGCGTCGTCATCCGTTCCTGAATCTGCGGCCGCCGCGCGTACCCTTCGACCAGCCGCGCCAGCTTGCTCAGCCCGACGATCTTGCGATTGGGCAGGTAGGCCACATGCGCCACCCCGACCACCGGCAGCAGGTGGTGCTCGCACACCGAATGAAAATCGATGTTGCGTAGCAGCACCACGTCGTTGTACTTCTCTTCGGTGAAAACCGTCTCGAGACAGTCGGCGGGGTCTACCTTGAGCCCCCCGAAAATCTCCTGCATCATGCGCGCCACCCGGTCGGGGGTGCCTTTCAGCCCTTCCCGCTCGGGATTTTCGCCGATTGCGACCAGAATTTCACGCACCGCCTGCTCGATCCGGTTGAGATCGATCGTTGGCGGCTTTTCGAGCAGTTCATCAGAGGCAAGTTGCGCAACGCCACGCGCTGCGGGCTTCAAGGGCATTCTATTTCTCCGGACCGAACCGGCGGTCGTTTCGAGCAGCAAACCCAGCGGGGGGAGTGGGACGCTTGCAGGCCCGACGGATGGGGGCACAAAAAAGCGCGGGAAGGATTCCAAATTCCCGGACGCCCGCACCCGTCGGGGAGAACACTTTCGAGTACTATTATACTCCATGAAACCACGGCCGAGCTGAAAATGCACCCTGTGTGCCGGCTCCCCACCCCACCGTCCAAACCCTTCGCCCCAGCGCCGAATCCACCGCTCCAGCCTTCTGCAACTGAATATCGGAGAATAGGTTATGTCCGACGAAAAAACCCTCTTGCAGGACGATTTCAGCGGCCTGCGCCCCGGACCGGTCCAGGAATTCCGCGACGGCCCGCACCGCGAAATGCACGCCGAACCCGCCCACCCCGAGGACAACCTCGACGGCTGGCAGCGCAAAGTCGGGCATTGGGGCTGGGGTGGCGCGCCTTTCGAATGCGTCGAAACTCCTGCCGGCCGGCGGCTGCGCGGCCGCATCACCGCCGGGCCCTACGACAACGTCTCCATGGGCAAGGGCGGCCTCGACTGGACCGACTACCGGGTCGAAGCCGAAATCACGCTGCGGCCGGCGCAGACCGGGCCGGAGCATTTCGGCGGGCCGGTAGGGCTGCTGGCCCGCTTCCTCGACTCCACCCGCCACTACGCCGCCGTACTGGACAGCGACGGCCAGGCCAAGCTCCTCAAACGCATCACCCCCAACAATTGGGACGTACTGGCCCATCGCTCCCTCGATCCGGACGAATTCGCGGCGCTGACCGCCGGCCGGCCCTTTTCCATCGCGGTGGAACTCCGCGGCCGCCGGCTCACGGCCACCATCGCCGGGTTGGAACTCCGCGCGCAAGACAGCGAATATCCGGCCGGCATGATCGGCGTGCTTGCCGCGCGCCCCGCCGATTTCGGCCCGATCACCGTGCGCTGCACGCCAGCGGCGGAAGGCGCCCTGAATCTGCGCCGCGATCAAGCCACCAAACGCATGGCACGCAAACGCCAAAAAGCCGGCCAGGCGGTACTTTGGAAACAGCTCGACACCCGCGGCTTCGGCAGCGGCCGCCGCATCCGCCTGGGCGACCTCGACGGCGACGGCCGCCTGGATTTTTTACTCACCCGCCTGCATCCGAAACGCAATCCCGGCGCCGCCTACCTCGCGGCGCTTAGCTTCGACGGCAAACTGCTCTGGGAACGCGGCAGCAAGCCGCCGGTGCCCACGCCGGAGACCTCCGGCGATCCGCCCGCGCAGATTGGCGACATCGACGGCGACGGCAAAAACGAAGTCGTCTGCGTGATGGACCACAAACTGCTGGCGCTCGACGGCGCCACCGGGGCCGTCAAGTTTTCCGCCCCCGTCCCAGCCCCCACGCCACTGCCCGAGGTCTACAAAACGAACCTGAATCACTGGGGCGGCCAGTACGACGACGGCGAAGCGCACCTGCCCGCCTGCGCGATCACCTTCGTCGATCTGACCGGCCGCGGAGCCAACGCGCGCCGCGAAATTATTCTGTCCGGCCATTACCACCAGACCATCGCCTTCAGCGACCGCTTCGAGGAACTTTGGCGCTGCACCAATGTCCACGGCCATTTCCCGATCCCCTACCGCCCACGCGACGCGCACCGCGACGACGTCCTGAACGGCTACCGCCACCTCGACGCCGACGGCAAAACCGTCGGCCGCGTGTTCCTGACCGACCACCAGGACGCGATCTACGCCGGCCCGCTGGACGAAAACGCCACCGGCCCCGACGTGATTGTGATGGCCGCCGGCGAAGACGGCCTGCTCACGCTGACCCCTGGCTACGACATCCACCAGCGGGTGATGGGCCATGTGCAGCGCATCGCCCTGGGCAAATTCCGCGCCGACGTGTCGGGGCTGTGTCTCGGCACCGTCCTGTTCCACGGCAACCGCGGCATCACCAGCCTGTTCGATTCCACGTTCAAGCGCCTCTGGACGCGCGATTTCCCGGTGATCGGCTCGACCTTGCAGCCGGTGCTGTTCGACGCCAGCGGCGTGGAATACATGCTGCTGTCCGGCATCCGTCCGGCACAAGGCTATGCCGGCGGCCTGATCGACGGCGGCGGCGACCTGGTCTCGCCCCTGCCCGACGATGGCGGCCCCGGCCTGTGCGCGCTGGCGCAGGACTTCGACGACGACGGGCTGGACGAATTGATGCTCTGGGACCACGACCGCATCTGGCTGTATCACAGCGATTGGCGCGGCCGCCGATCCCGGCTGATGCAGCGCGAGCGCCCCCCGCTTTACAACATGAGCAATTTCCAATCCTACTGGAGCCGGCGGAAGGCCGTCCGCTAGGAAGGTTACCCTGGGAGCGCACGCGCCCTCACGTGCAACCATTTTCGCAAGCGAAGCTTGCGATTAGGGATACAAGCGGGGGCGCGGTGGGCTCGGGGTTACGGTTCGCGGCCGTCCACGGTCAGATGCGGAATGGCGCGGTAGTCGAGGTCGGGCAGGTCGTCGCCGGGCGCGGCCAGCAGCGGAGCGAACAGCGCGTCGATGTGGGCCAGCCATGCTTGCACCGGCACGCCCATGAACTGCGCGGGGAATTCGGCCAGGAGAGATCGCCCGGTGCGGAAGACGCTCAGCGCGCCCGGCTTGTGCTTCGATTCCCAATGCAAAATCGCGACCGCGATTTGAATCAGGCCTTGGACGAAAACGCGTTCGTCGTCGACGGCGTCGTTCCAGACGGCTTCGAGCAGTTCATGGCAGTCGAACATTTCGAGCAGATTGAAGGCGCGGAGGCCGCGCAGATACAGTTCCGGGTAGCGCTCGGCCAGGGTGGGATCGAAGGGCGCGTTGAAGGCCGGCCCGAGCGGCTCGGTGGCGTCCCGTTCGGCCATGAACTGTTCGCGGCTGTAGACGTATTTCGGTCCGGTGGGCCCTGGGGGGCGCGCTTCGCCGGTGGGCCGGTTGGACGGCGGGGGATCGGGTTGGCGGGGATCGTCGGGCATGGGGAATTTCCAGGCTGGCGGGCTGCTCGGCCGCTTCGATTGTACCGGCCGCGCAAACAGGCGGGTTCAAAAGGGAGCGCGCTGCATTCCCCCCCTGCGCTGGGTGCGTATAATACGCGACTGGCAATTTCTGGAGTGGTGCATGACCGGCAAAGAGGCGCTGCCCGGCGGCGAGTTGGTGTACGCCGAGGACGCGCTGGCGACGATCGCCAAGCACGCCTGCCGCAACGTGGATGGCCTGTACTTCGGCGCGGCCAACGCGGCGGGCATTCTGGCGCGGCTCACGCGCGCCCGCGCGGAGTCCGGCCCGGTGGTCAAGGTGACCTCGGTCAAGGGCCGCGCCGTCTCCTACGACATCGACATCTTCGTGGAATACGGCCGACGGATCACCCAGGTCAGCGGCACCGTGCAGAAGGCGGTGGTCGACGAACTCCAACGGCTGACAGGTTTGACAGCGATCGTGAACGTCCACATCCGCGGCATCAAGTAGCCTTCGAAAGGAGCGGCGATGAGCAAAAAGTCCGGCGCACCGGGCGAGCCCGAAACGCCCGAGCCTTCGCCTGCGTCGCCGCCGCCCGGCAGCACGCCGGAAAAGTCGGATCCCAAATTGAAGGCCGCGCGCAAAAGCGACCAGTTGCCGGCGCTACCCGCGGTGCCGACGCTGCAAGGGGCCTTCGGCGACACCGTCAGCGGGCGGGAGCTCGAAAAGCGCGGGCTCGACAGCACCGGCCGGACCAGCATCGAGGACCCGGTCTTTTTCGAGATCGCCTACCGCGAGGCGCGTTCGATTCCCGGCGTGGTCGACGTCAAGGGCAGCTTTTTTGAGATGCTCACCGGCCACGGCAAGGGCATCCACGTCAAAACCAGCGACACGGCGGTGATTCTCGAACTGCGCCTGGCGCTGGAATACGGCCGCTTCATCCCCGACGTGGTGATGGAAGTTCGCAAGCGGATCAGCGTGGCGATCAAACGCATGACCGACCGCGAAGTGCGCTCGATCAAGGTCACCATCGACCGGCTGGTCGAGGGCTTCGACGGCGAAGCGACGCGGCTGGACCACGACGAAGACACCGAGCACATTGATTTTTAGGTTTTGGGCTTGGGGGCTTTGGGAAAAGAAAAGAGAGTTGGCGCTGGGCAATTTGCCGACGGCAGCGGCTACTTGCGGCAGCGGTAGACGAAGGCGGGGGGCAGGTTCATCCAGACACCGCCGCTGGTGGTGACTTCGGAGAAACTGGACTTCAGGCGGCGCTTGAAGCGCTGGCCGGCGGGTAAAAGAACCCCGTTGTAATAGGCGAAGGTGACGAACTGGCCGCCGGGCTTCAGAATTTTCAGCATCGGTTCGAACAGGCGGCTTTGGAGTTCTTCGCTGAAGCCCGCCCAGGGCAGACCGCTGACGATGCAGTCGAGTTGATCGAAGCCTTCCTGTTCGCACAGGCGCGCGATGTTGCTGACGCATTCTTCGTACAGTTTGACCTGCGGGTAGTGGCGGCGGAATTCGGCGGCGAGGTTGGGGTTGAGTTCGACCGCGAAGAAGCTGGCGCCGTGCGGAAGGTGTTCCAGGATTTTGCCGGTGAAACTGCCTTGGCCCGGGCCATATTCGACCACCCGGTGCGCCTGCGACCAGTCGATCCAGTCGACCATGCGGTTGGCGAGGAACTTGGAACTGGGCGCGATGGCGCCAGTGCTGGTGGGGCGGGAGACGAATTCCTTCAGGAAGCGCATGGTCTTTCGCATGGTGGCAGGCGGTCTCCTTGGCGCGGTGCTTGCGCGGGGTTGCGTGCATCGATTATACCGGACTGCGGCGCGAGCGGGTTTTCAGCCAACCGGGTGAGGCGAAGGCGGAGCGAACTGGCTACAATATTCGAAGCGTGCCTATTATCGGGCCGGTCGGGTCGCGCCAGCCCCATTGATAGGCTTGACGGCCCAATGTCACCCCGCAGCACCAAACAGCCATGACCGACAAACCACCGCCTCGCAATCCTTTCGCGCCGCGCAATCCGTTTGCGCCGCAACCGGCCGCGCCGGCCCAGGCTGCGCAGCCCGCCCAGCCCGCGGCATCCGCTACGCCCGCGCCGGGCCGCTCGGCGGGCGGGGAGCCGACCATTCCCGACGTGGAGATCGAGAAGCGGATCGGCCAGGGCGGGATGGGGGTCGTGTACCGCGGGCGACAGCCGTATCTGGACCGGCTGGTTGCGGTGAAGTTGCTGCCGACCAACCTCAGCCTGGACAATCCCAAATTCGTCGAACGATTTCGGCGCGAGGCGAAACTGCTGGCCGGGCTGCACCACCCCAACATCGTGATCTGCCACCAGGCGGGCACCACCGCCGGCGGCGAATGCTACCTGGTGATGGAATACATCGACGGCCCGAACCTGCGGGAGTGGATCGAAAAAAACGGCCCGGTGGCGCAGGCCGACGCGGTTGAGTTGCTCCAAAACCTGGCCGAAGCGCTGAAATACGCGCACGAAAAGGGGATCATCCACCGTGACGTAAAGCCGGAGAATGTACTGCTCGCGGCGCGGGCCGAACGGTCGGAAAAGCCGGGCGCCGCAGGCGGGGGCGGCGAGTTCCGTTTCCTGCCGAAGCTGGTGGATTTGGGGCTGGCGCGGCCGAGTTCCCAGGACCGCGATCAGGCGGCGCAACTGACGGCGGCCGGGACGGTGATGGGCACGCCGGCCACGATGTCGCCGGAGCAGTTCAACGATCCCGACGGCGTGGACTACCGCACCGATATCTACGGGCTGGGCTGCATTCTGTATCACGCGGTGGTGGGCGAGCCGGCCTTCGCGGATCCGGAGCTGATGAAGATCGTGCAGCGCAAGGCGCGCGGGGAAGTCCCCACGCCGCGGCAGCGCTTCCCGGAAATCCGGACGGAAATCGACCTCCTGGTCAAGGACATGCTGCAGCCGGACCGCAACCGGCGGCCGTCCTACGAGGATGTGCTGAAGCGCTGCGAAAATCTGCGGCGCAACGCCAGCCTGCCCAAGCGGCCGGTGGGCGGGGGTCGGGCGCAGCCGGCGGCGGCCGAACCGACGTTGGTGACGCCGCCCGAAGGCGGCGGGGCCGAACTGCCGACGCTGATCGCGCCGCGCACCGCGGTGCGGACGGCTTCCGGCGGCGCGGCGCGTGCGGCCGGGGCCGTTGCTGCGGTCGCGGGCGAGGCGTCGGCGGGGACCGGTTCGGGGATTGGGTCCGGGATTGGCTCGGGGCCGCGGCGCACGACGGGGATGCTCCGGCCGGCGCAGCCGCATCCGCTGGAGAAGCCCTACAAGCAGGATCCGATTTTCTGGGTGGCGGTGGGGACCTTTGCGGGACTGATTCTGGTCGGGTTGACGACGACGATATTCTGGTCGAGCATTTCCAAATCGCTGGCGGCGGACATGGGCGGGAACTCGGTGACCGGCACCAGCTTGAAAGGGCTGGCGCCGAAAGGGGTCAACATGAAAAAGACCAACCTCAACGATCCGTGGAGCGCCGCGGAGCAGTTGCAGGGACAGGGGCCGTGATGACCCGATCTCGATGGGCAGCCCTGCCCATGGGGCCGTTGAAACGAGTGCAAATCGGGGAGGGGGAGAAATCCCAATCCCGGCGCGTCAAGCCGCGCCTGAGAAAGGCGGCGGACACGCGTGTCATTCCCCGCCGCCGCACTTCAAATGCGTGCGCGCGGTGATGGCAGATTCATCAGCGGCCCAGGCGCAGCAGAACGGTCGGCGCGAAGGGCGGATGCGGGGAGGGTTCGGCGGCGACCTGGGTGACGCCGGGCACGGCCGCGAGGGCGGCTTCGATCGCCGTGACGCGCTCCTGGTCCAGTCGCAGGCTGTTGCCGGACCGGTCCAGCAGGTGGGTGTAGTAGCTCGCCCCGAGGAACACGCAGTCCACGCCGTACTCGCGCAGCGCGGCGACGAAGGCGGCGGGATCGGTCTGCAGCAGGCGATCGAGCGCGGCATCGTCGAGCTGCATAAAAATGGGCGCGCGCATTTCGTGCGCCACGACGAAGCGTTCGAGGTCCCGTCCATCGGCAGGGTAGACCATGGTGCCGACCGGCAGTTCGTCAGGGAGACGGTCGAGCATGTCGTCCTCGCTGGAGCGGCCGACGCTTTCGGTGTAGGTATTGGTCACCGGCATGCAGTAGCTGACATAGTAGCGATTCAGGCCGCCACCGTACAGGCTGAACAACACCAGTGCGCCGCAGGCGGCGGCGGCGACCGCGCCAGGGCGGCGCGGCGGCGCGAACGAATCGGCGGTGGCAACCGGCGCGGACGGAGCCACCGTGCCGGAGGTGCGACTCAGGACAAAGCCCAGCAACGGCCAGCCGACCAGGGTGGCGAGCATCGTCATGCGCAGCCAGTAGGCAACGCCGAGACTCTGCGCCAGCCAGGCATATTGAAACTGGCTGCCGACGAAGGCGACGGCCAGCAGCACAAAGACCGCCGCGGCGGTCGGCGCGGGCGCGGCGGCGACGGCGTTCAGTCCGCGCGCGGCGAAGTAGGCGCAGGGCACGGTCAGAAATAGGAGGAAGCGGTAGGAGTACAGTTCCAGCCCGGTCACGGGGCCGAGCATGCCGAGGATCGCGTAGAGCATCAAGAGGAAGCAGAGCAGATCGGCGGCCGGCAACCCCATGGCCGCGCGCAGCCCGTGGCCGCGGCGGCGCAGATGTTCGGTCGCGGCGACGCTGAGGCCCAGTAGCGTGAAAATCGTCTGCGCCCAGCCGAGGCTGAGTGGCAGCGTGGGCGATTCGGAGCCTTCTCCGGCGTGATCCCAGCCCAGAAAATTCACGCCCAGGTTGATGGCGCTGTCGCCGGAACCGGCGGAGTGGATGAGCGGCGGGGCGGTCCAGTGGTGGGTGTCGGCCGTGGGGATGATCTCCGGCGCCAACTGCGCCCGCCACAGCGCGTGGTAGGAGGGGTACTTGGCGAACATGGGCCCCCACCAGATGAGTGCGATCAGGCCGGCCAGACAGCCGGCGGCGAAGACTCGGCCGGCGGCACGCCAGCGCCCGCCGATCAGCGCCGTCAGGACCGGCACGCCGGCCCAGGGAATTGCCTTCAGCCCCGGTGACGCCGCGGTCATGCAGATGCCGCCCAGCACCAGACCGACGCCCAGGAAATCGCTGGCTCGAAAGCGGCGCAGCAGCCGGATTTCCAGCGCGGTCAGCAGCGGAAACAGGCCGAAGGCCAAGGCATGGGCCCAGATGAAGGCGGTCAGGTTGTTGGGTGCCATCACGAAAAAGAAGGCCGCCCAGAGGGCCAGCGCGGGGCGGCGGGTGAGTTCCACGATCAGACCGAATAGCCAGGCAACGCTGAGCGCGATCAGCAGCGCGGTGAGCAACTTCAGGGGCAGGGCGGCGCGGTCGCCGCAGATTTTGCCCAGGCCGGCGGCGATCAGATCGTAGGCGGGAGGATAGGCGTCGATGTAGTGCAGCACCGGGTGGGCGGGAAAGGGCTCACGCAGGGAACCGGTGTCGAGCAGCCAGCGGACGCAGACGGCGTGGTCGTTGCCGTCGGGATCGAACAGGCGGCGCGTGTGGAACTCGGCGCCGAGGAAAAACAGGAAGGTTGCCGCGAGCAGCGCCAGCAGCAGCAGATGATCGCGGCGGGAGACGGGGCGGCGCGCGCCGGCCAGGGGCGCCAGAATGGAATCGCCGGGCGGCTCCGTGGCGGCGGCGGCCGGAGCAGGCGGCACGGTGGCGGGCGTGGTGGGTTCGTGCGGGGCCGCCGGACCGGCGGCCCCGGGCTCCGACGCACCACCCGCAGGGTCGGTTGCGCGGGGACGGATCAGGCCGACAGCGCGCAGCAATCCCCCCAGCCAGGCCAGGCCGGCCAACGCGAGGCACAGATCGAGGCCGATCCAAATGGAGCCGGTGGCCAGGCCCAGCGCGATGGACAGGGCGACGCCGAACATCAAGCCGAGGCCGATGGCGCGGTAGGCGTAGCCGGCGAAAGTGCAGTCCGGTTCGTCGGCTTGCTGAGCGGCGACCAGCACCG
>JBOHNC010000514.1:0-5358 GCA_050730415.1 Planctomycetota bacterium
GAGCGTCTCACGGTCGTCAGCGGTAAGAGTAATCGGTGGAGCTTTGCGCATGGGTATCATCCTCTTCAAAAGAGGAGATACCGCAAGTCCCATATATGTTGCATCAAATACGACTAACTACACTAGCTTCATTTGAGATTTTTTCGTGCCGTCATTAAATTTGAACGAAGGCGGTCGTTTCAATAATGGGGCCGCCATAATTTGAAGGAATATCTTATGCATTCCCTTACGCTCTTCAATCACAAAGGTGGCGTTGGTAAGACAACCCTGACAATTAATATAGCAAACGCCCTGGCAGATTTGGGCCAGCGGGTATTAATCGTCGATTCCGACCCGCAATGTAATATTTCAGCCTTTTATATTGATGAGCCCTCGTTGGATGCCATGCTTGGCGAATCGGAAGGTGCCTCTGCAAGTGGCACCGTCTGGTCTGCGATTGAGCCCGTTGTACACGGCACCGGAGACATACGGGAAATTATTCCAAAGAAGGTTGGCGATACAGTCTGGCTTGCTCCCGGTGACGTGCTTCTTGCGGATTATGAGGAAGAATTACCGGCCGCATGGACCGATTCATTCGCACGTAAGCCTAGAGGCTACCACGTCACAAGTTCCCTCTTTAGAATGACAGGTCAACTTGCCAGCAAGCTTAGAGCAGACATTGTGCTTTACGATGTCGGTCCGAATGTTGGTGCTTTAAACCGGTCAATTCTACTCTCGTCGGACTATTTTATCACTCCAGTTGCCGCAGATCTATTTTCACTCCGCGCCCTAACCACTGTAGGAAGGGCAATATCCAGGTGGGTCACCGACTGGCGAACCGTTTTGAGTCTCGCGTCAGAGGAGGCGAAAAAGACTTTGCCATCCGGTCAGCCTAAATACCTTGGTTATATATCTTCCGCATTCAAGGTTTCTTCCGGGCTTCGAAAAGCTAACCCCCACAGCTATTGGGAAGCGAAAATTGCGCCACGGGTAAAAACACGGGTGGTTGACGAGCTCCGAAAAGTTGACCAGCGCTTAGTACTTCTTAAGGCTTCTAACAAAGTAGGGGATGTAAAACATTTTCACAGTTTGGCAGCATCTGCACAGGATATCGGCCTACCGATTGGCGAATTGCGCGGCCATGTTAATTCTGGGCATTATCCGCAAGTCGATGAGGCAAAAAAGGAATTCGCGGCATTGGGGAAAGAAATATTAAGGCGAATTGCTCTATAGCCGAACGCAATAGGGACCTATCCATTCTGTTCTGGTAATTTACCGTTCCCAGTGACCAAAATTTTGTATCTATCCAGTAAAAGCCATTCGCGCAAATGGGGTAAGATTAATTCACAGGGTGGGCATTAAGTTTCTGCGCAGCGATTGAGGAAATCCCTCGGATGGCGCACCCCCCGAATTCGTCCCCTCCCCCACCCTCCCCGTCGCCGCGGACGCCCCAGCCCTCTCAGCCATCGGCGCCCCCCGCGGCGCTCAGCGCCCGCCTGCCGCAAAGCTTTGAACCCGAGGCTCCCTCCGTACCGCCAAGCCGGCCGTTCCGCTTCAGCACCGCGTGGATATTTCCCGGCGTCCTGACTGCGCTGCTCCTGGCCGCGCTGATCTACAATCCGGCCAGCATGATCGAAGGACTGCCGATCGGCGCCGCCTACGCGCTGGTCGCGGTGGGCTACTCGATGGTGTACGGCATCCTCAAGCTGATCAATTTTGCGCACTCGGAAATTTTCATGCTGGGCGCGTTTTTCACCTGGAGCTTCCTGACGCCCGCGGTGAATTACGATCCGGCCACCCATGTCCAGACCCTGGCCGCGGCGCAGTTCTGGTCGACCGCCCTGTACCTCGCGGCGATTGGCTATGTGGTGGCCTACCGGCTGCTGCCGCGGCGGCTGGGCGCGGCTCGCTTCGCGGCGGCGCTGCCGGCACTGGCGGCCGGCGGCGGCCTGGGCTGCTGGCTCAGCTACGTGCACGTGCCGTTTTTGCTTGCGCTGGCCCTGTCGATGACCGCCATCGGCCTGCTCGGCATCGCCATCGACACCATCGCCTACAAGGCGCTGCGCAACGCCCGGCGGCTTAACCTGCTCATCACCGCCATCGGCATGTCGATTTTTCTCGTCAACGCGACGCAAATCACCTTTGGCGAGCAAAGCAAATCCTACGCCAACGATCCGGTCACCGGCGCCGATCTGCTGCCGGGGTTCATGGAGGTCCAGACGCGCATCACCGATCCGGCCGAACGCCAAAGCCTGATCGCGCGCGGCGCCCTCAAAGCCGAACGGCGCCGCGATTTTTTCACCGGCGCCTGGGAAGAAAAGCCGGTGCCGCCGCAGCCGCGGATTTCCAACGAAATGAAAAATGCCATGTCCTGGACCGAAGCCCTGCGCGTCACTCACGAATTTCGCCTGTGGGGCGACAACTACTTCACCCCCCGCGACATGGCGCTCATCCTCGCCGCCCTCGTCTGCCTGGGCCTGCTGCGCTTCGTCGTGATGAACACCCGCCTGGGCATGATGATGCGAGCCTGCTCCACCGACCTGGAAGCCGCCCGCCTGATGGGCATCAACGTCGAGATGGTCATCGCCGCCACTTTCTTTCTGGGCAGCGCGATGGCCGGGCTGGCCGGCGGCCTGTTCAGCCTGCCGCCGCAGAACCTGTACCCGACGATGGGCTTCGAAATGGGCATCATCGCCTTTTCCGCCGCGGTGATGGGCGGAATCGGGAATCTCCCCGGCGCGGCTCTGGGCGGCCTGATCCTGGGCGTGGCCGACAACTTCATCAAGGGCTGCGCGGAGAACTTCCGGCAGTGGCTGACCCACGCCGCGCCGCACCTGAGCGCCGGCTGGGTGAACGCCTTTGACCTGAGCAAATGGAGCCTGGCCTTCGCCTTCCTGGTGCTGATCGTGACCGTGCTGGTGCGACCGCAGGGGCTGATGAACGTCAAGACGGGGGACCGGTCATGAGCGCCCGTGACGCCCTGCCGCCGCCCCCGCGCAACCCGGGGCTGCAATCGTCCTGGAACTGGGCCGGCGCCGCGGCCATCTGGGCCGTCATCCTGCTGTTGCCGGCCCTCCAGCGCGACTGGCTGGGCGTCGCCGCGCTGGTCATGGTCGGCGTGATGTACGGCCTCGGGCTGCACATCATTACCGGGCTGACCGGCATGCTGAACTTGGGATTTGTCGGCTGTGCGGCCTTCGGCGCCTACCTTGGCTGCTACCTCCTGAAAATCCTGGCGCCGCAGTTGGAGGGCGCCTGGGCGAGCGGCGCCTGGCAGGCGCATGCCGGTCTGAGCCACCAGACCGCGGTGCTGGCGGCCTTCCTGCTGGCGATGCTGGCGGTGATCGTCGGATCGAGCCTGCTCGGCCTGGTGCTCGGCTACCCGACCCTGAAGCTGTCCGGCGACTACTACGCCATCGTGACGCTGGCCTTTTCGGAAATCATTCTGCTGGCCATCAAAAACCTCGCGCCGATCACCGGCGGGACCGCCTCGATGCGCGACATCCCCGAGGTCCATTTCTGGCCCGACCTGGACTACCGGCTGGTGGACATCCACAATCACTACGTCATCGCGGCGGCGCTGCTGTTCACGATGCTGGCGGTGCTGGGGCTGCAATTTTCCCGCTTCGGGCGCGCGCTGGGCGCGCTGCGCGACAACCGCACCGCCGCCGAAGCCGCCGGCATCAACCCGGTGTACTACTTCACCCTGGCCAGCGTCATTTCCAGCGTGGCGGGCGGCATCGCCGGGTTCGTGCTGGCCGAATTCTATTTCACCTCCTCGCTGAACTACACCAGCTTCCTGTTCATGGGTTCGGCCATGGTGGTCTGCTACGTGGTGATGGGCGGCCTGGGCAGCTACCGCGGTGCGGTGGTGGGGTCGATCGCCCTCGCCAGCGCGACGGAAATCATGCGCCTCCTGGTGGGTTGGTGGAACAGCACCTACGACCAGACCTATTTCCACATCAACGAAGGCCTGCGCTACCTGTTCTTCGGCCTGGTGCTGATCCTGGCGATGCGCTTCATGCCCGAAGGCGTCTTCGGCCGGCTGCGGTCCCGATCGCGCGGCGGCGGAGCCTCCAGCCCGGAACCCGGTTCACCGCGCGGGCCACAGCCCACCCCCGCCGATTCGGAAGACGCCGCCAGCGGTCTCTGGCCGAGCGCCCCCGCCCCGGCGCGGAGGGACGCGCCATGACCGCAACGCCCGCGCCACCCGCCACCACGATCCAGGCCGCCGCCGCGAAACCGGCCGCGGCAACGCCGATCCTGCGCATCGCCGACGTGTCGATGGTCTTCGGCGGCCTGAAGGCCCTCAGCAACATCCGCTTCGACGTGAACCACGGGGAAATCCTCAGCCTGATCGGCCCCAACGGCGCCGGCAAAACAACCCTGTTCAACTGCGTCACCGGCGTCTACCGCCCAACCTCCGGCGGCGTGGAATACCGCCCCGATCCCGCCAGTTCCACCGTCCTTGAACTCACCCGGCGCCAAGCCCACGAACGCGCCTGGATCGGCATCACCCGCACCTTCCAGAACATCCGCCTGTTCGACCAGATGACCGCGCTCGAAAACGTCGTGACCGGCATGCACGCGGCCAGCACCGGCGGACTACTCGCGGCCTGGCTGCGGTTCGGCGCCCGTCGGCGCGAAGAAGAACGCATCCACGCCGAAGCCTTCGCCTGGCTGCGCTACGTCGGCCTGGCCGACAGGGCCGAACGGCCCGCCCGCGATCTGCCCTACGGCGAGCGCCGCCGGGTCGAAATCGCCCGCGCCCTGGCCGCGCGGCCCAAACTGATCTGCCTCGACGAACCCGCCGCCGGCATGAATCCGACCGAAACCGCCGACCTGATGGCGCTCATCCGCAGCATCCGCGCCCACGGCGTGACCGTGTTCCTGATCGAACACGACATGAAACTGGTGATGGACATTTCCGACCGCGTCATCGTGCTCGATTCCGGCCGCCAGATCGCCGGCGGGCTGCCGGCCGAAGTGCGCGCCAACCCCGAAGTCATCACCGCCTACCTGGGCGGCCTGGCCGACGGCGGACACAAACCGCCGGCCCCCGCCGTGCCGGCATCTTCCGCCGCCGCCACCGCAGGCGCAGCCGCCGCTCCCGCCGGTTCCCCCACCCCGGCCGCGCCGCCGCTCCTGCACGTGGCCGACCTGCGTGTTTCCTACGGCGTGGGCGAAGTCCTGCACGGGATCGGCTTCGATATTCACGCCGGGCAGGTGGTGACGATCATCGGCGCCAACGGCGCCGGCAAATCGACCACCCTGCGGGCGCTTTCGGGAATCGCGCCGAAAGCCTGGGGCACCGTGTATTTTCTCGGCGCCGAGGTGATGAAAGGTTCGCCCGGCGGCATCGTCGGCGCCGGCCTGGTG
>JBOHNC010000515.1:0-8166 GCA_050730415.1 Planctomycetota bacterium
AAATATGCGCATAATATACGCATATGGCTTTGTTCCGTCAGAAGCCCCGTGGCACGAGTCTCCAGGCCCGTGCAAAAAAAAGCGCGCGCAGCGCGTCCTTTTCCCCCGCGCCCGTCTCCTCCCAAAATCCGCTCACTTCGGGGCCCGAACCTGAATTCATGCCACCTGAACGATCCTGCGATGAGTGCGCTTGCTGTAGAATGAGCACGTCCCACCGGCCGCACCGGGCGCTCGGAGGACCGGCACTTTCCTACGTGAGGCACTCAGGGTCATGCGAATTCTTTCCGGCCTGCAGCCCAGCGGGCGGCTGCATCTGGGCAATTACTTCGGCGCCACCGTGAACCACCTGAAAATGCAGGCGGAGGGCGAAGCCTTCTATTTCATCGCCGACTACCACGCCCTGACCACGATCAAAAGCCCCGAACAACTCCGCACCCTGGTGCTCGATCTCGCCATCGACTACCTGGCCCTCGGCCTCGACCCCGAAAAATGCGCGCTCTTCAAGCAATCCGATGTCCCCGAAGTCTGCGAACTGGCCTGGATTCTGTCGACGGTCACCGGCAAGGGCCTGCTCGACCGCGCCCACGCCTACAAAGACCGCGTCGCCAAAGGCATTGAAGCCAGCATGGGCCTGTACAGCTACCCGATGCTGATGGCCGCCGACATCCTGATCTACCAGTCCAACTGGGTGCCCGTCGGCCAGGACCAGGTTCAGCACGTCGAGATGACCCGCGACATCGCCGGCTCGTTCAACGCGACCTATCGCGAACTCTTCGTCCTGCCCGAGGCCCGCCTGTCGGCCGTCCCCAAGCTGGTCGGCACCGACGGGGAAAAAATGTCCAAAAGCTACGGCAACGTGATCGAAATTTTCGAGCCCGCCAACACCCTGAAAAAGAAAGTGATGTCCCTGAAGACCGACTCCAAAGGCGTCGCCGACAAAAAAGATCCCGAGACCGATCTGATCTACCAGTACTACGCGCTGTTCGCCAACGATGCCGACCAGCAGGAACTGGCCGCCCGCTACCGCGCCGGTGGAATGGGCTACGGCGACGCGAAGAAAATGCTCCTGGAAAAAATGGAGCAGTTCATCGGTCCCTTGCGCACGCGCCGGGAGGAAATCGCCGCCGACCTCGACTTCGTCAACGATGTGCTCAAACGCGGCGCCGACCACGCCGGGTTTGAAGCCCGCAAAACCATGGAAAAAGTGCGTTCCGCCGTCGGCCTGCGGACCCGCACCAAGGTGACCCCGACCTAGCCAACCGGTTCGCACCTTGCCTGCCGATCACGGAATGCCTGCCATGTCCCACCTGCCTGTCGCCGTGACTGCCGCAGTCGCGTGGAGCGCCGCTGGACGGTGGGTCTGGCCCGGGGCCGAGCCCCGGGTCTGGCCCCGGGTCTGGCCCCGGGTCGAGCCCCGGGTCGAGCCCGATGTCCGGCCCGATTTCCGGCCCGATGTCGGACCGGCGGACGACAGCGAGCGGCTGGCCGCCTGGCGTTGGCCGGAGCGCTCGCCGATTCAACTTTCCTCCGAATTGGGCGTCCCGGTCGCCCGCCTCGGGCGCGAATTCTCCGCCACGGGCGGCCTTGAGCGGCCTTCCGTGGATCGCGCCTGCAACATTGCCGCCGGGATGGCGGACGATCTGCGACCGGTTCTGGACCGAATCGTCGGCCGCGATCCCGAGCGCTTCGGCTGCAGCGTGACCGTCTCGAAAGGCGGCATCGGTGGATGGATCGATCATGCCCGAGCCCCCGTCGGCGCGGACGGGTGCTGGGGAATCCGCGCCGCAGAAATGGACATTCTCGCCGCGGACGCCGCCGGTGGATTCGTGGCCGAGCGCCTCAACCTGCGCGGGCCGCGGATTGCCCCGGTCGCCGCCTGCGCCACCGGGGTGGCAACCCTGGCGGCCGGAGCGCGCATGCTGGCCACCGACCATCTGGCCGGCGTGGTCTGCGGCGGCGCCGAATCGTCGCTCCACCCGGCGGTGGTCCAGAGCATGCTGCGGATGGGCATTCTCGACCGCGCGCCGATGCGCCCCTTCGATCGCCGCCGCGCCGGATTTAATCTGGGCGAAGGCGGCGCGCTACTGCTGCTTGAGGCCGGCTTGCGGCCAGACAGGCGCGCGAACGCCAACTCGGACCCGCGCCCGCTGGCGTGGTTGGTGAGCGCCGCCGTGCTGGCCGACGCGCACCATTTGACCGAACTGCATCCGCAGCGCGGGACCCTCACGCGCTTGATCCGCCGGCTCTTCAAGGAGGCGCGAGCAAATGGCTCCGCCGGCGACCCGCCCTGCGAATCGTTGTACGTCAACGCGCATGCCACCGGCACGGTTTTGAACGACCGCTGGGAGTCGGCGCAACTGATCGACGCGTTCGGCCCGGCCGGCTGGGCGCGCCGGGAGGGCTGGATCGCGCCATCCGCGCCGGTGGTCGTGAGCGGCACCAAGTCGCTCACTGGACATCTGTTGGGAGCCGGGGGAGCGGTGGAAGCCGCCCTCTGCGTGGCTGTGCTAAACGGCGCCCCGCCGCCGGCGACGCTGCATTTGAGTGCGCCCGACGGAATCTGGCCGGAAGCCGTCGATCCGCACGAGCCACTGGAACTGTTGACCGATCCGCTGCTGGCCGATCAAGCGCCGGCGCGGCGCGCGGAATGGCCGCGGTTCGCGGCCGCGCTAAGTTTGAATTTCGGCTTCGGCGGGCATGTCGGCGGTTTGCTTTTTGAAAGGGCCGAAGATGGGCGCTGACGGAACAGGCAAACCCGCCGGCGAGCCGTCGCCGGGACCGGGGCCGGGACCGGGGCCGGGGACGCCCGCCTCCCCCGTGATGCCGGCCGAGCGCCTGGCGCGCCTGCGCGAACAATGGGTTGCTGAGCAGCGCCTGCGACGGCTGGTGACCAAGGACCCGGCCCCGATTCCGACCCCGGCGGTGGAACAAGCCGACGCGAGGGTGGGGGTGAGGGCAGGGGAATGCGCGCCGATGGCGGTGCTCCTCGGCGGGCGCCGCCTGGTGAATTTCGGCGCCAACGACTACCTTGGGTTGGCGCGGCATCCGGCGGTGCTGGCCGGAGCGCATGCCGCGCTTGACGCCTACGGCGCGGGAGCAACCGGCAGCCGGTTGCTGTCCGGCAACCAGCGGATTCATGAGCAGCTTGAAACCGCGTTGGCGGCGCTGAAGCACCAGCCGCGGGCCTTGGTTTTTCCGAGCGGGTACCAGGCGGCGGTCACGCTGCTGGCGACACTGGCCGCGCTATATGAGGCTCCGCCGCCGATGCTGCTCGACCGCCTGTGTCACGCCAGTCTGATCGACGGCGCCAAACTGGCCCACAGCCGGGTACAGCGGTTCAAACACAACGATCCCGAGGATCTGGATCGCTATCTGGCCCGCCACGCACACGCGGCCGCGCCGTGCATCGTGGCCGTCGAGAGCGTGTATTCCATGGATGGCGATGCCGCGCCGCTGGCCGAACTGCACGCGGTGTGCATGCGTCGCCATGCGGTGCTGGTGGTCGATGACGCGCATGCGACCGGAGTGGTCGGCCCAGCCGGAGCCGGGTTGGCGCTTGAATGTGCCGGCGATCCGAATGTCGTGGTGCTGGGAACCCTCAGCAAAGCGCTGGGCGCGCAGGGTGGGTTTGTGGCCGGCGCGGAGTGGGTGGTCGAGGCGCTGATTCAAACCGGACGGGGTTTTCTGTTTTCCACTGGCCTGAATCCGGCGGCGGTCGGCGCGGCCTTGGCCGCGGTGCGGGAACTGCCGCGGCTGGAGGCCGCGCGGGCGCATCTGACAGCCCTGCGGGAACGCCTGCTCCAGGGGCTGGCGACGCTGGGAGGGGACACGCGAACCGGCGCGGGCGGGAATGGCGCGGAAGCACCGCTGAGCTTGGGAAGCCCGCCGGTCGCCGCGATCGTCCCGTTTTGGGTCGGCGCGGACGGCGCCGCGCTGCGGTTGGCGGAACGACTCGCCGAGCGGGGGTATTACGTCCCGGCGGTGCGGCCGCCGACGGTGCCGCCCGGGACTGCGCGCCTGCGGATCAGTTTGAGCGCCGCGCACAGCCCGGAGGAAGTGGACGGCCTGGTGGCCGCGCTGACCGCGGTGGGCGCGTAAAAGGATGTTGCCCCAGTGGGGCGCAGGGAGCAATTCTGCGCTTCGGGATTCCGAAAGGCCGACTAAAATGGCCGCAGTGCACACACCAGGATTAGGAACCAGGGATTGACTGACGCTGCGCCATCTTCTCCATCCGAACCGCCGAAGCCGGCGGATTCTCACGGCACCGCCGCGCCGAACGTGCAGGTCTTTAACAACCGCTACCGCGTGTTGGGGCGTTTGGGCAAAGGCGGCTTGGGCGAAGTCCTGCTGGCCTTCGACGAAGAGACCCGCCGCGAAGTTGCCTTGAAAATCATGCGCGGGGACCTCAGCGAACCGCGGCGCCGCCGGCGCTTTTTCGCCGAGGCAGTGATCAGCGCGCAGCTCCAGCATCCCGGCATCGTCCCGATCTACACCATCCACAGCGACGAACATTTCTACACCATGCGGCCGATCAGCGGCAACAGCCTGGGCCGGATTCTGCGCCTGCTGCGCCGCAAAGATAAAGCCGCCGGCGACAGCTATCCGCTCAGCCGCCTGCTGGACATTCTGATCCAGGTCGCGCAGGCGGTGGGCTACGCGCACCACCGCGGCGTGGTTCACGGGGACCTCAAGCCACACAACATCATGATCGGCGACTACGGCGAGGTTCTGACGCTCGACTGGGGACTGGCCCGCCTGCCGAAACATCTGCCGGCCGACATTGCGCCCGCTTCGGCGCTGCGCGTGGATGCGCTGGTTCAGTCGACGCTTTCGCAGTCTGCCAGCGGCGCCACGGTCGATGACATCACCGCGCCGGGCGAGGTGACCGAGGCCGACACGGTCGAGTTGTTCGACCGGCATGAGACCGCCGATTCAAGCCGCCTGGGAGCCGCCGGGGCCGGATCGGCGCGATCGAGCATTTCGGCGCGGTCATTGGCGCGCGGACTGAGCATCGACTCCAGCGGACCGGTTGCGCCGGCGGCGGGCGGGGAGGAAAGTTCCAGCGAACTGCCGCTGGGCCGCGCGCATGCCGCGGCGCGGCCGTCAGGCGCGCTCGCGGCGGCGCTCCCGCACCTGGGCCACGGCGGAGCGGTCCGGCTGGAGAGTTCCAACGAGCGCATCACGCTGCCCGAGAGCATGCAGCCGGACAAGCACGAACTGATTGCGGGGACGCCGGCGTATATGGCGCCGGAGGTCATCAGCGGGCACCCGCCGGACTACGCCAGCGACGTGTATGCGCTGGGCGTGACGCTGTACGAGTGCCTCACTCTGCAAAAACTGCACACCGGCGCCGACATGCAGGAGATCATCGCCTCGGTGAAGGCCGGCCAGATCCGTCCGCCGCACAAGGTTGCGCCGGAGCGGCGAATTCCGCTGGAGCTTTCGCGCATCTGCATGACGGCGCTGGCGCAAAAAAGCCGCAACCGTCCGGCCTCGGCGCTGGAACTGGCCCAGCAACTGAAGAAGTTCCGCGACGGTCGCACCAACTGGCATTTGATCTACCGCGAAAACTTTCTCGACCGGCCGAAGCCGGGTTCCTGGGAGCAGGTGGAAGGCAAGTGGCGCTGGGATGTCGAAGGGCTCGGCCTGGAAGCTCACGAAACGGCCCAGGGAGTCCTGCATTTCATCCAGGCCTGCCCGCGCGATTTGCGGGTGGAGGTGGAAGGACTGGTGCTGCCCGACGAACCGGGCGAGCTGTCGATCCTGATGAGCGCCAAGCCGCCGGTGGGCGGCAATCGACGCACCAACGGCTACTGCTTTCAGTTCGGCGCGAACTACAACGTGCGCTCGAAGATTGCGAAGGACGATGTGGACGTCGTGGTCGATCCCACGACGCGCTATCTGCCCGGAGTGGTGCACACGCTGGTGGCGGAGCGGCGCGGCGATCTGTTGCGGCTGCTGGTCGATGACGAGGTGTGCCTCGAGTACCGCGACATGGTGCCGCTGTCGGGGCCGCGGGTGGGGCTGTACACCTATGGATCGGGCGCGCGAGTCCACCGGATTTCGATCTACGGCGGGGGCATTTCCGAAACGGTTTCGTGCTTGGCGGTGCCGGACGATTATTTCAACACGCGGAAGTTCGAGGAGGCGCAGCGGCGTTACCTCACCATCGCCGACGCGATGTCGGACACCGAGACCGGGCTGATCGCGCGGTTTAAAGCGGGCCTGTGCGGCATTGAACTGGGCGATCTGCCGGGGGCGCTCAGCCATTTCGCCCGCCTGTCGGAAACGTTCTACCAGGGCTACTGCCACTACGGTCAGGCGCTGGTGGCGGCGCGGCAGAAGGACATGGCTGGCGAGACAGCCGCCCTGCGGCAGGCGCTGGAATCAAAGACGCCGGAGGCGCGGGAAATCGCCCGCCTGATGGTGTGGGAGCGAATGTCGCAGCTCATGGAACGCGGGCAAATGCCGGACCATGTGATGGAGCTGCTCAAGATGGCGCGGGAACGGTTGCGCAAGCGCGACCACTGGCAGTACAACCACCATGCCGCGATGACGATCGCTTTTCTGCTGCGCGATTTCCGGTTCCGCCAGGCCGAAGAGCTGATGGACGATCTGTATCAGCGCGGCGACCTGTATCCGGAAATGCAGATTAGCCTGATGAACGAGCAGGCCGCGATCGCCTTGGGTGAATGCCGCTACGACGATCTGCTTAAAATGACCCGTGAATTCGAAACAGAGATGGTGCTCAATCCGCAGACGCAGAAGTATCTGCTGGTTCCGCGGGTGCGGGCCTTGGTGTATTCGCGCCGGTTCGAAGCGGCCTACGCGTTGCTCGACGCCATTCTCGCCCGCGGAAACCTCTCGCCGCTCATCCACGCGCAGGTGCTGCTGTACAAAGCCGACGGACTGTTTCAGAATCTGCGTCCGGCATCGGCGTGGCAGCTGATGGAGCGCGCGGTCTCGATGTTTCAGAACGTGACGGTGATTCGCGCCATGCTCATCATCGCGCAGGTCAATGTGGCGATCCGGCTGGGGCGATATCGCGCGGCGCTGCAATTGCTGAAGCGATTCCCCGACGGGGAAATGGGCTCCCACCGCGTCGAAGAAAATAACCTCATTCTGGCCGGGCTGGCGTGGTCGATGTTGAACGATCCACGCCGCGCGCTGCAGTCGTTCCGCCAGGTGCTGATGCGCAATCCGGACAAGGCACACGAGGTTCTCCAGACGGCGCTGTTGCGCAGCGCCATCGTGTCGGTGCCGCTCGATCCCCAGCAGGCGCAGCGGTACCTCGAGCAGGCCGATGCGCAGGGGGACATCGGCGTGAACGGACGGGTGCTCGATTTTCTGCTCGGGCGGCGGAGCTTCGATGAAGTGCACGGGTCCACGGCGCCGGTGGCGCGCGATATTCTGTGCTATTACGTGGGGGAATGGGAGCTGGCGCACGGGCGGCGCGACAAGGCGACGGAAATGTTTTTGCGAGCCGCCAACGAATCGCCGCTGCCCTTCGGCTGGATTCACGGGCAGGCGCGGGTGCGGCTGGAGGAACTGGGACGACCGCTGGAACCGCTGGCGTTTCATGAGGCGATTCCGGCCGAGCTGGAGGCGCTCGAAGCGAACCCGCCGACGTAAGGGCGCGAGACAATCCACGGCCGCACACTCACGCGCGCAAGAGAATACGATAGGGCGCGCGCTTCGCTCGCGCTTTTTGTTTTTACATCGGCCATAGGCCGATGCCGCGGGGCTGCGGACATTCGAGGGAAATGCGTAGACGCCCGGAGCCGAAGGGACGGATCGCGCGAAGAAGCCCGTTGAAGACCTGTTCATTACCCCCCATCTTCTTTGGGTGCTATTTTGTCTTCCAGCTCCGGCTTTCACCCTGTTCTGGAAGCCACCCCAAACGGCCGCCACACGCGTGATGATTTTAGCGCCGGAGGCGCGGCAGAATCATAGCCCAGCAGTTGACCGGAAGGCGCAGCCTGGAGGCCATCTGCTGGGAAAGCGGTGCGCAGCAACCCGCCCGCGCGACCCGAAGCAGAACCACGCATGCGACCTTCCATCGCGCGGAACCGCACGCAACGTTCGACGAAGGGGAATGCATTTCGGCCCGTCGCTCGCGACCTTCCGCGCGGAAAAACGTGGGAAACGCGACATCGTCTCGGACCG
>JBOHNC010000516.1:0-2233 GCA_050730415.1 Planctomycetota bacterium
CATGCGCGAGGCGCTGGCCGACCGCCCGCACCAGCCCGACCAGGTAGAGGACGACGGTGCCGGCGCCGGCGCCCACCGCCGCCGGGCAATTGCAGGCGATCACCGATGTGACCGGGCCGGTCGCGCCGGATGTCGCCTACGTGCTGCGGAAATTGGCCAACGGCCGCCCCGAAGAACGCGGCGACGCCCTGGCGATGCTCGCCGACGACCCGACGCTGTATCCGCCCGCCGAGCGCCTCCTGCGCGTCCTGGTCTTCCAGGAAAACGATCTGTTCCTGCGCGAGCGCATGATCGACGCGCTGGCGCAAATGGCGGTCTACCGGCTGTGGGGCGGGGAGCAGGTCAGTCAGTTCGGCGTGCGCCGCGTCGCCCAGGCCGAAGGCTACCGGATTCCGCCCGCGCCGCCGGCCAACGATCCCTCCGTCCTCGTGTTCGAACGGCTGATCCACGAGAACAACGCCTACATCGTCGCGCATGCCCGCGCCGCCCGCGCGCGGCTGGGTATCCGCGCCGGGCTGTGGGGGCTGATCCTGAGTCTCGAAGACCGCGACACCTACCCCGAAATCGCCGACCTGTCGCTGCAGCTCTTGCGCCAGGATACCGGGCTGCACATGAGCGGCGATGCGGCCGACTGGTGGGATCTGTACGAACGCTATTCCGTCGGCGCGCACTTCCGCGATCCGAAATTCGCCAGCCGCAGCGCGCACGAAGCCGGCCTGTAGATTTTTTTTCACGACCTGTCCGGAGGCATCGCGCGGTGCGAAAGCAGGCGGAACCCACGCCGACCGGATCGGTTGGAGCGCAGGCGACCTTTCCAGCGGCTTCGTAGATTTCGTCTCCGGGCCAGGCAATGAGCGCCGTTCTGTTCTGCACCGGTTGGCCGTTCGAGCCGTCTTTTCCGCTGCCCTGAAAGGGCTACAGAAGATAGCCCGCGGGTTGGTTTGAAGGGCGCAGCCCGAAAAACCAACCCCGGGAACGCGGTCGCCTCGACCGCCCGCGCGGTCCCAGGCGATGTCGCGAGCAATGCGTCGAAATCCACGACCTTCGTTGACCGCCAGGTGCAGTTCCGTGCGATGGCAGGTCGCGTGCGTGGTTCTGCTTCGGATCGCGCAGGGAACCGCCTGGCGACCGCCACCCGGAGTTGGGTCTGCGCGCTGCGCTTTTCGAGCCAACCCTGGGCTTCCCTGTGAAGCCCTTTCAACCTTGACCCGCCGCAAGCGCGTTTTTCAATTTACTGTAGAGATTGGGATCAGCCCGCGGGCGCAGGGGCCCGCTCCGACCGCAGGCTGGAAGCCTGCGCTTCAATTTCAGAGCGTTCACAGCCAATCGAAAAATGCTTTAGCGCGGCAGCAGCCGATCGTTCAACCGCAAGCGCCGGCTGAACCGTCCGATCCGCACCGTCACCGCCAACCCCGCGCGCGATTCTTCAACCGTCACCCGGCCGGGCGTGCGGCCGGGCGTGAGCAGCGTCACGAAGGTCAGCGCCTCATGCAGGCTGCGCGAACACCACCGCAGCGTGTTCAGCGAGTGCCCCGGCGTGGTCAGCGCCGGCAGCGCCGTCTGCAGCACTGCGGGGACGCTCGCCGCAAACGCCGCCGCCAGCGATTCGCGCCGGCCGCGCACCACTGCCGTCTCCTTTTCCACCCGCCAGCGAGCCAACGACTGCAACCGCGTTTCCGCGCGGGCGAAATGAAACAGCTTCACCCGGTCGATCACCACCACGCCGGCCGCGCCGAACAGCACGAACAGGCGGCCGTAGAACGACCCCACCGGCTGCCCGTCGCGCGACTGCGTCATCGCCGCGGTGCCGTCGATCCGCACCGCCGGAAAGCCCTGCACCGCAAGCGCCCGCGACTTCACCCGCGCCGGCCGACCGTGACCCACGCCGTTGATGAGCACCGCGTTTTTCGCCGGCGGCGTCATCTCGAACAGTTCGTAGCGCCGCGGGCTGAAGGTCGTGTCCAGATATTCCGCGGCCGAGATCGTGTTGATCAGCGCCTCGCCGCCCACCACGCAGTGGAAACTGGTCAGGTCCATGTGCCCGTGCGGCACCTCGGTCGTGCCGCCGCGCACCGACAGGTACAGCCGCGGATCGGGCCAGCGGTCGGCCAGGATGTACCAGTCGAGCCCGGCAAAAGCCTTGACGAACGGCCGCGTGACAGCCGCAGTCGGCTGGCGCGGCGCCAGTTTCGCTCCCCGCGCCCCCCGCCCGGCCCGCCCCGCCCGCCCGGCC
>JBOHNC010000517.1:0-5671 GCA_050730415.1 Planctomycetota bacterium
CCGCCGGTGCGGGCGCGCCACCGCCGTCGCCGGCATCGGCTGCGGCCAGCGAGGCCGCCACGCAGCTCAGGATCAGCCCGCAGGCCAGGAGCAGCGGGCCCGTCGCCCGCCCCGCCCCGCGCAATCGTTCGGGTCCGCTCGGAGGCGTTCGCCGCCCCTGACCGCACGACCCCGCCGGACGGAATCCCGTCACTGCCGCTTTTTCAGGCCATTGCCGTTGCATGCGCTTGAGCTCCCGGTTGCCCCTTGAATCGATTCGACCAGCGCCGCCACCAGAAAATCGGCAGCGGGATCATTACCAGCCCGACCCACATGGAGGGCGTCAAGCTGGCCAGAAAATGCCATGGAAGATCCGGGAACAGCGGTGGCTCGCAGCGGATCATTTCCAGCGCGATCCGCATCGGAATGTACAACGCCATGCAATGGACCGCGACCTGCCCGGGATATTTGCGGTAGGGGTAGAGCGTGAACAGGTAGGCCGCCAGCAGAAAATTCCCCAGGACGCCGTACAGTTGTGCCGGGTGCAGCGGCACCAGGTTGCACGCGGCGTGATAGGTTTGCTCCGTGAAATCGTTGATCGCCACTGCGGTCGAGGGGAACTTCACCGACAGAAAATCGGTGTACGAGCCCTGGCAGCAGCCATTCAAAAAACAGCCCACCCGGCCGACCGCCAGGCCCAGCGCCAGCCAGGGGGAGCAGAAATCCCAGAAATCGTTGAGCGGAATCCGGCGCCAACGGGTGAATAGGATCGTCATCAGCACCCCCGCGATCGCCCCGCCGTAGAAGGTCAGCCCCCCCTGCCAGATTTTGAAGACCTCGAACGGTTGCAGGAATTCGCTCTTGTTCTGGTCGTACCACGTCTGCAGACCGTTCAGCCGGTCCAGCTCGGCGTCGTACTGGTACAGTTGCCGAAGGAAGCTGTCATGATCCGGCAGGCCGGCGCTGTTTTTGACCAAGTCGGCCATCCGCGCCCGCTCTTCCTGAATTTCGTGCTTGTCAAACAACAGGCGGTCGGTCCCGATGTAATCCATCGCGGCGGCTTTTTCCGCGCCGGTTCCGGGGGCGGTCATCTCGAACCGTCGCTTGAAAATATTGTCCGAGTCCTTCGTACTGATGCGCCATTTGGCGGGCATGTTGTCCTGGCCGTCGGGCGGCAGGCCCCCGCCGACGTAGCGCGGGTAGAACATCGGCGTCGGCTCTTCGATGCCGATCAACAGCCGCGCGCCGATCAGGCCGGAAATCATCGCGATGAACACGTAGTCGGAAATGTCGACCGCCTTAAAGCCGATCTTCGGCCCGATCCACATCGCCAGCCAGGTGGTCAGAAAAAATGCGCACACCAGCATCGCCCCGTAGCTGGTGACCGGGATGCCGTGGGCGCCGATGGGGATGCGGAACAGTTCAGGGTGCATGGATTCGTTCCGCCGGCTGCGCCGCAGCTGCTTCGATCCGCACGATGCGGTTGGCTTCGTCCACGATCGCGGTGCGCAGCGTATGCCGCCGCGCCTCCTCGTCGGTCATCAGCGCATAGGACACGATAATCACGAGGTCCCCGGGCTTGATCAGGTGCGCCGCGGCGCCGTTGATACAGATCCAGTCCGGGCGGCTGCCGACGATCACGTAGGTCGAAAGGCGGGCGCCGTTGGTCACGTCCAGCACATCGACCTTTTCGCCGTGCAGCAGATCCAGCGCCTCGGTGAGTTCCGGCGGCAGGGTGATCGAACCCACGTAGTTCAGGTCGGCTTCGTTCACCGTGGCACGATGAACTTTGACCCGTGCCATCTCGCGCAACACCGCCGACTCCCTGTTCCGTCCCGCCTCGGCGCCGCCCGCCGATCGCGTTGTTTCCACCATTCCCTGTTCGTGCGCCGGACATCAGGCCCCGCGGTCAATCCAGCGCCCGGTTTCCGCAGCGCGACGCCGCGTTTCCATCTCCCAGTTCTTCAACCAGTTCCAATCGCGCGCCTTGCCGATCAGCAGCATATCTTCGCCGATTTGCTCGAAATGACTATCCGTCAGCGCGACCGACTCCCCCATCGTTCCGCGGCCGCCGCCGCCGACCGCCGAAGGACCGGCGCCCCCCAGCACTTTCGGCGCCAAATAGGCCGCGACCCGGTCCACCAAGCCGCGGTCGAACAGCGAGCCGAGGACCGTCGGCCCGCCCTCCACCAGCACCGAAGCCACCTGACGCCGCGCCAGCAACTCCTGAAGTAGACGCGCGAGGTCCACGCGGCCTTCAAACAGCGGCAATTCCCAGATTTCTGCGCCGGTTTCCAGCACCGCATCGCGCCGCGCCGGATCCACCCCCGGGCCGGTCGCCACCACGCAGCCGCCCGCGATGCCCGCCACGGCCCGCCCGCCGCCGCTTTGACCAGAGCCGCCAGCGCCGCCAGATTGGGCACCCGCTTCGGCGCTGGAAGGCAAATCCGTCCCGAGGCTCGCCGCGCGACCGGACGCCGCTGCACTCGGGGCGCTCTCCCCGGCCGGACGACCGGCGGCGGCTATCCGTGCGGCGGCGGCATTCAGCCGCGCCAGCGGATCGGGCATGCGCCGGCTGCCGGGTCCAAACAGCACATTCGCGGCCGGCGGAATTTGCAGGTGCGTGTCGACGATCACCCGCAGCGGCTGGTGCGCGCCCTCCACGCGCGCGGTCAACTGCGGATCGTCCTTCCGCACCGTGCCCAATCCCACCATCACCGCGTCGCAACTGGCGCGCATCCGCATCACGCCGGCGCGCGCCGCGCGCCCGGAAACCCAGCGCGAATCGCCGGTCGCGGTGGCGATTTTGCCGTCGGCGGTCATCGCCCATTTGGCCAGCACGAACGGACGGCGCTCCAGGTGCTTCAGGAAAAACCCCGCATTCAGTTCCACCGCAGCCTGGAACAGATTGCCCCAGATCACCTCGATGCCGGCCGCTTTCAGCCGCGCCGCGCCGCCCTGCGCCGTCGGATTGGGATCGGCCGCCGCAATTTCCACCCGCCGGATGCCCGACTGCACGATCGCCTCCGCGCACGGACCGGTGCGACCGGTGTGCGCGCAGGGTTCCAGCGTCACGAACAGCACCGCGCCGTCGCGGCGGTCGGCCGGCAGTTCGCGGAACTGGGCCAGCGCCTGGACTTCGGCGTGCGCCAGCCCGCAGCGCTCGTGGAAGCCATGCGCCAGCACCTCCCACTGGCCGCCACCGGCCTCGCGCGCGATCACGCAGCCGACCATCGGGTTGGGCGAGGTCCAGGCGCCGGCTTGGAAAGCCAGGTGCAGCGCCAGCGCCATCGGGTTGGGCAGCGTTTGATTCATGGCGCGACCCGCCGAGTTTCGTTCAGGAACGCTGCGAAACGCGGCCCCAGCTTTTTCCAGTTGGGCTTGGGGGTGAGCATCTGCACCCGCACATAGGCGGCGTCGGTGCGGCGCAGATCCAGCAGCGCGAAAGCGTACAGTTGCGGATTGCCGCTCTCATCGAGATAGGTGTAGGTGCGGATTTCGCCCGGGATGCCGTCGCCGGTGGTGATTTTCTCCGGCGCCGCCTGCGGCTGGAAGGAGGCGGCGTTTTTCACGATCACCCGTGTTTCATCCACGATGGATTTAAATTTCGCATCCAAACTCTGATCCGGCTCGCCGAAAGTGACGCTCACCCGCAGCAGCGCCGCCGCTTCACCCGCCGCGTCGGTGTACTTGAAATCGGCCTCGGCCATGCGCGCGGTGATCTTGCTGCCGGTCGAGGTGAACCCATCGATGACCGGCAGACACAAAATCGGTTTGGCCTTCGCGCCCGCATCCGCCGCCGCCACCGAGGGCGCCAACTGCAAATTCACCTGGCCCCCGGAACCGTCCGGCCCCTCGCCGCAGCCCCCGGCCGCCAGCCCCGCCAGGCCCATCACGAGCACCAGCGCCAGCCAGGTCCACCCGCGCGAGCGGCCCGGGCAAGGCGCGCGGAAGCAGGCGCGCTCCAGCCGTCCGAGGTTTCCAGCGTGCCCGGCAAACCGGGCGCGCTCGTGCCGCCCGTCGGTTTCACGCGGGTCGATTTCGAGCCCTCCAATTCCGAGCCCTCCGGTTTCGTGCGCGCCGGTTTCATGCGCGCCGGTTTCATGCGCGCCGCGGGGCGGCATCGCCATCGCCTGCCTGTCCATGCAGAGGCTCCTTCCCGCCGATTTGCGCCCCGAGCGCCGACCATGATCTGCTTGTTCACCTATCAGCTGCGGCGCCGGAACTCCAATCCTACCCGAACGTTTCAAAGGCCCAAATGCTGGAGATACAACTGGGCGAACTTCTGCGGTGGCAGGTCCACCCGGGCCGGCTCGGCCAGCGGCGGCAGCGTCAGGCCGGCCTGCCGCAGCGTCCGCCGCGCCCACTGCTGCTGCCAAGTGTACGGCGACAACCGGCTCAGGTCGGCTTCGACCAGCTCGCGATAGACTTTCAGCGCGTCGTTTTCCCGCCCGCCCAGTTGCAGCGCCAGCCCCAGTTCGCCGAGGAAGGTCACGTAGCTCACCGCGTCGCACTGCCAGCGCCAGTCCTCGAAGCTGCGCAGCGGGTCGCGTTCGAGCATGATCCGCGCAATCGCGTGCGTGCTGCCGCGACCGTACCAGTCGGCGTGGAATTCCCACAGCGCCAGCCCTTCGGAGGTGCGCCCGAGCGCCGCCAGCACGCTGGGGACCTCCGCCTGATGGTGGCTGGCCTGCAACGCCTGCAAGCGGCTGTCAATCGGCCGCAGACGGCGGCGCACCCGGTCTTCGTGCCCCAGCAAAATCAGCAGCCGCAGGTCGGCGCCGTCGGCGGAGGCCTCGGCCATTTCTTCCAGCTCCCCGCGGAACAGCAACTGCGCCATTGCGGAGGCGTTCGAGGTGTTGAAATTGTAGCCCTGCTCCTCGAGCGCCTGAATTTCCTGCCACCAGCCCAGCGAGGAAAACCGAAAATACTCGAGCCCCTCCCGGCCATTGACCGGCGGCGGCGGCATCGGAGCGCGCTCCAGATATTCGCGAATCTGACCGGTGCGGCCGATCAGCGGCAGTGTCAGAACCTGGTGGTAGGTCAGGTGCTGAGTGCGGGCCAGGTTGCGCACGATTTCGTTTTGTTCCACCAGCCCGACCCAGGAACTCAGCGTCATCGCGGCGGTTTCGGGGCGGCTGAGTTCGCTGCGTTTTTCGCGCGGCTTGATCGCCGCCGGCCGCGCCGCCAGCTCGCGCAGGTAGGGCAGCGCCAGGCGCTGGTCCAGTTGCGTGTAGCACTCGATCAGCCGGTCGCGAATGCGGTCGCGGCTTTCCGCGTCCCACTCCTGCCGTTCCAGCATCGCCAGCAGCACGAAGCTGCGGTGGTAGACTTCGCGATGCAGCCGACGGTGGCCGTGCTCCCAGGCGCAGGCCTCCTGCAGCGCGACCTGGCGCGCCAGTTTCGCGCCGGAGCGGTGCAGCGCCCGCATGATGGCGTCAGCCTGCTGCTCCAAGTTGCCCTGCCGCTTGGCCCACTGGTAGTCCACCAGGTCGGCGAAGGGCGCGTACACCGTGTCGCGGATGAATTTTTTGAAATAGTCCAGTTGCCCGGTGTCGCCGGCGTCGATCTTGATCAGCGCCGCCTGGAAGGCGGCTTTCGCACTCAGTTCCCGCCCTTCAAAATGAGTGCACAGTCCGTGCAGCATCTCCACCGCCACGTCCGGATGGCCGCCCTGCACCAGATCCTGCGC
>JBOHNC010000518.1:0-10046 GCA_050730415.1 Planctomycetota bacterium
GACCAGCACCAGCGCGCGCGGGCGGCCGAAACGGCCGCCGTCGGCGGTTTTGGCGGCCGGCGTGCGCGCGGCGATCTCCCGCGCCAGCGCGGCGCCGATGCCCGAGGAGGCGCCGGTGATGAGCACCACGGCGTCGTCGAAAAGAGCAGGCATGCGAAGACTCCCTGTGCCGCGGGCGCCTGCGGTGAGTGCTTCCCGGCCGAGGATTCGGCTCGTGAAGCAGCGCCAGGCCGCAGCCGGCGGGTGCGCACGGCGCGGCACGGCCCATTAACCATACGGGAGCCGCCGAACTAGGCGAGTGGGCGGCGATTGTACGGGAGCGATCAGCGGCCGTTGGCGGCGCCGGCTGCGGCGCGCATTTCGGCCGGAACAGGCGCCGGGGGCGGCGGGGCGTCGGAGACGCCGGCGCGGGCTTCGGCCTCGGTGATCAGGGCTTGCGCGATTTGCGCCGCCTGCGTGCCGGGAAAATGCTGGATGATGGCCTGGTACCATTCCTTGCCGCCGGCCTGCTTGAGGATATCCTGCACGCGCTCTTCGGTGTAGTCCAACTGCGACATGGCCTGGACGTTTTTCTGAACGATGGTCTCGTTGGCGATGCGGGTCCAGGTCATGTAGGCGTTGTTGATTTCCTGGCGGTGGTTGAATTCCTTGCAGATTTCGAGGTAGGCGAGGTAGGCGCGCCAGTCGTCGCCGTCGTCCTTAATTTTCTGCGCCGCGGCGACCTTTTCCTTGATGATGTCCGGGATCATCGCCTCCATTTTGGCGGCGAGGGCGTGTAGCTTGGGTTCGCGGGAGCGCAGGTTGGTGGTGATGTCCTCGCAGACGGCCTGCCACTGGCCCAGTTCGAAGGCCAACCACATTTGCGTTCCGGCCGGCGGCACCTCTTTGGGGTCGATTTTCCATTTCACCGAATCGCGACTGCCGTTGACGGCGGACTTGAGCGATTTCTTGATGTTGTCGGGGTCGCTGTCGAGGGTGCTGACCGAGCCGTCGGGCGCGACGAAAAACATCTGCGCGAAGGTGGTTTTGTCGATGCTGGCGCCGAAGGTCTTGGCGTAGGCGCCTTCCTCATCGGCCAGCAGTTTCCAATTCGTCCCGAGGGAGTTCTGGAAGGAGATCAGCTTGCCGCGGGGGATGCCGGAGCAGACGCCGATGAAAATGACGTGGTCCTGCATCCGGTAGGGCGGCACGAGCGGTTCGAGGGCGGTCCAGAGCTTGCGCATGTCCGCCGCGGTGGGATCGAAAAACATCACGACGACCATCTTGCCGCGCAGGTCGGCGGCGTGGTAGTCGTTGCCGGAAACCCAGCGGCCGGTGAAATCCGGCAGGCTGTCCACCGCCGTGGCCGACCGCGGGGCGGCGCCGGCGGCGGCCGCCAAAAACACGGCGGCGCACAGAACGGTATGCAGGCGGGTGCGCATGAGAGTCTCGCTCCTTCAGTCCTTTTTGCCCAGCAGCGTCTGGGCGGTGGCGGCGGCCTCGGTGCCCTTGTATTGGTCCACCAGCGATTGCAGGTAGACGCGGCCCTGCGCCTTGCGGTTGGGGTCGCGCAGCATGTCCTCGGCCTGGAGCAAAACAGCGCGCCCGGCGAATTCCAGGTTCACCTTCTGATCCTGACGCAACCGGGCGGACTCGTTGTAGGCGGTACGGGTTGCCGTGGTGGTGCCGAAATCGGACAGGACGGTTTCGTAGATTTTGAAGCCGGCCCATTTGTCGCCGCCGGTGACGGCTGCTTTGGCGGCGGCTTCGCGGCGGGCGATTTCAGCGTTGACGGCGGCGTCGATTTTGCCGGCGAAGGCCTTGACCGCGGGGTCGTTGGAACGCTGGGCGGCGGGCAGGGCTTTCATGACCAGCGGCCACTGCTCGAATTCATAGGCCTGCCACAAATCCTTGGCGGAAGCGGGGACGTCCTTCGGATCGATTTTCCAGTGGACCTGGTCCTTATATTGGGCGTACAGTTGGGCGATTTCCTGGCCCATGTTGGGTTCGGCGCCGTCAATCCGCGTCAGCGATCCGTCGGGCGCCAGAAAAAAGGCCTGGTAGATGTTCTGCAGGCTGATGACGAATCCGAAGTTCTTTTCGAAGGTGCGGTCGCGATCGACGAGGATGTGCCAGTCGTCCAGATGGACCTGCTGGGAGTAGGTTTCGACGCCAGCTTTGGAGACCCCGGAATTGATGGCGATCAGGACGAGGTTGTGTTCGTCCTTCCATTTTTTCACCATCGGGTTGATCTGGGCCCAGGTGGCGCGGCAGGTGGGGCAGTCGGCGTCGTAGAAGCGCAGGACGGCGATTTTGCCTTTCAGGCTGTCGGCGGTGAGCGCCGGGCCGTTGACCCAGTCGGCGGTGGGAAAGGCGGGCAGGGTGTCGAGCGCCGCCAGGGTAGGTAGGGCGGGCAGCGCGGCGACGGCCACGGTGCAGAGGAACAGGCTGGTCCACAAGCACAAGACGCGGCGACGCATAGGGGTGACTCCTGGCGGGGTCCATGACGGGGTGACGGCCCGGCCGGCGGCGCCGGCAGGGACGCCGGGTGCCGATCCGGGTGCCTGGTACTGAAAAGGTATTGTACCCAATTTCGGGGAGGGAGGAAAGGGTGTACCACGCAGGGGGGGGCGTGCGGAAGCATACGGAGGAGGGTAGAGGGCTATATGGGGGCGTGCGAGGCCGGTGCAAACGAAGAATAAACCAAGAAGCCGCGCAGCCGCACGGCGCGCCCAGGGGCGGCTACTGGCTGCCGCCGTCGTCGGTCTTGGAAATGTTTTCGCGCATGGAAGTGTCGGCGATGATGTTTTTCATCTTGTAGTAGTCCATGATGCCGAGGTTGCCGGATTTGAAGGCCTCGGCAATGGCGATGGGGACTTTGGATTCGGCGAGGACGACTTCGGCGCGGTTGCGGGCGACGGCGGCAATCATTTCCTGTTCTTCGGCGACGGCCATGGCGCGGCGTTCTTCGGCTTTGGCCTGGGCGATGCGTTTTTCGGTTTCGGCGGTTTCGGCCTTGAGGCGTGCGCCGATGTTTTCGCCCACGTCGATGTCGGCGATGTCGACCGAGAGGATGGAGAAGGCGGTTTCGGTTTCGAGGCCGGCGTTCATGACGTAGTGGGAGATTTTGTCGGGCGCGGCCAGCACGTCCTCGTAGGTGTCGTTGTTGCCGATGGCCGCGACGATGCCTTCGCCGACGCGGGCGATGACGGTTTCCTCGCCGGCGCCGCCGATGAGCTGCGCGAGGTTGGTGCGCACGGTGATGCGCGCGCGGACCTTCAACTGGATGCCGTTGCGCGCGACGCCGTCGATGGTGTTACGGGTGGCGGTCGGCAGCGGGCAGTCGATGACTTTGGGGTTGATCGAGGTGTTGACCGCTTCGAGCACATCGCGGCCGGCGAGGTCGATGGCGCAGGCCTGGTCCCAGCTCAGGTCGATGCCGAGGTTGGATTTCTGACTGTGGGCTTTGTGGGCCTCGATCATGGCGCGGACCACGCGGGCGATGTTGCCGCCGGCCATGTAATGGCTTTCGAGGCGTTCGCGGGTGACGGCGTCGCCGAGGTTGGCCTTGTGAGCGGTGATGAGCTGCTGGACGATCGCGCCGGGCGGTACTTTGCGGAGGGTCATGGCGATCATGGAGGGAATGCCGACGGGCACCCCGGAACTCATCGCCTGGAGCCAGTTGCGGAAGTACATCGACAGGACGAACAGAAACACGATGACGGCCAGAAAGCCGATGGCGATGCCGATCAGGATCATGATGTGCCAGAAGTCGTCGGTGGTGCCGGCCAGGAAAAACCAGGGCGTCAGGAGACGAGCCATCGCAAACATGGGGGACACTCCGCGTGAACGAACGAAAGGAAACTACGTCCGACCGCCATCGGACCAGCCACTAGCAGCCTGCTAGGCGCGAATCGGGGTGGTCCCGGGCCGGGCCGGGTTCACGTTGCGCCAGAGCATTGTACGCAAGGACCGGGGAAGGAAATAGCTCCGGCTGGGACGGGGCGTTGGGGTCGGCGGCCCGGCAGGGCCTTTTAGTCCTGGCCTCCGGCACCCAGCACTGGTAACTTATGACTCCCGGAGCCGAAATTGCGCCGAAGTGCCGTGCTGGGCTAATCTCGGGCGTGCCTGACGGCACTTCAAAGATTTGGAGAGAACTAAAAGGCCCTGGCGGCCCGGTGTTCCGCAGCGCACGGGGTGCGTGCCGGACCGGGCGGCCGCAAAAGAGTTCGAATCCGGCCCTGAAACCGGCGGCCAATGAGGCTACAATTCCAATGAGGGTCGTTCTAGCTGAACCTATTGACGCCGGTTGCTGTCGGAAGACACCCGGACGCGCGCCGATCGTGCGGCTGCACGTGGCGATTTTTTTTCTGCAGCGGTTCACGGCCCCGGCGAAGGTCGGTCCATGGCAGGACATGATACACATCCGCAGGCCAGGGCGGGGAGCGCGCCCGGGGCGGGGTCTGCGGACGGTGCGAACGGTCCGGGTGCTGCGGTGGCTTCGGGCAAGAACTTGGCGGCCGGCGAAACCGGCGGGGAAGCGGTCGAGCAGGTGACCAAGGCGACGGCTTCGAACACCCGCCTGGCGGCGGCGGCGCAGATCAGCGAAAGCGGCGGATCGCTGCGGCCGGTGCGGGTGCATCTGGTCGACGACGGCGACGCGATCCGCAAGAGCATTGGCGGATGGCTGGGGCGGTACGGCTACACGGTGGCGACCAGTTCGGACCTGCCGGAATTTCTGGCCGATTTCGAAAAAATGCCGGCCGACCTGGTGCTGATTGACCTGGTGCTGCCGCACGGATCGGGGTTGGCGGGGTTGGAAAAAATCCGCGCCCTCGATCCCAAAATCCCGGTGGTGGTGATCACGGGGCAGCCGAGTTTCGAATCGGCGGCGCAGGCGCTGCGGCTGGGCGCGTACGACTACATTCCCAAGCCGGTCGACAAATCGCAGCTGCTGGCGGTGGTCGCGCGCGCGGTGGAATACCGCAACCTCGAACTGGAAAAGGAGCGGCTGGAGCGCGAGAACACCGCCTACCGCAACCGGCTGGCCGACCTGGTGATCGAACGCACGCAGCAATTGGCGGCCTCCGAGGAAAAGTACCGGCTGGGGTTCATCCATTCGCTCGATGCAATCCTGGTGCTCAACCGCGATGGCCGGATTCTCGACGCCAACCCGGCGGCGGCCGAATTGGCCGGCCTGCCGATGCAGCAGTTGCAGGGCAAGCTGCTGGAGGAACTGGCCGGGGGGGACATTCTGGAAGCCTTCCGCAGTTGGCGCGACCGGCTGGTCTCGGCGGGCAAATGCGAAGCCGAGCGGCTGGCCTTGAAGCACGCCGGCGGGCGGGTGATTCCGATCGAAGTGTTCGGCTCGCAGTTGGGCCCGTCGATTTTCCAGGCGGTGGCGCGCGACATCACGCCACGGCTGGAAGCGGAAAAAATCCTCGAGGAAAAAGTTCAGGTCCGCACCCGCGAATTGGGCCGGTCGGAAGAACGCACCCGCAATCTGGCCGACGAACTGGAAGACAAGAACCGGATTCTGGAGCACAGCCTGAGCAAGCTGCAGGAATTGCAGCGCTTCCGCGACAATCTGTTTCACATGATCCTGCACGACGTCCGCACGCCGCTGTCGGTGGCGACGGTGGGGCTCGATCTGGTGTTGCAGGGGAAGCTCGACGACCAGCAGGGCGAGCGGCTGCGCAAATGCCGCCAGGCGCTGCTGGATGTCGGCGACATGCTCGGGCAGATGCTCGACATCGAACGGCTGGAGGACGGCCGGCTGCCGGTGGAACTCGGCGCGGTGCAGGTGCGCGAAGCGGCCGAGGAGGTCAACGCCGAACTGGCCGACCTGGCGGCGGTGAAAAACCTGCGGATCGCGCTCGAAGCGGGCGAACTGCCGGCCGTGCTGGCCGACGCCGGGCTGCTGAGGCGCATCCTGCGCAATCTGATGCTGAACGCCATCCGGCATGCCTGCCCGCACACAACGATCCAGGTCGGTGCGCGGGTGGTGGACGTGAGCGTCGGCGCGGGCAGCGAGTCGCTGGCCGGGGTGGAGGTGACCATCACCGACGCGGGCGGCGGCGTGGCGGCCGAATACACGACGACGATTTTCGAAAAATTCGGCGCCGCCAACCTGCGCATGAAACGCAGCGGCGCGACGCCGTCGGTCGGACTGGGGCTGGCCTTCTGCCGGCTGGCCGCGCGGGCGATGTTCGGCGAAGTCTACCTGCAGCGGACCTCCACCGTGCCGCCCACCGGCAGCACCTTCGCGCTGCAATTGCGGCAGGCGTGAAGAGGAAGATTTTCACCACAGAGCCACCGAGGCACAGAGAAGCAGAAATTCCATTTTTGGAAGTCGCGTTTAAATCAGCAAGCCATGCAGGCAGAAGGGGCCGGCGTGTGAAGCGCCGCGGTGAATGAGAAGAACTTCAGAAAATGTATGCCCTTTCCAAAATCGGCTCGCGGAGTTCTATCAAAAACAATGCGTTCGGTGGCAGTCGGGTGCGGTTCCGCGCGATGAGGTGACGGCGATGCCATGATTGCCGCGGATCGCGCGGAAGAACGCTTTGGGTGTGTGGTGGCGCGGAGGCGGCGCCACCACACACCATTCCGTGGGTTTACACCCACGGCTACCCAAATGCGGCCCCCTTTTTGAGAGGGGGGCCAAGAAACGGACGACGGAAAATAAATGTGGAAGACTCGGGCAGGCAACCAAGACCGAATCCACTTGATTCCTGAGCGGAAATGATTAACTGGGATTCGTATGAGATGGGCGTGATCGGGATTTTAAATTGGATTCAGGGATGCACTGCTGAGGCGTCGCCGCTGCTGACTCCACTGGCGTGGAGTGTTGCGCGGCGGAGTACAATGAGGGCATGACCGACTTCGGCGGCTCGGCCGCTTCCTTTCACGCTTCGCCCGATTCCACGCCCGACCCCACGCTGCGCCGCGCAGCGGAAGGCGGGTGCGATGCGGCGCGCGACGGTGCATCCGATCGCGGGCTGGAACGGCAGCGCATGGTGCGGGAACAGCTTCGCGCCCGCGGCATCGGCGACGAACGGGTGCTGGCGGCCTTCGCGCGCCTGCCGCGGGAGGCTTTCGTCGCTGCGCGCGACCAGGCGCAGGCCTACGCCGACCGGCCGCTGGCCATTGGCCTCGATCAGACCATTTCACAGCCCTACATGGTCGCGCTGATGACGCAGGTGCTGCAACTGAGCGGCAGCGAAACCGTGCTGGAAATCGGCACCGGCTCGGGCTTTCAGACGGCGATCCTGAGCGCCCTGGCGGCGCGGGTGTATTCGGTCGAACGCCACCCGCGCCTGAGCGCGCACGCCGGCGGGGTGCTGGCGCGGCTGGGCTGCGGGAATGTGCTGCTGCGCACCGGCGATGGCTCGGAGGGCTGGCCGGAATTCGCGCCGTTTGACCGGGTGCTGATCACCTGCGCCGCGCCGGCGCCGCCGCCCGCGCTGCTGGACCAACTGGCCGACGGCGGGCGGCTGGTCGCGCCGCTGGGCGACCGCGACACCCAGCGGGTGACGATCGTCGATCGGGTGGGGGACCGGTTCCGCACCGGCTACAGCGACGAGTGCCGCTTCGTGCCGTTGATCGGTCGGGCCGGCTTCGGCGAGGATGTGCCGCGCGCCGAGGCCGACGAACACAGGGGAGGCGCCGCGGGATCGCCATGAGCACCTTCCGCTGGATCGCCCTGGCCGCGGTCACGCTCCTGTGCGTCCTGTTGAGCCACGCCGGCCTGCCGCCGCGCCGGCCGCTTGTGCCCGCCGCCGGCCTCTCCGCGCATGTCACGCAGGCGGTGCTGGCGCGCGACCCCGAACGGCTGCTGGCCGGTCTGCGCCAGACGGCGCTGGTCGAAGGCCTGACCGATTTCGATCCGACCGCCGCCGCCGCGCAGCTCAGTCCCGAAGCCCGTGTCGCCGAACTCCCGCCGCTTGAGCCGCCCGTGCGGCTGCCGGCCGGGCAGGTCGAGGAACTGGCAACGGCACTGGCCTGGCTGCATCCGACCGAACTGGCGGTGGTTGAAATCGAGGTCGATGGTCGCATCGAGACCTGGCTGGGGGTGGAAGGCGGCCGGGCGCGAGTGGCGGGCACGGTGGCGGGGTGGTTTTCACCGCGCCTGCGCGCCGGTGACGCCGCCTGGCTGCGGATCGGCAGTCGGCCGGCGGCGCACGAACCGGCCACCGGTCGGCCGGCGGCCGCCTGGGACTGGCCGCGTCCGCGCGCCGCCGACGTGGCGCTGATTCGACCCTTCGGCTGGTCGCTGCAATCCGGGCCGCCGGTTTCGTCCGGGACCCCGACGCCGTCCGGGAGCGCCGCGAGTCCCGTCGCCGCGGCCGCCGGTTCCAAGACCGCCCCTGTCGAGGATTCGGCCGACGATCCGGCCGCCAGTTTTGCGGCGGCCTTGGACGCGGCCGGTCTGCCGCGCAGTTGCACGCGATTCGAAGCACGCCTGGCGATCGACCAGGGTCGGCTGCGGTGTTGGGGCGAGTGGCAGGGCGCCGCGTCGCTGGAGCCTCCGGCCGGTCGGCCGGGCTACAATCCGCCCGCGCAGGCGCAGTTGCCCGGGCGGGCTGCGCGCGATGTTTTTCTGACGCTGCAGGCCGACATCGACTGGCCGCGCCTGTACTTCGGATTGCTGGGGGCGATGACGCCCGACGAACGTGCCGATTTCGAACGTTCCATGCGCTTCTACCGCATGGCGGAAAGCGGGTACAAACATCCCGAACAGGACCTGATCGATCCGCTCGGTCGCGGCTTCGCCGTCGTCGGCCGGCGCGGCGCGCGCTACGGCGGCGTGGAACTGCTGCCCACGCTGCAGGCCGAACTGCCGCTCAAGCCCGAGCCACCCGGTCTGGTGGACCCCCTGAACGGATCGCCGAACGAACGTTTCCGGACGATGATGCCGGACTTCGTCGAGGCGCGCTTCGACAAGATTCGCCGGGTGGGCGCGCCCGGCTCGTTTGAGGTCCAGCCCTCCTATGTCGCGGTGACGGTGGGCGAAGGCGCCGACCGCTACGTGCTGATGCGCCCGACCATCGCCGGCTCGGCGCTGATCCCGGCTTGGGAGGTCAATACGGAGCGGGTGAAAATCGGGACGCGGCCGGAGGTGCTCGACGAGCCCGACCTGCTGCGGTGCGCCGGGACGCGGACCGGTTCGCGCACCGGTTCGCCCACCGGTTTGCACGGGGGGGGATTGACCGGGTCGGCCGGGGAGCCGTCCGTCGAAAGAGTTGGCGCGGTCGCGCCGCTGGTGCTGTCGCTGTACTTCGACCCCGAGGCCATCACCGACCAGTTGGACAAATTTCGCATCCTGGTGAAAGTGGAGGCTGGCGCGGACCGCAGCAAGCCCGACGACGGGCTGACGGTGGAGCGGATCGAAGCGGAAAACCGGCGCGTGGAGGCGCTGACGCGGGCGAACATGCAGTTGGCGGCGCACCTGGGCTGGGTGCTGCAGCGGATCGGGCCGGTGACGCTGTCGGTGCGCCGGAGCGGCGGGCGGGCAGCCGCAGCCGAAGCAGCGCCGGCGGCCGCGGCCGAGACGGTGCCAGGGGCCGCAGCCGCAGCGGCGCTGGCGGACAAAACGGAAAGCGCGGAGTTCTCCGGCATGGTGGAGTTGAAGCTGCGCTGAAGCCGCGCGGGGCGCGCGTGAATTTCGTGGCGGGCAATTCGTTCCGCCGAGGCGTTTGCACTATTCGCCAGGCTGGCTACAACTGGGAATATTCTTGGCTGAAAAAATTGCGCAAAAGCGCAGGCTGCAGCGAAACACCCACGCGGCGAGTCAATGGCGTTGATGAACCGTTGATGAACCGTTGACGCGCCGTTGACGTTTCGTTGACGTTCTGGGGGGGCGTCGCGACGGCCGGGGGTGTTTGGAAGGGAGACACTGCATGCATTGGAAACCATGGCTGCTGGGCGCGCCGCGACCGCGGCCGTTGCCGGGCGCGAACCGCAGCACCCGGATCCGCGCCCGGCCACGCGCCAAGGGGGGAAAACAGATGGAGCCGTTCGAAATCCTGGATGAGCGCTTCCGGCGCTATACGATCCCGATCGTCTGG
>JBOHNC010000519.1:0-3817 GCA_050730415.1 Planctomycetota bacterium
CCCAACGCCTGAGCGAACCGCCCGCCGCCGCGCCGGACGCCACCGCCGCTACCGCCGCCGCGCCGACCCAGACCGCCCCGGGCCGGACCTCGCTGACCGGCGCCTTCGGCCCAGTCGGCCCAGTCGGCCCCGCCACTTCGGCCGCCCCCTCCGCACCTGCCCCCTCCGCCGCCCCGGCCCGGCCGGCTTCTCCGCCGCCGGCCCTGACCGACCTCCGCGCCGCCCCCCAATCCGACGCCCAGCGCGAGGCCGTGCTCGAAGAAGCCGCCCGCAACCTGGAATGCACCGGCGAAGTCTTCGGCGATTTCCTGCTGATCCGCCGCTACAGCGCCGGCGGTTTCGGCGAAGTCAGGCTGGCGCGCGACACCGCGCTCGACAAAAACGTCGTGGTCAAACGGCTGCAGCCGGAGCACCTCGAAAACAAACGCGCCTTCTACCAGTTCGACATCGAAATCGAAATCGGGCGGCGCATCAAACATCCCAACCTGGTGCCGATTCTGAAAAGCGGCGTGATCAACGGGCGCCGGTTTTTCACCATGCCCGAAATCGCCGGCCCGTCGCTCACCCGCGTCCTGCAAGGCAAATCCCCCTGGCCGCTCTCGACCATGGACATCCTCGGCGCGCTCGAAGCCATCGGCCGGGCGCTCGGCTTCATGCACCGCGCCGGCGTCATTCACGCCGATGTCAAACCCGACAACCTGCTGTTTGCCTCGCGCACCCGCCCGATGCTGATCGACCTCGGTCTGGCCCGCACCATGAACTGGGAAGAAACCGGCTACCGCGCCCTCAAGAGTTTCCGCGAAGACCGCTCGATCATGGGCACCCCGGAGTTCATGGCGCCGGAACTGCTCCACGGCGATCCCTGGGAAATCGGGCCGTCGGTGGACATCTACGCCCTGGGCGTGATTCTGTACGAAGTCCTGGCCGGCCGCCCGCCCTTCTCGCGGCCGTCGCGCCTGACCGGCGAAGCCCTCGCCGCCGCGCTGCAGAAAATCATGGACGACGTCGGCGCCACGCCGCCCCGCCCGATTCTCGAACTCAACCCCAACGCGCCGGTTCAACTGGTCAACCTGGCCATGCAGTGCCTGAGCAAAGACCCGGCCGAACGCCCGCAGAGCGCCGACAACGTCTCGGCCGCGATCGCGCGGTTCCTGCGCCCCGCCGCGAACTTCACCGTCGCCAACAAACCCAGCGCCCTCAGCCGCATGACCCGCTGGCTGCGCAAACCGAACTGAACCCCGCACCGGGATATCGAATCACCGGTTTCCTACGAAATGTCACTGTAGGGGACTTCGCTTCCCGGCCTTTTCTTGCGCCCGGAGGGTGCAGATGATTCATAGCCGTGGGTGAAACCCACGGACTGGCAAATCGTGGCGCGTCCCGCGCCACGATTTGCCCCAAGCCCTTCTTCCGCGCGATCCGAAGCAATCGGCGCACCACCGCCATTCCATCGCGCGGAACCGCCGCCGCCCGGGCTCCTTTGCGCGCCTAAAAAAAGGCCGCTGCTGAACCCGTCTCACCCCTCATCGTCCCAGCGGCCATCCGATTCGATCTCCCCACCGGGCTCCTGCGTGCGCCCGTCTGGCATGCTGCGCACGACTTCGTAGCCCACCCGCGCCAAAAACGCGATGGCGAAGAACCCGGTCCACCACAGCCCATGGCCAAGTTCGTCCGCGGTCAGCGATCGCCAGAGTAGCAGGCTGATCGCGATCAGGTTGCCGATGATCAGCACCAGCCAGCCGGCCGGCGACAGCCTGCGTTGCGCGCCGCGTTCGATCTGCAACCGATCGGCGCAGGGCAACCCGTGCGCGAAAACAAGTAGCGCCACCAGCGCCACCGGCTGCCACCACTGCTCGAACATCGCCCCGTGCCCCTCAGCGCCCCTCCGACAAACCACCCGGCCGCTCATCCGCCGAAGGCTCCGCCGCGGATCCCCCCGCCGCGGGCCCACCTGCTCCTGAACCTCCTGCCGCCGACCCGCCTGCTCCCGGCCGCTCTGCTGCCGCCGTCTCTCCCGCCGCATCCCCCGCGCCTGACCTCCGCGGCGCCGCCGCGCGCTCCTCCCGCGCCTGGTCCCACCCGGGCGTTGCATCCCACCCCGCCGCGTCGCGATCGTCGGCGGCCAGCGCCGCCGCACCCGGCCCCTCCGGTCCACTCGCGCCGTCGGCCCCCAGCCGGTTCATCAGCCGGTCGGCGAAGCGGTGGTACAGGTAGCTCACGCCGATCATCATCACGCCCAGCACGACGAACGAAAGAATCCGGAACGGCGCTTCGACATCGGCCATGTCAAACAGCAGTACTTTCGCGACGGTCGCGCCCAGCAGCAGAATTGCGGCGATCCTGAGCGCCTTCGCGCGCAGCCGGAAACCGAGGCTCATCGTCACCACCGCGAACAGCGTCCACAGCACCGAAATCGATGTGCGCTGCGCTTCCGATCCAACCGCCGCCAGCCCCGCCGCGGTTTCGATGTTCAGAATCGCGAACAGCACCAGCCCGAACAGCGTCCATAGCGCCGCGCGCGTGGTGAGGTCCATGCTGCGCCGCCCGGCCGGCGCCGGCGGCGTCGCCCGCACCGCGCAACCCAACGCGCCCAGCACCGCCGCGAAGGTCACCCAGCGGCCGACGGCCTCGGCCAGGAACCCGCCGCGGTAGGCCATTTCCGAAACGTCCAGCCGCCACACGAACACGAAGTCGTACAGGAAAAATTTGCTCAGGCACAGGACACCGAACAGCCCGGCTGCAACCCCCAGCAGCCGGCTGTTCAGCCGGCGCGCGCCGAACACTCCGAGCGCCGCCAGCAGCGCCCAGATCGCCGTGATCCACGCCCCCGAAAACACCAACGGCACCGTCAGCGCCAGGAACAGCCCCGACTGCCCCCACACCAGCGCGCGCGCGTCCTGGTTGGCTTCGCTGCGCCGCCACAGCAGCGTCCCCATCCCCGCGCAGATCAACGCGTAGGCGAAGCTGGCGATCCCCGCCATGCGTGGCTCCCCGGCCTGGTACAGAAAGCCGTAGGTGAAGGCCATGGCCAGAAAGGAGTTCGGCAGCGTGATCGCGAAGCCGCGCATCTGCGCCCGCTCGCTGCGCGTGAAAAAATACAGGTACGGCGCCAGCATGTACGTCAGGAAAAACAGATTCAAAAACACCAGCGTCAGCGCCAGCTCGCTTCGGTCGTAGTTGATCCCCGCCCAGATCGTGAACAGCAGCCAGGTGAAAATGAAACCCAGTACATTGAGCACCGTCCATTGCTCGAAGAAAGCAATCGTCAGCAGCCCGACGTTCAAGATCGTCAGGTACAGCATTAGCCCCAGTTCGTTGTTCTGGTGACCGCCCAACAAAAGCGGCGTCAGAAATCCGCCGACCTGCCCGAGCACCGCCAGCGCCTGCGCCTTGAAGTGCATCGCCAGATAGACGCATCCGGCGGTGATCGCGATCATCAGCCCAAAGGCCGCCACCTGCGGAATCAAGCTGTACACCGCGTAGCCGGCAAAGGTCGATGCGTACAGCATGCCTACGCCGCCGCCGGTCAGAAACAGGCCGAAGCTCTTCAGCTTCCCGGTTGCAAACCAGCCGCCCAGCGCCACCGTGAACAGGCTGACCGCGAACGCCATCGCCACCCGCGCCCACTCGGGAATCCACTGGTGGTCGAAGGAATATTTCAGGAAGTACCCCAGCCCCAACAGGGTGATGATGATCCCCGCCACCAGCAGCCATTTTTGCCCGAAGCCCAGTTCGGCCGCGTTGGCCGACACCGGCCCGGCCTTGCGTGCGGCCGGTTCGGGGTGCGGGAAGGGGCCCCTGAAGCCCGCGCTGGCGG
>JBOHNC010000520.1:0-3438 GCA_050730415.1 Planctomycetota bacterium
GTGGAAGAGGTGGCGATTCCGCCCCTGAGCGGCGGGCCGGAGATATCAGGCGGGTCATCGGCACCGGCGCCAGCGACGAGCACGCCGCCGCCGCCAAGCAACAACGGCAAACCGCCGAAACTGACCGGTCGCCAGTTGCCGGCGCTGCCGCAGGGCATGACGCAGGCCGACGTCGACGCGATGCCGGACGACGAATTCCAGGAATTGAAAAAAGCGATGCTCAAGCGGCTGTACGGCAACAATCCGCCGCCGGCGCAGCCGCAGGCCAATGCGCCGCCCGCCACCGGCGGCCAGCCGGCCACCCCGGCCGCCACTCAGGCCGCCGGCACGGGCAGTGTGCGTGCGGTGGACTTGGTCGATGCGGCCAAGTACCTGATGTCGCTGGCTTCGCCCTCCAAGCGCCCCTCGCCGGCGGGCCGGATTGTGCTGCTGCGCGAAGCCGCCTCGCTGTTGGGGCAGGCGCAGAACGCCGACAGCCAGGGCATGCCGGTCGCCGACCAACTGGGGTTGATCAATCGCCAACGCGCCGCCCAGGAGGACGCCGATGCGGCCGTCACCGAACTGCAGAACGACTTCGACCGGCAAGCGCAACTGAGCTGGGTGGACCTGAGCGGCACCATGCAGGGCGCCTGGTCGTCGATTCAGGGCTACACGCACTGGAAATCGCTGGACGGCGGGGTTTTCCAGAGCAGCGGCGGAGATTGGGACTCGATGCTGCACAGCCGCAACCCCGGCTACGCGGACCTGATTTTCGAAGGCGAATTACAATTTTCGGCCGACGACGGCGATGCGGACATCGTCCTGCGAGACCACAACGGCTCGCCGCAATACATCGTGGAATTCAGGACTGAGGCGGTTTTTCTGATGTATCGTAAGTCGCCGTTCGAACTCGGTTCGGCAATCGCCAACCACGCGATGGACATAAAACCCAAGACTTGGATTCCCATCCGAATCTCGATGGACGGCGATCATTGCATGATCTGGGTGAATCACACGAAAATAATCGATGCCAAGCTGAGCGGTGAAAACACTGCGGGCAACGTCGATCTCGCCTGCCCGCAAGGAACCGTGCAGTTTCGCCATCTGCGGATGCGGGAATTAAACTGAGCGCCGGGTGCGAAACCGTATTGCCGGCGCCGGCGCGGGAAGGTTCAGACAGCAAAAAAAAATGCCGGCCGGGTGCCGCTGCGTGTCGCGGGGTGCTTCGGCCGGTGCGATGGAAAGGCACTCCTCCATGACAGGCATGCAAAAATGGAATTGCGATGGGTCGAACCGCCGCGGGTGGACGGGGTGGTCGCCGGTGCACCACGCGGTTGCGTCGAGCTCGCGTCGCCGCGCCCTGGTCGCGGCTGCGTGCCTGGCGCTGGCCGGCCTGAGTTGCTTCCGGCTGGGCGCGGCGGAGACGCCGGAACAGGTCGTCGAAAAAACCTACGGCGCCGAATTGGCCAAGGTCGCCGCCACCAAGGACCCCAAGGATGACGTGCAGTTGGCCGACCAGATGATCGCCGACGCCAAGGAGAAAAACGACGACCCGGCGCTGGCGAAGGCGATCTGCCTGCGCGCGATCAAACTGGCGGTGGGCGAAGCGGGCAATGCCAAAGGCGCCGAAGCCATCGCGCAGTTGCTCATCGACCGCCACTGGGACACGCCGGCGGAAGCCTGGGGTGCGCTCGACGCCGCCGCCGACGCGGCCATCGGCCACCGCGGCTGGGGCCCGGACGATCCGATGCTGGAGCCGCGCCGCGACTGGCATTTTCACGAGGCCTGGGCGCTGATTGAAGCGCAGGACGGAACCGGCGCGGCGCGCGCGCTGGACGACATCGCACGGTTTCGCGACATGCAGTCCGACAAGTTTGCGATGGATCGCCTGCGGCAGCTCCAGGCGCGCGTGAACTTCGAACGGCCCATGTTCGAGGCGGTGAAGCGAGCCGTGGCGCAGGCCAAGCCGGCCGATCCGAAAAGCGAACTGAATGCCGGGGAACTCATCCTGGCCGAGCTGGGCGACTGGACCGCCGCCGCGCCGCATTTGCTGCTGGCCCACGACCCGCGCTGGAATCTGATTCTGCAAATGCATGTCGATCGCAAGGCCTCGAACCGCTCGCCCGGTGACGACGTCCTGCCCGGGTTTTCGGGCGCGCCGGAAGCGCCCAGCGGCGATGAGCCGCCGCTCGACCTGACGGGCATGGGGCCTGGAACCGGCGGCGCCACCGCGCTGGATTCGAAAAAGGCCGCCGATGTCGTCGCCGCCGGCGACTATCTTTTGCTGCTGGCCGGGATCGGCCGGAGGCCCTCCCCGATCGGCAAGATCGCGCTGCTGCGGGAGGCCTCGGCGCTGCTCCTGGCGGCGCAAACTCTCGACCAGACCGGCGTTTCGGTGGCGCAGAAATTGCAATGGGTCGCCAAGCAGCGGCAGTGCGATGAGGACGCCGACAAGGCCATGGCCGAGCTGAACACCGACTACAGCCAACTGGAGAACCTGGGCTGGATCCCGCTTTCAACCGGCAATTTGCAGTCCGATTGGAAGCTCTGCCCGAGCCTCGGCAGTTGGAAAGTGCTGCCCGACGGCACGCTGCGGCTGGACAACGGCAGCGCCGCGACCACGTTGCACAGCGCTCGCGCCGAGCCCTACGATTTCGTTTTCGAGGGCGAAATCAAGACGCTCGACAAGGCCCATCCGACGCTGCTATTTCGCTATCATCCCGGGCCGATCGCCTGGCGGATGGAACTGGAACCGGGCAAAGTCTGGTGGTACTACATGCGCTTCGATCTGGATGGCGAGGAACTGTTTCACGCGCATTGCACTTTTGAACCCAACCAGTGGAACCGGGTGCGGGTGATGATGGCAGGCTCGCGCTACCGGATCGAAATCAACGGGCAGGTCGTGGCCGACGACGACAAGATGAAAAAGCCGCCCGAGAAAGTCACCGGCGGCCCGGGCTTCGGCATGTTCGACGGCCACAGCCTGCTGCTGCGGAACCTGCGCATCCGCGAACTGAAATAGCCGCATTTTTCGATTTGCTGGGAACGCTCCGAAATTGTAGCGCAGGCTTCCAGCCTGCGGCCCTATCGACCGGGGCGGGCCTCAGCGCCCGCGGGCCGATCCCAAAACTTCCCAGTAAATTGAAATACGCTTTAGCACTACGACGCGAAATTCGCGAATCGCCGTTCAACGGCCCCGGGCACAGGTGGCACGGGCCTATGGCCGAATGGCGCTATTTTTAGAACGGTGCACTGGAGGGGATCGATCAAGGCGGGTGGAGGTTTCCAACGCGGGAAGAGAAGACCTCGCGCCAAGACGCCAAGTCGCAAAGAAGATGGGGAGGCGTTGGGGTCGGCGGCTGCGGCGGGGGACTCCGGTCGCTGCATCCGAGCGCAGGGCTGCTCGGATCGCTCCCTGCGCCCCCCGCCGTGTTTTTTTATTTCATGTCGGCACGATCG
>JBOHNC010000521.1:0-4592 GCA_050730415.1 Planctomycetota bacterium
CGGCTGCCCCGGCCGCCTCGATACCCCCGGTCGCCCGGCCCGCTCATCCCGCCGAGCCCCCTGGCGCCGCCCTGCCCGCCGCGCGATTCAGCGCCGCGCCGTTCGATTCCCTGCCCGCGGTCGAAACCACCCGGCCCGCGCCCATCCCGGCCCGGCCGCCCCGCCCGCCCGTGGCGCCCGTCGCGAGCCTCCGGCTGGAACCGCCCGCTCCGCTCGTCCTCCTCTTCCGCTGCCTCCCGACCCGCCTGCCCGCCCGGACCGTTCCGGTCGTAGCCTCCGTGCGGCCCGTCGTCTTCGTCCGCCTCCTGCAAGCCGCCGTAGGGTCCGGCATCCACCCGTGTCGGCGGATCGAACATCGGCCGGCCTGCGCCGCCCAGCCCGCTCCGCCCAAGACCGCCGTTCAAATGCGCATCCAGCAGCCGGTCCACGTCACCAAGTTCGATCGCGCTGCCGCTGCGGACGATGGTGAGCAGCTCATCGAGCACCATCGTGGCGTTCGACACATCCGCCGCCGCACCGGCCAGCGAAATGGTCTGATCCCGCGCCACCACCTGCACGTTCAGTTCGGACCCGATTTTGCGGATGTTGGAATCGGCGACGCCCAGCAGCGAACGGACTTCGTGCTGCGACGCCAGATGAATCTTGTGCTTGACCTTCACGCGGGGTGGGTTCCTTTGGTTGGCGCGGTTGGGCGCTTCCTGATTGCGGCGTCGGACGGTTGCGGTGCTGCCAGGAGCCTCCGCCCAACCCCCGCCGCCCCCTTCAACGCTCCGCCAGCCGCCGCCAGGCCTGCGGCAAATATTGAATCAAGTCTCCGGCGATCATCCCCGGTTCACTCAACGCCGCCGCCGCCAGGTCGCCGGCCAATCCGTGCGCATGCACCCCCAGCACCGCCGCGTCGAAGCCGCTCAACCCCTGCCCGACCAGCGCGCCGATCACCCCCGATAGCACGTCCCCCGTCCCGCCCGTGCCCATGCCCGGGTTGCCGGTCGTGTTCACGTACAGCCGCCGCCCGTCGGTGACCACCGTGCCCGCCCCCTTCAGCACCACGATCGATTGTAACTTAAGCGCCCACTCGGCGGCGATTTTTTCGCGCTCCTGAGCGATCCGCGCCGGCTCCAGCCCCGTCAGCCGCGCCATCTCCCCAGGATGCGGCGTGATGATCGTCGTCCGCCCCCGCCGCGAGGCCAGCAACATCGGCCGCGAGGCGATCGCATTCAGGCCGTCGGCGTCCAGAATCAGCGCCGTCCGCACCCGCTGCACCACCGCCGCGCTCAAGCGGTTCAATCCCACCGCCTGCTGCGGCAGCGCCACCGTCTGCGGCTCGCCTGCGCTGTCTGTCGCGCTCGTCGGGACGTCCCCGTCGATCTCCTCTTCGCCGCCCCCACCTGACCCCAGCGACCCAAGCGACCGGCTCGATGAGGAACCACCGATCCGTTCCAGCGCGCCCATCGACACCTTCGGCTCCGCCGCGTGCCGCCCGCCGGTCTCGCCATGGGTCGTGCCGTCGTCGACCGGATCGGGCACATGGATCGCACCCTTCACTCCGCTGAACCGCGCCGTCATCCCCGGCCCCGGACCCAAGCCCGGACCGTAGATCACCACCTGCGCCTCGCGCGCCACCTCCAGGATCGTCGCCTGCGCGTTCATCTCGAGCGTTGCCTGGCCCGCCAGCGGCACCACCGTCGCCTCCAGCAGCTTGGCCGAAACGATCGACACCATCCCCGCCGGCACGCCCACCTGCACCAGGCCCGCTCCCGAACGCAACGCCGCCATCGCCGCCAGACAGGGCGCTCCCGCCATGCCGCGGCTCCCGCCCACCACGAAAACCCGGCCGAAGGTGCCCTTGTGTCCGTCCCGCGGCCGCACCGGCAGCTTGGGTATTTCGGTCACGATTTCCAGTCCTGCCATGCGCCTCAGCCTCGCTCTGCGATCGTCCCGTCGCGGTCCACACCCACCTGCTCGCTTGATCGGCACCATTATAGCTCCCCGCCTGCCGATCGCGCACCGTCGGCCTTCGGCCGCTCGCCGAGGCCCTCCTTTCACCGCCGGCAGCACGCTTGCATCGTGCCTGCATGACGCCCCCATGACGCCCGGCCGACCCGCACCGCCGGCTTCAGCGACTGCCCGATGGAGCTTTCCCCGCCTGCGGATATACTCAACATCTGAAACGTGTCCCTTGCCCGGCCGTGGCCTGGAAACAACGCTTGGAAGCACCCCGCCCCCTCCATTTCATGCTGGCCGCCCTGCGGCGGCGCACCTCAGCCCTGCTGCCGGCGCTCCTGCCAGCGCTCCTGCTGATCCTCCTGATTCCGCTGGCCGTCGCTGCCAGCGACGCCGGCGCCACCAGCACCGCCGCGCCCACCGCCGCTACTGCTTCCACCGACGCCGGTTGGCTCGCCAGCGTCTGGGCGCTGATCGTCAGCGGCGGCTGGACCATGATCCCCATCTTCCTCGCCATGCTGGCTGGACTGACCTTCGCCGGTGAACGCTTTCTCGCCACCCGCCGCCCGCTGATCGACCCGCCGCAATTCGAGGAAAAACTGCTCCAGACCCTCACCGTCCTCGGCGCCGACGACGCCCTCAAGCTCTGCGACCAGAACGCCACCGTCCTCAGCCGCGTCGTCGCCAACGCCATCAAGCGCTACAAGTTCGACCTCGCCACCATCCGCGAAGCCGTGATCGACCAGTGCGCCCGCGAGAACCTGCGGCTCAAAGGCCCCCTGCGCGTCGTCGGGCTGATGGGCCAGGTCCTGCCCATGCTCGGCCTGTTCGGCACTGTCGTCGGCATGATCCAAGCCTTCCGCACCATCGGCCACTCGACCAACGGCGTCACCGACTACGCGCACCTGGGCGAATCGATCTCCGTCGCCCTCGTCACCACCCTGTTCGGCCTGCTGTTTGCCATCCCGCTGCTGCTGCTGTACTACTTCCTGAAAGGCCGCATTGATCGCGCCATTCAGCGCGTCGAAAACACCGCCTCCACCCTGATCGACGACATCCTGCTGCGCGAAGTCCACCACATGCGGCTCGAAAAGGACCTCCAAGCCACCGTCGAAACCCGCGAAATGCCGGTCGCCAGCCTCGTCGAACAGGTCGATCTATCCGACGAATTCGCCGAAGAAGGCAGCTTCAAATCTTCGGTGACCACCCCGGCCAATCCAGCCAGTCCGGCCAGTCCGGCCGGTTCAAACACGGAATCCGACCCGGCCGGCTCCAGCGCCCTGGGTCGCGGCGTCTCGGCCAGCATCTCCCAGCACATCACCTCCGCCAACATTTCCGGCATCGGTCGGCACGCGATCACGCCGGCCGATCCGATGGTCAAAAAACCCCGCGGCCCCGGCGATTCCGCCAAAATTCCGTCGCCCGAACAGCTCCCCGAACAGTCTCCCGAAGAGCGCATCGACAACCTCGACAACCTGACCAAAGGCCCCAAGCTGCGCAAACCGGAGTAACCCCGCCATGCGAAAGCTGGCCGCTGAACTCGAAGACGATCCGGTCGATCTGCCCATGACGCCGCTGATCGACATGGTCTTCCTGCTGCTGTCGTTCTTCGTCTTCGCCACGCAACTTCGCCAGCAATTGGCCGATCAGCGCGTCCAACTGTCGGCGCACCAAGGTCAGGAACTCGGTCAAGGCGAGTTCCCCGATGGTTGGCAGGTTGACATCGACAAAACCGGCAAGGTGACCCTGCTGCGCCCCAATGCCGCCGCTGCGCCAAAAGGAACCGGCGCCGGCATGGAAATCATCGTGATCGCAGCGTCGGGTGACGTTCCCCTGGAAACCTATCTGCCCAAGCTCAAAGCGCTGGTCCAAGCCAACACCGGCCCAGTGCCGCCCGTCGATTTGCGCGTCGATCGCGCCACACCGTTCGGGCGGGTCTCCGAAGTCCTGTCGGCGCTAAATTTAGCCGGCTTCACCAAGATCCACGTACCCTACCGTTTGACACAACCCGCCGCCACGCCGTAGACTGAAACCGCGACCGCCCGCGCATCGTGGCTCGGGCTGACCAACCCGTGCCGAACGCCGCTGGGAGCGCCGGTCATCAAACCGGCTTCTTCGTCGTGAATCGTCCCTTCGGCTTTGGATGTGCGTCCACTCCCGATAGGGGTAGGGAGTGCCGCTGTGCGCAGCACCCCCTCCCTCCGAACCGGACGGGCGGGTCTCCCGCATCCGGCTTTCCAGTCGGCGGTTCACCTTCGAGAGGACCGACACGTCGCAGTATCGTTAACGGGCCAGATCCCGCCCCGCGCGACCGAGGTTACCCTCGCGCTCCTTTTCCGCGCGGCCGGCAGGCGTCCAGTCCATCGCTTCGTGTCCCGTCTCACGCAGAGACCGGGGGTCCGACCTATCTAGCCCATTCGGGCATTCATGTCGGTTTTTGTCGCTGCGATCTTTCCTCACGCCATCCACCTTCCTGCGTCCCTTCGCTCCCCCGGCATTACCCGGCTGCGACGCTACTAGGGACGCTCTGACTCCTGCCCGGCGGGAACCCGGACGGAACACCCGTCCTGTCCCCGGCTGGTCCAAGCAGGTCTCCTCTTGTTGCTCTCGACCCCGCCTCGCGGCGACGCCGTTACCTTCGGATACGG
>JBOHNC010000522.1:0-4632 GCA_050730415.1 Planctomycetota bacterium
CGAGTGGCCGGCGCCGCTCCTGCGCGCGCTCGCCGCGCTCGAAGCCGCCCCCGAACGCACCTGGCCCGTCGGCGAACTGGCCGCTCGCGCCGGCATCGGCCGCAGCCGGTTGCATCTCTTGTTCGAACGTCACCTCGGCCAGTCCCCGGCCGCCTGCGCGCTGCGCTTGCGCCTGCGCGCCGCCCAAGCCGCGCTCCGCGACACCGCCGAACCGGTCACGGCTCTCGCGCTGCGCCTGGGTTTTTCCAGCAGCCAGCACTTCGCCACCGCCTTCCGCACCCAGTTCGGCCTCACCCCCACCGCCTACCGCCGCGGCATGTTCTGACCCAACCTTCGTAGGACCTGTCGTGCACCCCAGCGGCAGGGGCAGCGGTAGCCATCCTGCGTCCCGTGCCGGAAGCGGCTCCCTGGCTCAGTCATGCCCAAGGCAGCGCCGTCTTCTTCGTCCCGGCAAGAAGGTCAGACTGCGAGAAATCCGCCGTCGCGAACGCCACCGCCCGCCCGCTTGCAGCGTACCCGCAGCCCGCCCGCAGTGCGCCCGCAGCGCGCCCGCAGCGCAGGGACCGCGCCTCGTCACCCATTCAGCGAATCGTTATTTGTTTTTTCGTGGGCCCAAAGCCCAAAGCCCAGAGCCCAAAGCCCGCGCCATCAGTTCTCGTCGCAGCCGATGTCCACGTTCGATCCATTCGGCCGCGCTTCGCCGTCGATGTCGACCGCCGGCGCGCCCGCGTTCAGCCCCGCATCGATTGCCGGGCTGGTGCCGCTCAGCAGGTGGTAGTCAAACGGCGCGGTGCTCGCGAACACCGTGCTGTTGGCCACGCCTTCAGCGGTGGTCAGGTTGATGTTCCCGGATTTGGTCGTCGCCGTGATCGCCGTGTTGATCGACGTCGCGTTGGTCAGGTCCAGCGTGCCGGGCGGTGCGATGTCCACGTTCGGCGTGCCGCGGATGAAGTAATAGTCCGGCGTGCCGGTATAGGCCGTGTCGATGAAGAACAGATTGTTTTGCATCTGCGTCGGCGTGTTGATCCCGGCGGCGGTCTCTTCGGCGATCAGTTCGACTTTGCCGCCCGAGCCGCCCGACTGTGTCGTGAACAGGATGTTGTTCTGCGCCGACAGCTTCACGCCCGGGCTGGCGCTGCCGTGCAGGTAGACGCCGTAGCCCAGCGTTCCCGCGTTGCCGGTGTCGATGGTGTTGTTGGTCAGCGTCAGCCGGATCGGATTGGTGAAACCGGTTGTGACGCCGTTGTCGTAGGCTTCCACCGCGCAGTTTTCGGCGACGCCCGATCCGCCGCGCAGATAGCTGTTGGTCACCGTCAGCACCGGGCCGCTCAGCGCGTTGGCCGAGGCCGCTTCTTCGGTCACCAGAATCGCGTGCGCGTTGGCCGTCCCGCTGCCGCCGAGCATCACGCAGCGGTCGATCGTGATCGTGGAGGTGGCCGCACCCGCGGAGGTATCGCGGAAGTCGCCGTACAGCGCCCGGCTCCCCGAACTCGACGTTCCCGCCGCAATGTAGCACTTCGACAGCGCCAACGGGCAGCGCGAATCGTAAATCGCGTTGTAATTGCTGCCCGGCGTCCCCGTGCCGTCGAAGGTGCAGCCGGTCAACTGAATCGGCGTGGTCGCCGTGGTGGTCAGTTTCAGATCGTGGATCTGCCCGTTCGGCGTGCCCCCCGAGAAGGTGCAGTCGTTGAAGGAGGCCAGCCCGGAATTGTTAATCAGCACGCCGATGCAGTCGGCGATGCCGGCGGAGGTATTGGTGCCCAGTTGGAACTTGCAGTTGTCGAAGGTCGGCGAATTGCCCGACGAATTCACGCGCACACACTCGCAGTCGCCGTTGGTGCCCGTCCCGCCGACAATCGTGTCATTGCGGAAGGTCGGCGCGCACGCCCCCAAGCTCACCGTCATCGCGAAATCCCCCGATCCTCCGGTGAACGTCAGCCCGTCGATGATGTCGGCCGCCGTCCAAGCCTGCCCGTTGTTGTCGAAGGTCACCGCGTTCGACCCAGTCACGACCTGACCGTTGGAAATGGTCGTCGTGTTGGCCGTCACGTTGCGCGTCCAATTGGTGTCTTCGAACCCGCCGTAGATCGAAATCCCCGGGTGCATCCCGAACGACCCGGCCGCCGCCGAGGTGCTGTCCGTCCCCGCCGACATGTAGATATCCGGCAGCGGCGAGTACCCCGTGTTGATGGCGTCGTTGAGCGCCGCCGACAGCGTCTTCATCGGCAGGGATTTGCTGTTGGGTCCGCCGCCCGACAGCGTGTTGGTGTCGCTGGCACTGCCCGAAGTCGGGTCGACGAAAATCCGTGAGTGCGACCCGATCGCCTCATACACCGTCACCGTCGCAATCGCAAACGACGCCGGCCCGCTCGCGCCGGTCGCCGCCAGTTCAAACTGCAAGCTCTGCGCCGGCACCGTCGCGGGCGCGGTGAAGGTCGCCGTGTTGGTCGTCGCGCCCGTCAACGTCACCGTCGGCCCGGCGATCTGCGTCCACTGGTAGCTCGTCGCTCCCGTGGTCGCACTGCCGTCCAGCGTCACGCTGGTCGAAATCGCCGCATCCTGCATCGGCGCCACGATCGAGGCCGTCGCCGCCGAAGTCCCGGACACCGCGAAGGTCACCGCCACCGTCGCCGTCTGCCCGCCGGGGCTGTTGGTCAAGGTCAAGTTGGCCGTGCCGCTGCCCACCGCCGGATCGCCGGTGACCGTGATCACCTGCGAGGCCCCCGGCGCGATCAGGATCGGCGTCGGCGAACCGCTCAGCCAGCCAGCGCCGCCGGTGATCGTCACCGTCACCGGCGTGCCCCACGAATTGGTCACCGTAAACGTCGCCGAAACCGGCGTGCTGCTGGCCGCCGGCGCCGTCGGCAAGGTCAGCGTGGCGGGCGCACCGGTGATCGGATTGCCCGTGTACGGCTTCGTGACCGTCAGCGTCGCCGGGTTGCTCGTCACCGACCCGCCGCCGTTCGTCACTTTCACCGTGTAGCTGCCCGCGTCGGTCAACGCCGCCGGATTGATGGTGTAGCTCGCCCCGGTCGCGCCGCCGATGGCCGTGACGCCCTTGTACCACTGGTAGGTCAGACCCGACCCGCTGGCGACCACCGTGAACGTGGCCGAACCGCCGACCACCACCGACTGGTTGGTCGGCTGCGTCGTGATCGTCGGTGCGCCCGGCGGATTGACCGTCAGCGTCGCCAGGTTGCTGTCGACCGACCCGAGGCCGTTGGTCACCACCACGTGGAACTGCGCGCCGTTGTCGCCCGCGACCGTCGTCGCGCCGGTGGTGTAGCTGGCGCTGTTGGTGCCCACCGGCGTGCCGGTGCCCGATCCGCGGTACCACTGATAAGACAAGGTCGCCGTGCCGGAAGCCACCACGGTGAAGGTCGCCGTGTTGGGTTCGCTGACCGTCTGGTTGGTCGGCTGGGTCGTGATCGCCGGGAAGCCCACCGGGTTGACGGTGAGCGTGACCGTATTGCTGGTGACCGATCCGCCGGTGTTGGTCACGACCACATCGTAGGAACCGGCGTCCGTCAGTGCGCTGGTGGCGATCGTGTAGGTCGCGCTGGTCGCGCCGCCGATCGCCGTGCCGCCCTTCTGCCACTGGTAGGTGTCGCCGGAACCGGTCGCGACCACCGTGAAAGTCGCCGGCAGACCGACACTGGTCGTCACGTTGGTCGGCTGCGTGGTGATCGTCGGCGCCGATCCGCTGTGGCCGGTCGATGTCGGCACCAGCTTGCGGTGGCAGCCGCCGCTGAGCATCACCGCGATGAAAAACAGACTGAGGCACAGGCCACGAATGGCAATATTGCGCTGCATGTGATTTCCCCCCGCTGGCGCCGATCGGTTCGGCCCGCCGCTTTCGGCTCACGAAAACGCCGGACCTCGCGAGATGGGCCCAAGCCCATACCGCCGCCCAATCCGACCGTGAGCACCGTTTCCCCTGATATCTGCGTGTCCCGTGTGGTATTGTGGTACACCGTTGATCATTGCAAGCGCCGAAACAGAGTGGTAAATAGCTTATTCCATCAAAATGCGCCAATGGCGTAGTATATGATACGGTATTGCGCTTCAAAATTTGTGTTTCGGCCGGTCCATTTCGACCCTCGAAGGAGCCTCCGGCCCTCCGCGACTGGTGTTCTCAGCGAACCACCGCCGCAGTGTCGTCCCGCCAACCGCGTTCCCGGTGCCCGCCCATGGCTACACACGTAGGCACGTCTCCAGCCCGTCTTCCCTGGGAGCGCCGGGCACCAGCCCGGCTTCTTGGATTTTGATTTTCGTGCAAGCGTCAGCGCGCCTTCCGAGGTGGCACGGGCTGACCAGCCCGTGTCAAGCGAGTCCCCGAGCGTTGCCGCTGAAAAGCGCGTTTCGCGCTAATCTTCCTCTTCCTCTTCTTCCCCCGCACTCCACCGAATCAATCTCCCCCGCCCCGTGGCACGGGTCTCCAGGCCCGTGCATAAAAAAGGCGCGCGACGCGCGCGCCTTAGTTCTTTTCTTACGCGCGCCCAGCGCGCACCTGGGAGCGCGGGTGCCCCCGCTCGGTGACCCCTTGCCAAGATTTGGGTTCACTACTGTCCAAAACAGGCCTGAATTGAGGGGGGTAGGGCAAAAAGCCCCCTTGGAGACTGGATTGTACCC
>JBOHNC010000523.1:0-3920 GCA_050730415.1 Planctomycetota bacterium
GCGGCGGCCGCTGGCGCTGGCGCGGGCGGCGCAGCCGGTGCCGGTGCCGCAGGCGGTGCGGATGAAGCCAACTGGAGCCGCCCCGATCCGCTCGCCAATTACGGTCGCGGCGGCAGTGGTGGCGGCGGCGGTGGTGGTGGCGGTGGCGGCGGCCCGCCTGGCGGGTCCGGCGGGTCTGGCGGATCGCGCCGTCCCCCGCCCTCCGACTCTGCCAGCTCCAGCCGGCCCGCCGCCGACGGGAGGGGTCACGGTGCGCTGGGGTATACCGGCGTGGCCCTGGGTCTGCTCACGCTGCTGATGGCCGTCCTGGGGTGCCTGGGGATTGTGATCAGCGGCCAAAGTTTCCGCGCCGGACAGGGCGCGAGCATCGCCGGGCTGTTCGGCTGCGTCTTCCTGGTCATCCCGGTGCTCAATTTGATCGGCGCGCTGTGCGGCGGCGTGGCGGTGGCCACTGCGCCGAAAAAATCGGTCGCTTGGCTGGCGGTGATTCTCAACGGCGTGCAGTTGCTGGCGCTGCTGGCGATCGGCTGCATCGGCCTGATCGCCCGCGGCATGTAGGCAGCTTCGCGCGCCCGCCACCAAGAAAAGTGAAAGACGCCAAGGCGCGCCGGTGCGCGCACCCGACATGTCGTGCGGCGGCGGGAAATGACACGCGTTGAATGCCCAGAAAACGGCGCCAGGGATGCCGTCGGTACAAGCAGGCTGGAAGCCTGCACTACAACGGAAACTTAAGATGCGCGGCGGCGGCGCACAGGAGCCGGCAGGATGCCGGCGTTCCCGGGAGTGGACGGGCTCGCAGAGCCAAGGAGATTGTTTGGACGAAGAAGCCGGTCTGATGACCGGCGTTCCCGGGGGGTGGGTGGGTGGGTGGGGTGCGGGATCAGCCGGACTGGCGCTCGCCGGCGGCGAATTCCTGCGGGTGGCGGCGGATCAGTTCCTCCGCGCCCGCGCCGCGCCCGGTCGCCCGCAGCCGTTCGACGTACTTCGGCAGTTGCCCGCGCGCGTGCAGCGGCCCGCCCTCCTTGATGACCGTCCACAGCGGATCGACATCATGCGGCATCGACGCCATCATCGCATCGTGCCATTCGTTCAGCCGGTAGACCGCCTCGCGCACCACCTCCGGCCGCGCCGCCGCCAGGTCGTGCTGTTCGTGCGGGTCCTCCTCCACGTTGAACAGCATCTCGCGCGGAAACAAATGGAAGCCGTCGTGGTAGGTGCGGATGTACATCCACGGCCCGAACCGCACGCCGCGCTGGCAGACATGCGCGCACTGGCTCACGACCAGATGCGGTCTGGGCGGGACGGCGGCGGCGCTCGAACCTGACGTTCCCAGCGCCGCGGCGAAACTCTGCCCGTCCCAGCGCGGAATTTTCGCCTGCTGCATCAAGTCGGCCAGCGTCGGCGCCAGGTCGACGTTGTAGTGCAGGTCGCTGTCCACGGCGCCGGCGCGTTTTTCGGCCCCCGGCCAGCGTACGATCAGCGGCACCCGCGTGTTGATGTAGTCCGCCGTGGCGTGCTCGCCGTAGATGCCCAGTTCGCCCAGGTTTTCGGCGTGGTCGGCGGTGATGACGATCGCCAGATCGTCGAACACGCCTTTTTGGCGCAGCGCCGCAAAAATCTTTCCCAACTGGTCGTCGGTGTAGCGCACGCCGTTGTCGTAGCCGTCGATGACCTGCCGCAGCGAAGCGCGGTCTTTGATCTCGCCCGGGTGCTTGGGATATTTCGGGTTGGTGCGGTTGTCGTACATCGCCAGGTCCTGCGCCGAATGCGGTCCGACGTGGGCGATGTGTTCGGCCAGCACCGCATCGGTGATCCAGTCCGGCAGCGGGTCCTTCGCGAAGGGCTCCCCGAAATCCGCCGGCGTCCGATAGGGCGTGTGCGGGTCCCAATAATTAATGTACAAAAACCAGTTGTCGCGCTGCGCGTTGCTGTCGATCCAGTTCAGGATCGTCGGCGTCACCGCTTCGGCCGACTCCATCCCCGACTGCCCGGTGTTGTGGATCTCGTTGAACCCGGCGTAGAAATGCCAGGTCGTGTGCCGTTCCCCGAACGGGCTGATCAGCGCCGTGTGGTAGCCGGCGCGGCGGAAAATATTCGGCAGGCTGTCGCCCAGCAGGCGGTCCTTGAAATTGCGGCTGGCTCCTTCGATCCGGATGTCCCCCGCCGTCCCGCCATGGCCGACCACGCCGGTGTGGATGCCCAGCCGCCCGGTCATCAAGGCGGTGCGCGAGGGCAGGCAGGGCGCGTCCGAACAGTGGTGATGCGTGAACCGCACGCCCTGCGCCGCCACGGAGTCGATATTGGGCGAAGTTTTCCGGCCGTAGCCGTAGCAGCCCAAGTGGTCGGGACGGAGCGAGTCAATGTCGATGAAGAGCACGCGCATGGATCGAATCTCTGGTTTCGGGCCGGTGGGGAACGCTGAAATTGTACCCCGCCCATCCGGCCCGCCCGCCCGCGCCCGCTGGTGCGGATTTGCTATCACCCGTGAGACCGGCTTGCTCCGGGGTCCCGGGGAAGAGCGCCCCCCTGGGAGCGCCGCGCTCCAGCGCGGCTTCCCGGATTTCCTCTTTCCCCCGGCTTTTCCCTGGGAGGGCCGGTCTGATGACGGCGCTCCCAGAGAAGTGGAGCGCGAAACGCGCTGTCCCGCGGAAACGCTCGAAGACTCGCTGGACACGGGGCTGGTCCGCCCGTGCCACGACGGAATGCGCGCTCACGCGCGTAAGAGCCGACGTGAACGTCGGCGGTCCCAGGCTTACGTTTCCCGCACGCCCTCCCAGACGGTCAGGTCACGGTATTCCATGTGGCTGCAGAAGGTGCGGAAACCCAGGTGGCCGCCGGTCAGCGGCGCCGGATCGCGCCAGGCGTAGCTTTCCAGCGGATCGCGATCCACCGAGCAGCCGACCACGCCGTCGCACAGCAAATACTGAAAGCGATACCAGCGGCCCTCGACGATCGGCGTCGAATACACTTCCTTCATCAGGCGGAAGCCGGGATCCCGCCGGAACCGCCAGCGCGCATATTCCGGCCCCTGCGGTCCGTCGTCGGCGATCCGCCCCGGCAGGAAGGTGAACAGATAGTTGAGCATGGCGTGGTACTCGGCGTATTCGCCGGTGCGCTCCCCGCGCGTCGCGTACAGGTCGCGGCCGTCGGCAAGCGCCGTGTGCAGAAACAGGTTGAAGTTGCGGTGGCTTTCGGGGTGATTGCTGCGCGCGTCGAATTCGACCAGCAGGTTGCCCGCGAACGGCCGCCGGCAGAACACCGTCGACACAAAATGCTTCGCCGCGTCCCGCGCGAAGGTCGTCCGCACCCGCAGCACGCCGTCGGCGACGGTGACGTCGGGCGAACCCTCCCACCAGAAATCCGCCAAGGTCGCGAATTGCGACCGGTAGCCGACCGTCCCGCTGTAGCTGCGTGCGCCGAAACGCAATGTTTCCGCCATGTCCGTCCTCCACGCGGCGCCGCCGCGACCCGAGCCACGCTGCTCGACGGGGCCGCGGCCCACCATACCACTTTTCGGCCGGCGGAACATCCCCGCGCCGCGCAGGGCCGTCCGCCGCCGCGCAAAGTTGCACACACATCCGCAACAGCGCGTAGAATCGAACGGTGCGGTTGCGCCGCCCCCGGGTCGCTCCCCGGAACGGCTCCCTGCGCTCCGAACCGGCGCAGCCGCAGACGCCTTCACCGCACCTCGAACGGACCCCCATGATCGACGTGGCCGACTTACAGAAAATTTTTCTCACCGCCGACGGCCGTGAAGTCCGCGCCGTCGACGGGCTCACCTTCCAGTGCTTCCCCGGCGAAGTCTTCGGCCTGCTCGGCCCCAACGGCGCCGGCAAATCGACCACCCTCCGCATTCTCGCCACCCTCCTGTCCCCCACCGCCGGCCGCATCCGCGTCGCCGACATCGATCCCACCGTCGA
>JBOHNC010000524.1:0-30572 GCA_050730415.1 Planctomycetota bacterium
ACCTTCAGCATCGAGCATTCGACCGCGTATTCCTCGATGGTCGCCAGCCGTTCCTGCAATGGATCGGCTTCCGGCGCTTTGGCGTGCGGGCGGCCGCCGTCGATCAGCCCGGCGGTGCGGTAGACCATGCTTTCGCCGACGTAGACGGCGACGGCCATGTCGGCGAGCTTGGACATGATCAGCGGGAAATCCTGCAGGCGCGTGTCGAACTGTTTGCGCTCGGCGGTGTACTGCAGGGTCGTGCGCAGGACCTCCTTGGCCGCGCCGATCGCGCCGGCGCCGAGCTTGAAGCGGCCGATGTTCAGGATGTTGAAGGCGATCTTGTGGCCGCGGCCGATTTCACCCAGCACAGCATCGACCGGCAGCTTCACGTCCTGCAGGGTCAGGGCGCAGGTGGAGGAGCCCTTCAGGCCCATCTTGTGTTCTTCCTTGTTCACCGTGAAGCCGGGCGTGGTGCGCTCGACGATGAACCCGGTGAACTTGTCGCCGTCGATCTTGGCGAAGAGCACGCACAGGTCGGCGAAACCGGCGTTGGTGATCCACATTTTCGAGCCGTTCAGAATGTAGTGTTTGCCGTCGGGCGAGAGGACGGCCTTGGTTTTGGCGGCGAGGGCGTCGGAGCCGGAGCCGGGCTCGGTCAGCGCGTAGCAGGAAAGCATTTCGCCGCTGGCGAGTTTGGGCAGGTATTTGGCCTTCTGCGCCGGTGTGCCGAAGTACACGATCGGCAGAGTTCCGATGCCCGAGTGGGCGCCGTGGCTGACGGCGAAGCTGCCCTGGCGGCCGAGGTGTTCGCAGATCAGGATGGCGGTGGTTTCGTCGAGTTCCATGCCGCCGAATTCGGTGGGGATTTCCGCGCCGAAAAGGCCCTGCTCGCCGGCTTTCTTCAGCAGCGCGGGCATCAGACCGGGGGTCAGCTTTTCGATGGCGTCGTTGTACGGCACGACCTCGCCTTCGATGAACTGGTCGCACAGGTCGGCGATGGCGCGGTGTTCCGCCGTGAGGTCCTCGGGCGTGAACAGATCGGCGGGCGTGGCGGGGTGGATCAGAAACCCGCCGCCGCGATGGCCCGAATGCACCTTGTTCGTTTTTACCTGCACCGTCATGACTCGAATCCCCCTATAGATTCTGCGGAGCTACAGTTTTTCGAAAATACCGGCCGCGCCCATGCCGCCGCCGATGCACATGGTCACGAGGCCGTAGCGAAGATTGCGGCGGTGCATTTCGGCCACGATTTGCACCGTCAGTTTCGTGCCGGTCGCGCCGAGCGGATGGCCCAGCGCAATGGCGCCACCGTTGACATTCACCTTGGCGGGGTCCATTTTCAGTTCGCGGACCACAGCCAGACTTTGCGCGGCAAAGGCTTCGTTCAGTTCGATCACGCCGATGTCTTTCATGTCCAGTTTCGCTTCGGCCAAGGCGCGCGGCACGGCGGCGATCGGACCGATGCCCATGATTTCGGGCGCCACGCCGCGGACCTGATAGGCAATCAACCGGGCCAGCGGTTTCAGGCCCAGTTCTTCGGCCAGCGCGCGATCGACGATGAGCACGGCGGCGGCGCCGTCGGAAATCTGCGAGCTGTTGCCGGCGGTGACCGTGCCGTCCGATTTGAAGGCCGGTTTCAGCTTGGCCAGTTTTTCCAGCGAGGAATCGGCGCGCGGGCCTTCGTCCTTTTCGAGTTTCAGTTCCTGCACCTGCGGGCGGCCTTTGGCGTCGGTGCTGACGATCTTGTACGGCACCGGGACCAGTTGGCCGTCGAACCAGCCGTTTTTCTGCGCCGCCAGCGCGCGGTCGTGGCTCTGCTGCGCGAACAGGTCCTGGTCCTCGCGGGAGACCTTGAACTGCGCCGCGACGTTCTCGGCGGTCAGGCCCATGCTGATGTAGGCTTCGGGCCGCGTGCGGAACAGATCGGGGTTGGCGGTGACGTTGTAGCCGGCCAGCGGCACGGCGCTCATCGATTCGACCCCGCCGGCGATCGTCGCGCGGCTGCGGCCGGCGAGAATGCGGTCGCTGGCCTGGGCGATGACTTCGAGACCGGAGGAGCAGTAGCGGTTGACGGTCATGCCGGGAGTGGTGTCGGGCAGGCGGGTCATCAGCATCGCCATGCGGCCGATGTTCAGCCCCTGCGGGCCTTCCGGGGTGGCGCAGCCGAGCACGACATCGTCGACGAGGGCGGGTTTGAGCGCGGAGGCGCGGTCGAGCACGGCGTCGATGGCGAGGGCGGCCAGGTTCTCCGGCCGGACATCCTTGAGCGCCCCCTTGATGCCGCGACCGACGGGCGTTCGCACCGCCGCGACAATCACCGGTTCACCCATGGGCCCCTCCTCTCGAATCCCGCCGCCGGAGCGCTTCCTCCCTGCATGCCGCCACACTCATTCGGTGCGCCGGTCACCTTCCGGTTCAAATGTTATTATCTAAACCATTGAACCGAAATGCAAGGAAAATCGCGCTCCCGGAATCAGTTCCGCAGCGGTTTTCCGGTCTTCAACATGTGCTGGATCCGCTCCCGCGATTCCTGGCGCCCGCACAGGCGCAGGAAAACTTCCCGTTCGCGGTCCAACAGAAACTGTTCGCTGACTTTGGGCTGCCCGGGCAGGTCGCCGCCGCACAGCACGCCGGCCAGTTCCCCGGCCAGGTAGGCATCGTAGGCGGTGGCCTGGCCGGCTTGCTGCATCAGCCAGGCGTACATCTGGCAGGTGGCCAGGCCGGTCGCGCCGGCGACCACGAATTCCTGGTTCGGCTCCGGCGGCTGCCAGCCGGCTTCGGCCATCAGAATCGCGCGCTGCCGGGCGCTCCAGGTCAGGCATTCCTCGCTGGGTTCGAGCTGCGCGTCGGCTTCCAGGATGCCCATCCGCCGGGCTTCCTCGGCGCTGCCCGAAACCTGCGCGGTGGCGATCCGCGCGAACACCGCCTTCAGCTTGTTCTGGTCGATCGGCCCGGCGCAGTCGCGCGCCAGCCGCCGCGCCATTTCCTTCGTCCCGCCGCCGGCGGGGATCAGGCCCACGCCCAGTTCCACCAGGCCGATGTAGAGTTCCTCGTGGGACACCACCGCCTGCCCGTGCAGCACGTATTCGCAGCCGCCGCCGAGCGCCATGCTATGCGGCGCGACCACCGTCGGCACCTTGCAGTTGCGGATGCTCATCGTCGCCTGCTGAAACATGCGGATCATCAGTTCGATCTCGTCGAACTCCCCGTCGGTCGCGGCCATCAAAAGCCAGGCGAGGTTGGCGCCGGCGGAAAACACCGCGCCTTCGTTGGCCACGATCAACCCGCGGAAATCCTGCTCGGCTTTGGCGACCGCCTGTTTGGTGAGGGTCAGGGTGTCGAGGCCGATGGCGTTCATCTTGGAGTGAAATTCGAGGCAGACGATGCCTTCGCCCACGTCGATCAGCGAGGCGCCGGGATTTTCGAGCACCGTTTTGCCCTGCTCCTTCAGGTCCTGCAGCCGCAGCGCCGTGGCCGGGCGCGGCCGTTTTTGCTCGGTCTTGGTGGCCGGCAGAAAGTAGAACGTCTCGCCCTTTTCGCGGCGGTAGAAGCTGTTGCGGCCGGCGTCGAGCACCGCCTGCGCGGCGGGCGGCACCGGCCGGCCCGCGGCCGTCAGCATCGCCGCGACTTCCTTCACGCCCAGCAGGTCCCAGAGTTCGAAGGGGCCGGCCTCCCAGCCGAAGCCCCACTTCAGCGCGTTGTCGACCGCCTCGACGCTGTCGGCGATTTCCTCCAGCCGCGCGGCGGCGTAGGCCAGCGTGGCGGGCAGGGTCTGGCGGGTGAATTCGCCAGCGGCGTCCGGCGCGGCGATCAGCACTTTCAACTTTTCGCCCAGCGACTTTTGCGTTTTGGCCAGATCGACCGAGGCAAAAGCGGCCTTGGCGGTCGGCGCGTAGGCGTTGGTCTTGAAGTCGAATTCGAGGATCGCGCCCGAGGCGCGGTCCTTCATGAAATAGCCGGCGCCATTTTTCTGGCCCAGCTTGCCGGCCTTCACCAGCGTGGCGATCGTCGCCGGCGTCTGGAACATCGCCCGTTCGGGGTCATGGGCGAGGGCGGCGTGGAGCGATTCCGCGACCAGTTGGATGACATCGAGGCCCACGACGTCGGCGGTGCGCAGCGTCGCCGACTTGGCGCGGCCGATCAGCGGCCCGCTGATCGCGTCCACCGCGGTGGCGCTCAGGTGCATCTGTTCCATCGCGCGGATGTTGGTGAGCAGCGCGTAGACGCCGATGCGGTTGGCGATGAAATCCGGCGTGTCGCGGGCGATCACCACGCCCTTGCCGAGGTCGCGTTCGATGAGGTGCTGCAACTGCGCCAGCACCGCGGGATCGGTGGCCGGGCCGGGGGTGAGTTCCACCAATTTCATGTAGCGCGGCGGATTGAAAAAATGCACGCCGCAGAAATGTTTGCGGAAGTCTGCGCTGCGGCCTTCGGCGATCGCGTGCAGACTCAGGCCGGAGGTGTTCGAGGTCACCAGCGCGCCGGGGCTGCGGTGGGCATCGACGGTGGTCATGACGATCTGTTTGACGGCGAGTTTCTCGGTGACGGCTTCGATGATCCACTGCGCGGCGGCCAGCGCGGCGCCGTCGTCTTCGAGGTTGCCCGGGCGAATGCGCGCGAGGTGTTCAGGCAGCGTGAGCGGGGCGGGCTTGAGTTTCATCAGCGCCTGGATGCCGTCGGCGGCGCGCTTGCTGCGCACCTGGGCGGGCGCGCCTTTTTCGCCGCCGGCCACGTCCAGCAGCGTGACTTCGATGCCGTGGTTGGCCAGCACGCCGGCGATCTGCGCGCCCATGACCCCTGCGCCGATCACCGCCGCGCGCGTTATCTGCCTGTTCATGCCACGTCTCGCACCGGCTCCGGTCCGCCCTCGACGTACAAGGCGTCAATCACGTCTTTGTAGTGGTCGGCGACGAACCGGCGCCGCACCTTCAGCGTCGGAGTCAATTCACCGCGTTCGATGGTAAACGGCTGGTCGAGAATGGCAAACCGTTTGATCTGCTCGTGGCGCGGCAGCGTCGCGTTGATTTTGGCCACGCTCATTTCGAGCCGCGCCTTCAGTTGCGGCGACGCCAGCAGCTCGGCCAGCGTGCCCTTCAGCCCCTTGTACTGCATGTAGCGGGCCAGGAATTCGCGGCTGACCACCAGCAGCGCCGCCGCATATTTCCGGTTGTTGCCGACCACCACCGCTTCTTCGATGAAGGGGCTGCGCTTGAGCAGTTCCTCGATCGGCGCCGGCGCGATGAACTTCCCGCCGGAGGTCTTGAGCAGTTCCTTTTTGCGGTCGGTGATGCGGATGAAGCCCTCGTCGTCGATCGAGCCGACATCGCCGGTGTGCAGCCAGCCGCCGGTGAGCGTCTCGCTCGAACTTTGCTCGTCGCGGTAGTAGCCCATCATCACGTTGGCGCCGTGGACCAGGATTTCGCCGTCCTCGGCCAGTTTGACCTGCACCCCCGGCAGCGCCTTGCCGACGCTGTAGATGTTGTTGGCCGCGGGGCAGTTCACCGAAATCACCGGCGCCGCCTCCGACAGGCCGTAGCCCTGGTAGACCGGCAGGCCGGCGGCGTGGAAGGCGCTCGAGACGGTCGGGTCCAGCGCCGCGCCGCCGCAGACGATCATCCGCAGCCGCCCGCCCATGGCCTCGCGCCAGTGCCGGTAGACCAGTTTGTCGATCACCCAGCGGTGCAGGCGCTCGGCCAGGCCGGCTTCGCCCGGCCGCCAGCTCGCCGACAGGTCCAGCGAGTCCTGGTAGATCCGGCGCTTCATCGCGGGCAGACCGGCGATCGCGGCGCGGAATTTTTCGTAGACTTTTTCGAGCAGCCGCGGCACCACCGTCATCACCGTCGGCCGCACTTCCTTGATGTCCCCCGACAGGTCGTGGATCGCGCCCGAATAGTAGACCGGTACGCCGCAGTACATGTAGTAGAACATCACCATGCGTTCGAAGGCGTGCGACAAAGGCAGAAACGACAGCGCCACGTCCATGTCCGGATCCAGCGGCAGGCAGGTGCCGATCGCCAGCAGGTTGGCGGCGAGACTGCCTTGGCTGAGCATCACGCCCTTGGGCGTGCCGGTGGTGCCCGAGGTGTAAATGATGGTGGCGAGGTCGTCGGGCTTGACGGCTTGGCGCAGCGCACTGAACAGGTGGGGCTTGCGAACCGACAGCGTGTGGCCGTCGTCGCCGAGCTCGATCAGGCTGTTCACGCCGATGATCGGGAAGGTCAGGTCGAAGGCCAGCGGTTTGCGTTCGAGCTGCTCGAAGACCGGCTTCAGAATTTCCCACAGCGCATCGGAGCCGACAAACACCAGCTTCACCCGCGCGTGATCCAGGATGTAGCGGATCTGGTCGGGATGGCTGTTGGGGTAGATCGGCACGGTGACCGCGCCGAGGCTGAGCACCGCCAGGTCGCAGATGTTCCAGTAGGGATTGGACGGCCCGAACAGGGCGACCTTGTCGCCGGCGCGGATGCCGTGGTGATACAGCCCCAGGGCGACCTCTTGGACCGCCTGGCGGAAATCGGGGCCGGAGACTTTTTCCCAACGCCCATCGACTTTGTGATGGAAGGTGCGGTTGGCGTAGTTGCGTTCGAAGCTGGACAGCAAAAGCGAGGTGATCGTCTGCGTGCCGGTGCCGACGGGCGCGCCGGGGAAATCTTCTTCGGCCAAGGTCTGGGCGATCAGCGCGTGGTCGCTGTCGGGGCGGCCGGCATCCGGGGTGGGGCCGCGGCCGGACAGGGCGTGGACGTGGTCCCAGCCCATCGACCGCACGCGCTGGCGGCGGCGGTGGCCGTAGAGGTGGGTGCTGGACCGGCTGGCGAGCAGCTTCTGGATTTCCGGGAGGGCCTCGCGGCCGGCGGCCAGGCCCGCGGCAATCAGCGGATCGACTTTTTGGAATTCGGTCCAGCGCGTGTCGTCGACCGCCGGCCGCACCACCACATCGACTTCCTGCAGCAGTTTTTCCTTGAGGTTGAAATCGACGATGTCGGCCTGGCGCAGGATGGCATCGAGCACCGTGGTGGTGGGTTCGTCGGGGTTGATGCCGATCGACGCGTCGACGGCGATGGTGAGGTCGAACTCCTGGCGGTCGAGGGCGACGGTCGGGATGGAGGCGGAGGCGCGGCCGTCGACCAGTTGCATGCTGCCGTATTGCACCGGCGGAAAAACGCCGGCCAGCGACACCGAGGCGCGCACCGCCGACAAAAGCGAGCCGGAATTGAACAGGACGGTGTCGCCGGAGTTGAAGTCGGTGGCGGCGGCGACGAAGGGAATTTTCAAAGCCTCCATGGGAATGTCGCGGACGAAGGATTTCAGGATCAGGTCGAGCTTTTCGCGGGAGGCCAGGTAGGGGCGGCTCAGGGCCATCGCGATGAAGATGCGGCGTTTGATGCCGGCCAAGAGATCGCCGAGCATGCTTTCCTTGGGGCGGCTGGAGCCTTGCAGGTCGGCCAGGCCGCTGGCGAAGTAGGCGTCGGATTTGGCGAAGGCGCGGAACTGCTGTTCGACGAAATCGGCGCTGAGCGCGTCGGCGTAGACGCCGCCGATGACCGCGCCGATGCTGGTGCCGGCCAGGAAGGTGATCGGAATATGGGCCTGTTCGAGCGCCTTGAGGACGCCGATGTGCGCGATGCCGCGGGCCCCGCCACCGCCTAGAACCAGTGCAACACGAGGACCTTCTGAGGTTCGAATAGATCCTGTGGCCGGTCCGATCATGGCGCTGAACCCGTTCCTTTCCGCGCCGCAGCAGCTTTGTTTGGAAGCCTCTCTCAGCGAACTCCACCCCACCCCTGCGACATCTCTAGTGTACCATATTGGAGCACGATGTGCAACCGGTGCCCATCGCCTCCCCTCAGTTGGACTGCTGAAACCGCGTGCGTATTCTGTTCTGGACGCAAAAATCCCAATTATTTTCGCGCCACTCATCGGGAACTTTCGCGCTGGGCCAATGGCCTATGGTCTTTTATTGGTACAATCTGAAAAAGATTTCGAAAAAAGCCCGAGGTTCCGTCCAACGGTGACCTCAGGTGTCACCGTTGCCGCGATATCTACCCTGTCGGCTGGCGCTGGAAAACCCCACCGGTGGGGCAAGCAGACAGGCTTGGATAACCCGTCAACGGGTTGACTTTTCCGGCCGCACGCGGTTTATTAAGAGACCACGCCTTCCAGCCGACGATGGAAGCAAAAAATGCGAGAGAATCTACAATCCGTCTGGTCCCTGGCGACAAAAGGAACTTCGTCCATCAAGCCCAAACCGCGCAAGCCTCGTCCCAAGAAGAAACCGGCGCCCACTCCGCTCTTCGATCTCCTGTCGGCCCCGGCCGGAGCCGACGACACCATTTTGCCCGCCTCCGGTTCGCACCGCATGCAGGCGATCGGGCCGGAGGCGCGCTCGCCGGCGCGCGGCGCGGGCGAAAAAACCGGCGCCGACCGGGATTCACTAAAGAGTCCGCCCCCTTCCGACCGACCGACACAGGGACCTGCGAGCGCATCCGGTACACCGGCTGCCGCACCCGTTGCCAGTCACCAGGAGTCGGACCGCGTGAACCAGTCCCCCGCTTCGTCTTCCGCCGATTCGTCCACGCCGCCGGCCAGCGACGCCGCCCCGGCCAATCTCGCCGCCGCCGCCGACGACGGACGCCTCAAGCCGCATCCGCTCGACGCCAAAATCGCGGCCCTGCACGCCGAACTGGCCCGCGACCAGAACAACCACGCGCTCTGGAACGACCTCGGCAACCTCTACATGCGCCGCGGGCGGCTCGAACAGGCCGAGGAAGCCTACCGCGCCGCCACGCTGCTGGCCAACACCGCCGCGCCGTACTTCAACAACCTCGGCAACGCCATGTGCGACCGCGGGGACCTCAAGGGCGGCATTGAATGCTACCGGCGGGCGGTGGAAATCGACGGCACGGAAGCCTTCGAAGCCCAGGCCAACCTCGAAATCGCGCTGCTCGAAACCCGCCTGATCGTCGAACGGCGGGAAACGCTCGAACGCAAAATGGAACTGGACCTCGCCGGCTCCGAAGCCGAAATCGAAATGGGCAACTGCCATCTGCTCGAAAACAACCACGTCGCCGCCATCGACCGGTTCCATGCGGTGCTCCACGAAGACGAAAACAATCTGCAGGCCTGGACCAACCTGGCGTTCGTGATCAACCTGCTGCCGGGCAAGATGATCGACCGGGCCAAGGCGCGCGAGGAAATGGACCGCGGCCTGCGGCTGTTCCCGACCCACGCCGAACTGCACCTGCACCAGGGCGAGCTGTTCGAAGAATCCGGCATGTTCGACGCGGCGCTGGCGCGCTACCTGCGGGCGATCGAGATCGACCCGTTCTACCGCCAGGCCTACGCGATGGTGGCCGGGGCAGTGCGGATGTGCGGCGAGGACGGCCGGGACGAAGCCGAGCGCGTTTTCCACGTCAACGAAGGGCGGCTGGGGGAATTCGCGCCGGCCAAACAGGCCCTGTTGACGGGGCTGATCGGGTGGGCGCGCTTCAAGGCCTCCGGCCGGATCCACGCGCCCAAGGCGCTGTCCGAGGCGTTGGTGAAACTCCAGGCGGCGCTCGACACGCCCGCGCAGCGCGCCGACGCCTGCCGCACCGAAACCGATCTGCTCACGGCGCTTGGCCGCGAAGACGAAGCCTTCCAGCGGCTGAAGGACCTGCACACGCAGCAGCCCAACCACACGGTGGTGCTGCATGTGCTGGGCGTACAGGCGCTGGCGCGCGGCGACTTCGACACCGCGTTGCAGGTGCTGGAGCGGCTGACCCATCTGAACGATCAGGACGCCAAGCCGTTTTACCTGCTGCGCAAGGCCTTCGAGGACTTCCGGGGCTACCACACGGCGCACGCGGCCTACCAGCGGGCGCTGGGATTCGACGCCGAAGACAGCGACGCGATGGGCCGGTTCGGGTTCCAGTGCATTGCGCTGCGGCGGTTCGAACAGGCGCGCGAGCTGGCGCAGAAGGCGCTCGAGATCGATCCGCAGTGCGCCTACGGCTTGGCGATCGAAGGCTACCTGCTGAAGATCGGCAACCAATATGAAGCGGCCGAGGACAAACTCAGCGCGGCCCTGCAGATCGATGCCCGCATTCCCGAAGCGCACCGCTGGCTGGCCGAAGTACAGATGGCGATGAACGACCTGGAAAACGCGGACGGCGTGGAGTTGCTGCGCCAATACCAGAAGTACCGCAAGAACGCCGGCCTGCCCGACAACGACCCGCCGAAATGAGTTCGGCTTGGCCATCGCCGGGAGGTGTTTGAACCCGGCGGGTTCAAGGTGTTTGAACCCGGAGGGTTCAAAGCAATTAGCCGGGGGTCGAGCGCAGCGACACCCCCGGATTGGAGGCGTAACGCGCCCCGACCCCGGCAGGGGTCGCAGTGCCGGGGTCGGAACATTTTGGCGGCGGGCGCGGGCGTATTCGCGGGGGTATGCTTCTGCGACCCCTCCGGGGTCGGGCGCGGGTGGGTTGATCGCTTCCGGGGGTGTCGCTTCGCTCAACCCCCAGCAAATGGCTGAGGACCCCGCCGGGGTCGGGAAACAATGGCCGGAGTCCCGCAGAGAGAAATGCACCGTGGCCGGTCGGGCGATCCAACCTACAATCATGTGTGACTCTGCTTGCATGCCTGTGCGAGAATCGGCGATGCTTTCATTTGTAACTCCACGGCCGTCCGAAATGCCGATGAGGGCGGCGGCTTCCACCGCTGCGGGAGCGCCGATCGCGCCTGCCCCATTGGCCCGGCCGACCGGGCCCGCGACGCCGGCCGGGCCGCCGCAGTCCGCTGGCGGGGCGTGAGCCGCGCGCGGTGGCGTTCAAGCCTTGGCCGGGGCGCGGCGGTATTCGACCAGCAGCACGCGGGCGGGGGATTCCAGCAGCGCGAATTCGGCTTGCATCCAGCCGAGCGCCTTGGTTTTGCCGCGGTTGCCCGAGCCTGACCCGATGATCGGGAAGGCGACCGAGGGAAATTGGCGCGCGGCCACGATCTCCATCGCCGAACGGACCGAACCGCGCACCGAGCGTTCGCTGGCGAACCAGCACAGGTTGATGCCCGCGACGTGGATGATGGCTTGAAAGGGCAGCCGCCCGGCGGCGGTGACCACGGCGTGGCCGAGCGGGATCGGGCCGTGGCGCGCCAGTTCGCGGAAGGGCGCGGTGCCGCCGCGCTTTTTGATCGCGCCCGACACGCCCTGCGGCAACAGCAGCCACCAGGGGATGACGTTGCGGTTCCAGGCATTGACGATGACGGCGACGTCCTGGTCGAGCAGATCGCCGGTGACGTATTCGGGCTGCATGGCGGCCGATTATACCGGCGCCGACCTGGATTTTCCGTTCAGCCGAACCGGCGCGGGGCCGATACTGCCGATGGCGGGAGCCGTGTGTTCGGCGCGGGCCTGTGGTGGGCCAGGCGGGGGCCGGTCGTGAGCGGGGCGGGGGCGGGGCGGGGGCGGGGCCGGCGACGCCGTGCTTCCCCGCGCGGTACAGGACCAAGAGGGGCACAAGCATGTCCAGTGCAGCGTCGGCGGCGCTGACGGCGATTTCGAGCCGAGGCGCGGCGCAGTCGGGCGCGGATCGACCGGCGGCGGGGGCCGGTACGGCGGCGGGAGCGAAGACCGGCTACTGGGCCGAAAGCCGCAATGCGATTTACTCGTTTTTGCTGGCGCTGCCGTTTGTGCTCATTTATGAACTGGGCATCTATTTCAATCACTACCGGGTGCTTAACGGCGGCGACTGGCTGCTGCGTTCGATCATGACGTGGCTCAGCCCCGAGCACGCGCCGCTCGCGTCGCTGGGCGCGCTGACGATCGCGTTTCTGGCCTACCAGTTCGTGCGCAACGATTCGCTGAAGGTGCGGCCGGGCGTGCTGTTCGGGCTGAGTCTGGAAGCGGTGTTCTACGCGGTACTGCTGATTCCGCTGGGCGCGTATGCGGTGGTGATTTTGCAGCAGTTCGCGACGCCGACGGCCGCGGCGGCGCATGCTGCCCCCGGAGACAATGGGTCGGCCGCCACCGGCGGCAATGCGGTGGTGCAGAAGCCGGCGGGCGCGGGCACGGCCACTGGCGCGCAGGCGGCGGCGAACGAACTGCCGCAGACGCCGGCGGCTTGCGTGGCGGAGGCTTCGCGGCTGTCGGCGGCGGTGCATTCGCCGGAAGCGACGAGTTTGTGGAGCCGCATCGTGCTGTATTGCGGCGCGGGGGTGTACGAAGAGTTGGTGTTCCGAGTGTTGCTGTTGTGGGGGCTGTTTGGGCTGGGGCTGCTGCTGCACTTCCCGAAGTGGGTGAATGTGCCGTTTGCGGCGGTGGGGTCGGCGCTGTTATTCAGCCTGTTCCACTATTATCCGCCGGGGCCGTATCCGTTCGCCTGGGCGACGTTCATCTACCGCGCGCTGGCGGGGATGTACTTCACGACGCTGGTGTACACGCGGAACTTCGGCGTGGCGGTCGCGAGCCATGCGATGTACGACATGATGGTGGGGTGAGGCGGATTCGCCGGGTTGTGCAAGGCAACGCGGCTACAGCTGCAAATCATCGATGACCAAGGATTTACCGTACCGAACCAGGTAGAGGCTGCCCGGGCGCGATTTGCCGGCGCGTTCCACGATCAAGGGCCACCTACGAATGAACTGCCAGGCGAATTCCCAGATTTGTAGCTGCGGCCATGTACTTTGAAGAAAAAATGCAGTTAGGCACGATTTCAAGAGCACCTGTTTTCGAATTGGATTCCGCGTGATATTTCTATCGCCCGAGATGACGATCCACGAAGGGTCGAGAGCCAACTGAGGAATCCATTCTTCATCGGCAATATTTTGTTCAAATCTGTCGCGCAGGTGTGTAATTTGAACCTGATCGTCGGTGCTTTTCCCCTTATTGTCTTTTTCAGCGAGTATTTGCATGGCTTTTGCAAGATTGGGCGACATATTGTTGTCGAAGAAAAATTTCATGCAGCAATCGACTCTTCGAAGTCAATGGCCGATTGCACGGAGGCCCGGCTGACATCATACCAAGCGGCGACCCGCTCGACCGAATTCTCGGCTTGGTAGGCCGCATAAAGGACAGCCGTTTGGACCCCTTCTTTTGCCACGATCGGCTGGCCGAATTGCCGTTTGGGGTCCAGCACCACTTTGTTGCGGTCATGAAGTGGATACCAACGGATCACCTCATCGGCTTCAGAATACTCAAGATCGCGAATATATTTGTTCAGGATGCCGTCAAGAGCATAGCATTTTGTCACCAGATCAAATAAGGACTCACCGCCTTTGGGGTCGGGGACTCGCGCAAAAATACGCTTGTCCAGGGTTCCAATCTTTTGCGACGAAAACGGGTGGTTGGTTCCGAGTGCCTCCCGCGCCTGGTCGGCGGCAACCCGAATCGACTTCCATGAAATTCCGCGGGCCCGCAACTCAATGATGAATCGGGCCTCGATCATGTCACGAAACGTCAGAAGGCCTTCTTGTTTTGTACCCGCCCAGTCACCGCGCCAGACTGATAAAGCATTAACCCGCTTCCGCTTGTGGACATAGGAATAGCCTTGGAACCAGCGACGTAGGCGCTGGTAGGATACGCTAATTAATTTCGCGGCTTGGGATACGGTGTAGGCTCCCTGGCCGAAAATCTCATTTGGCATCTTTTTCCCTACTTGCCGGAGTCATCAAGCACCATTATAGCCACATCTAAAGCTCGATTCTAGTCGCCTTCGCCGCGGAGACCAGGCGCTTGAACAGGGCGAGGTGTTGCACGCGGGTGTGCATCCGTTCGGGGTGCCATTGGAGGGCCAGGAAAAAGGCGCCGTTGTCGAATGGGCCGCCCTTTTCGACTTCCAGCGCTTCGACCACGCCGTCGGAGGCATGCGCGGTCAGTTGCAGGCCGGCCGGGACCGTGGCCGGGTCGATCGCCTGGTGGTGGTAGGAATTTGTTTCGAGTTTTTTCGTGCGGGTGATTTGGGCCAGCAGCGAACCGGGTTCGATCCGCACCGGATGCAGGACGCCTTTGGCGTGTTTGCGCGGGCGTTTCCACTGCGAGGGAATGTCCTGGATCAGTTGGCAGCCGAAAGAAATGGCGGCCAGTTGCAGCCCGCCGCAGACGTAGAGGCTGGGCAGGCGGCGGGCGCGGGCGCGTTCGAAGAGCGCGAAGTCGTAGCGTTCGCGGAGCGGATCGATCGGTTCGGTCTTGGGCCCGGTTTTCTGGCGGTAGCGGGCGGGGCAATAATCCGGCCCGCCGATGAAGACCATGCCGGCGACGTGATCGAGCTGCGCGTCGATTAGCGCGGCGGGCACCGGCGGCAGGGTCAGCGGCAAGCCGCCGGCTTTCAGCACCGACTGGACGTAGGCGTATTTCAGGATCAGCCGTTCGTCTTTGGCTTCGTAGCTGGTGGTGATGCCGATGACGGGGCGGGAACCGGTTGCGAAAGGCACGGGACGAACTCCAAGCGGGCGCCAAGCGAATATCGAACCGAAGGTGGCACAGTTACAGGCTATTTCTGTTTCGGTTCGAAGGTCAGCATGCTGCGGAAGGAAGCGGTCTGGCCCTGCGTGCCGTTGACGAAGAGTACCACGCCGGTGAGGGCGCCGGGCAGGCGGGTGGCTTCGGCCAGCGGCTGGTGGTTGACTTCGAAGTAGACGGTTTTGGCCTGGATCTGCAACACGAAGTGAACCTTTTCGGTTTTGGGCAGCACCAGCACGCCGGGGTAGGTGTCGGTCCGTTCGGCGTCCTTTTTGACGGCCTTCTGGAGGCCGGTGACGCCGGGCGCGCCGCGGTCGAAGCGTTCGACGGTGGCGATGGTCGAGGCGGTGACGGCGAGGTCGAGCGCCAGGGTGCGGCCGTCGGCAAAGACCAGCCCGACGCCGGCTTCGTTGGCGCGCGGCGACAGGTTGCCGCCGACGTTGTTGTAGAGCACCACGTCGCCTTCGATCCGCACCGGGGTGCGCGTCCAGGGGTGGTCGATCCGGCTGACGTTGTTGCCGACCAAGCCGCCGTCGAAATCTTCGTCGGAACCCCAACTGAAATCGGGCGTGGCTTTCCAGCCTTTCATCGCATCGTCGGGGGAGATCAGATTGATGCCGTCGGGGGGAAAGGTCATGACCGGTTCGGGCGCGGCGGCGGCGACGGGAATCTGGCTGAAGTCCGGAGCGGCGGGCGGGGCAGGCTTGGGCGGGGTGTCGGTGTTCGTGGTGTTCGGCGTGTTCGGCGTGGCGGGCAGGGAGGGCGGCATGGGCGTAATGGGCGTAATGGAGGTGCCGTGCGCGGGCTCGGGCGGCGGGTTGGTCACGGAAGCAGTGGGCGCGGTTGGCGACGTGGGGGTGGCGGGCGAGGCATGGCTGCCGGTCAGGCCGAAGACGATCCCGACGATGGCCACGACCACCGCGCCGACGATCGCGACGAGGGTGATGGTGGTGTTGCGGCCGGCACTGGGAGCAGCGGCCACGGTGGGCGCGGCAGTGTCGGTGACGCCGCCACTGCCGCCGCCGCCAGCGCCGATCGTGACGCGCAAGGAGCCGGTATGGACCTGCACGCCGGCGGTGGTGGTTTGCGCGGTGGGGTTCATCGGCGGATGGGGGGTGAATTCCTGGAGGTCGGGCACCGAGCCGGAACCGGAGGCGGAATTCAGCAGGGCTTCGCAGCGGCCGAGGAGCTGTTTGTATTCGGGGCGGTCGTCACGGCGCGGCTGGAGCATGTCGGTGACGAGTTTGGCGACCGCCGGGCGCAGTTCGGGAATTTTGGTGCGCGGATCGGGGACTTCGCCGGTGGATTTGCGTTTGATGATCGCGGTGATGGCCTGTTCGGTGTAGGCCGGTTCGCCGGCCAGCGCGTGATACAGCACGCAGCCGAGGCCGTAGATGTCGGCCTTGTGATCGACATTGTCGGGGTCGTCGAACTGTTCCGGGGCCATGGTCGAAGGCGTGCCCATGATGGTGCCCTGGACGGTCAGCGCCATGTCGCGGGTTTCGGCGGAGTCCTTGGAGCTGGGCCGGGCCAGGCCGAGATCGACCAGTTTGACTTTGAAGGGAAACCCGGCGTCGGTGGCTTCCTTGCCGGTGAGCTGCTGCAGGAGCACGTTTTCGGGCTTCACGTCGCGGTGGATGATGTCGCGTTCGTTGGCGTAGCTGAGCGCCTGGATGAGGCAGCGGCCGATTTCGAGGGCGTGGCGTTCGTCGAGCCGGCCGTTTTTGGAAATCCACTGGCGCAGGTTGGGCCCGTCGATGAACTCCATCGTCAGATAGCATTCGCCCTTGTCGGTCTGGCCGGCGGAGTAGCAGCCAACGATGTTGGGATGATTCAGCCCGGCGAGGATTTTGGCTTCGCGCTGGAAGCGTTCGACGAACTGCGTGTTCTGGGTCATTGCCTGCGGCAGGACTTTGATGGCGACCAGCCGGTCAAGGTACGGCTGGCGGCCGCGGAAGACCATGCCCATGCCGCCCTGGCCGATCTTGGCTTCGATCTCGATGTCGGGGATCTTCGGTTTGACCTGCCCTTCGAGCTTGATCGTGGGTTCGTTGAAGTCGGTGGTCATGGGCGGTCCGCTCGGGGTGGTGTCTGCAAGCCATCGATGACGGACAGCAGCGTTTTGACCGACGGCCGGTCGGCCGGTTCCTGCCCGACGTAAACGTAGCGCACCAAACCCTGCTCGTCGATCAGGATGGAGGTCGGCTTGGCGAGGCTGCCTTTGATGTCGAACATGCGGACGGCGGCGAGGTCCACGTCGAGGGCGATCTTGTAGGGCAGTTTGAAATCGCGGTCGAGGTGTTCGGTGGCTTCCAGAAAGGCCGGCACCGATTCGGGCTTGCCGGGGTAGACGATCACCACGGCGGTTTTTCGGTCGGCGAACTGTTGGGCGGCGTTGGTCAGGGCGATGGTCTGGGCCGAGCAATGGATGCAGACTTCGTTGTTGACGATGCCGCGCATGATGACCAGCAGCACCTTGCGGCCGCGGTATTGCTTCAGGTCGAGAACCTCGCCGTTGTTGGAGATGAAGCGGGTGACTTCAAGCGGTTTGCCGAGCCAATTCGGGCGATCGTTGGCGTCGGTGGGCTGGGTGGGGTTGGTTTCTTCGCGCTGGACGAGGGTGGCGAAGAATTTTTTCTCGTCGGCGGTCCAGGGGCGCGGTTGGATCGGCTGGCCCATCGGGATGTCAACATGGATGGGCGGCGCGGGCGGCGGGGCGGCGGTGGTGGCGGTTTCGGCGCCGGGGGTGGCGCCGGTGCCGATGCCGGTGGCGGGCGTTGCACGGGGCCCGGCGGTTTCAAGCTGTGCGAGGCGGTCGTTCATTTCGTCCAGTTGCATCTGGACGTGGAGCAGGCGGGTTTCCAGTTCGTCGAGGCGATCGTCGAGCGTCGGGCCGGTGGCGACGATGTCTTTTTTGAAGCCGGCGAGCGCGCCGAGCAATTCGCCTTTTTCGCGGGCGGGGACCTTGAAATGATCGAGCGCCGCGGCGAGGTCGCCGACGATCGCGTCGAACTCATCGGCCTTGATGCCCATGCCGGCGTGGACGGTTTTCATGTCGCCGCCGGTGTATTTCTGCGGCCCGCCGGTGGCGGCGCAGACCTGTTCGATCAGCATCTGGCGCAGGTGCGGAAGGTTGGCGCCGGCGAAACGGCGGTTGATTTTCGTGTCATGGACGACGTTCTGCATGAACTGATCGATGACGGCGGTGATGGCATCGACGCCGCCGAGGCGTTCGTAGAGCGATTTTTCCGGCGCGGCGGCCGGGGCGCTCGGCGCGGATGAAGAGGTCGGCGTGGTGGGCGCGGCGGAGGAGGCGGGCGTGGGTGCTCCGCAACCGGCGCTCAGGACCAGCGCAAACACCACGACCGCGGCAGGAAAAACGAATCGGCGTCGAAACACGGGGCGGCCTCCGGGCAGAACGAACGCGATGCGGCGGAGAGGTTCGCGCGCGACCGTGAGCGCCAAAGCTGGCGGGGTACGGTGCGAACGGACCGCACCATGATACTTTGGCGCAAGGCGTCTGGCAATCGCGGATGCGGAGGGGGGGATCAGGGGGTCGGCACTGGAGGGGGAGCGGCGGGTGTCAGCGCGGTGGTGAGCAGATCGCGCACGTCGGCGCTTAGAGCATCGGCGCCGCCTTTCTCATCCTGGAAGGTGAAGTTCTTGACGGCGGCCAGATTGTCACGCCCCGGTTTAAGCGTTGCGAGAAAGGTCTGCCACTCGGCGGCCTCGGCGGCATTCAGGCCGTTTTCCCAAAGCACGTAGTTCACCAGATTTTCGCCCTGCAGAAGGACGCGGCCGAAATGGGCGGTTTGCGCCACCGCGTCGGGAATGCTCCAGCCGGCATAGCAGATCGGTGGCAGACGCAGGGAAGAACGGCTGAGGCTGATGCGCCAGGTCACCGCTTGGTCGGCGGGTTGCCATGCGCCGTTGCTGTCCGGTGGGCCGGGAACGGACAAACGCACGTCGAGTTGGTCCGGTTCATCAATGGCATCGGCGAAATCGATCGGCGGGCCAAGACCGGCGCCCACGACTTCGAAGGGATCGGGCGGATTTTTGCCGGCGCGCTGAGCGGGTGGCGTCGTCTCCCATGCGGCTTGCGCCTGTTTAAATTGGGGGGTTGTCCGGAGGTAGGCGACCAGGGATTCGCGGCAGCCGGCGACATCGTCGAGCATGTGCAGACAGGCGGGGACGGCTTGGTCGGGGCCGATAATTTTGTCGGTCAGGCCGCGCTGGAGCAAATGCAGCAGGCGGTTGTCGTCAGGGTGATCCAGGTTTCCAATTTGCTGCAACCCCGCGACCAGCGTCGGGAAGGATGCGCTGGGCAGATATCCGTGCTGGCACAGGAACAGCATCAGGCGGGCGGAAAATTGGTTCGCGGATTCGAAATGGGCGGCGTTCTGCATCCATGCCAGCAAGTAGAGATTTTTGATGTCGTGCCGCAGCGTTGTATCGGCGAAGCCGATCAGCTTGTCGCGGTCAGGGCCGGCCGGTTGCGTGCGAAACCAGCCCACCAGCAGGTCGGCCAGACCGTCGGCCGAATGCATGACGGGGTCGAGGGTTTGGACGGGGTCGTCGTTGCCGCGGAACTGCTCGGCGTAGACGCTGGCCTCACCCAGCGAGCTTTGGAAGCGGCGGAACCGGCCGAAGCCGTGCAGGTCGTCGGGCAATTTCGATCCGAAAGTGCCGGCGTAAACGCGCTCGACCGGCGGCGTGGTCAGCTTGGAGGGTCCGTAGATTTTTTCCAGGCGCGCGATTTCAGCGGGCGACAGGTCTTTGAATTCCTGCGGCGTCGGATGGCCGGCGGCGCGCGCTGCGTCAGGGAGGATGGGGCCGCAGTAGTCGAGTTCGCGATGGATTTCGTTGCCTTGCGGCTGCAAGGTCAGGATGTATCGGTTTCCCGGCGTACATCCGGAGGCGACCCAACCTGCCGCCAGGATGAACCCGATCCATGCCCTGCAGCAGACCCACCGCGTGGCTCGTTCGAAGATCGTCATGCGCGCTCTCCCGGAATGCCTGGGAACGCGCTCGATTATCTCGCCGGATTGAAATCCGCCGGGTGATCTTTGCGTATCATCCCGGTCATTCGCACGGCGTGTTGCGCTGGGGGTCGATGTTGGAGAGGACGAACAGGCGGGTGGCGGGGACCGGTTTGCCGGTGGGTGGATAGAAAATATCCTTCACCGTCGGTTCGACGGCGGCGTTGTAGCAGCCGCCGCGCATCCACAGGCGGATCTGGTCGAAGACGCCGACGCCGTCCATCGCGCCGAGTTTGATTGCGCAGCCGTCGCCGGTTTCCGGATCGGCCCAGGTGTCGTAGGCCGCTCCGGTGCCGCTGCCGGTGGCGCCGAGCCAGAAATCGCCGCCCAGCGTGTCCACATTATTCAGGAAGATCGCCTGGCGCGCGCGCCAGCCGGCGTCGTCGAAGGCGGGGCGGCCAAGCGTGTAGACCCCACCGGTTTCGACCAGCCCCAGTTGCCAGCCGACGGCCAGCCAGACATCGCGGGCGGGCTGGCCAGAAGGCATGGCCAGTGTCAGGCGCGCGACTGAATCGCGCTGGAGAAACACGAGGTCGTTGGAACGCAGGGTGATGGGGCCGCCGACGATCGGATGCCAGCCGCCGACGCGTTCGATGCGCCGCCAGCCGGCGGCGGGGCCGGGGTCGGTTTGGACGCCGTCGTCGAGCGGCGTGGGGTCGATGTCGAAGGCCGCGCCGGTGCTCCCGACGCCCGCCAGCGCGCGGAGGACTTCGGGAGCGTTCACGTTGGGAAAGGGAAAGCCGCGCTGCGGCGGTTGCGCGGGCACGGGGAAGGCGTCGGGCCGCGGCAGCGCCGCGGCTTGGGACGGTTCACCGCTGGAAATACGGTCGGGCCAGGGCATGGGGAGCCTTTCATTGGGAGTATTGAATAAATAGAATGGGTAACGGATGGTTAGGAATCGTTGTAAGTGGAGGTAAACTCGGCGACATCAATACCACATTTTTTAAGCGAGCGCACCAGCGTAACCCGCTGCATCGTCGGTGCCACGGTCGTAATATGATAATTTGATCCGGATTTCACCAAGGTCCGATGCGAACCCTTTTGGTGAGAAAAGTAGTAGCCAAAATGATTTAAAGCCTTCTCCACCCTGCGGCAGGGAAGCTCAGGAGGCAGGCTCATTCAGCTATCACGTTCACATACTGAAGCCTTGCGCCCTGCTCGATCTCAGCTTCCAAGTTTAACGGCAGAGGCTTGCCTTCCTGAGCAAAAGCAGCGATCACGCTTTCGAGCGCTTCCTTGATATTTGCCAGCGCTTCCGAAAGAGTCTTTCCAGAAGTGACGCAGGATGTGAGCGCAGGTACATCTGCAACCCAAACTCCTTCCTCCTGAAAAAGCGTCACGGCAAAGGTGTGAGAAACACGGATGACCGGGTCGGCTTCACCAGACCAAAAGATCTGGGAGCTGGGATAGTAAAGGGTAGGTATAGCCCGCTCGGTAACGGATTCTCCTTTGAGACCTTCAGGGATTTCTGCGGTCAAAATGGGCGCGGCTTCCATATCCATTCTGATATTCATGGTTTTCCCCCTTGATCTAGCTCCTGGACATTAACTTCCAGAACGACCTCTCCAATTTCCTCGCCGTCCAAGAGCGGGATAAACGAAATAAAATAGCCAGTTGGCCTAAAGGGTATTGGCAAACCTTGCATCTGAAGTGAATAGCGGCAAAGATGGTTCTTCCCAAATTGGATTTCTTGTTCAGGCGTCGGTGGCGAAAGATCGTGCTTGGCCGAATCGGTGACCCGAACGCAGACCTTGTGCTTGCCTTCCTCCTTTTCCAACAACAGGCACACGTGAAAGGGTGGCAGAGTGATCGGAGGCGTGCCTCTGCCAGATCCCGATGCGATGGCTGAATTATCTGCAGATTGCACAGCAGGAACCCGCGCCTTCTGCAACTGCACGTTTAACCGGTCAAACACCTCAATATACGATGGTTTCCCATCGGCGGAAATGATACTGTTATGACACAGTAAACCGTATAAAAGTCTTCCTCTGGGCCCGGGTTTTGTGCTGTGCGATTCCATGGCATTTTCCGCCCGCTTTAGGGAAGGTGATTGTACTCACTGGCAAACTTGGAGCAAACATTTTTCCACTCCCCAGTTTCGATCAGCGCGAAAACAGGCGCGTGACGGGACCGCGGCCATTGCCGGGGGCGAAGTCGAATTCGACGCGGTCGATGACGGCGTCGATGGTGGTGAGCGGGTCGGCGGTCGTCCCACCAGCGGCGCTCCCGCCACTTCCACCCCCGCTGCCGCCGCCGCTGCCGCCGTCTTCGCCGGGCGTTTCACCGGCCAGGGCGTCGCCGGCGGCGTTTTCTTCGACCACGCGGCGGATCACCAGGCCGGGCGTCAGGCCGGGCGAAATGCCGGCCAGTTCGGGCGCGAAGTTGACGCGCGGTTCGAGCGTGACGCGGGCGGCTTCCTGCGCCGCGCGGCTCAGGGCGTCAAGGTCGCTGCGGTACAGCCCGGTCTGCGCGCTGCCGCCGGCCACGTCCTGGATCGGCCAGGCGTTGTAGCGATATTCGTGGTGGTAGCGGTTATGCGTCCGCACCGCGTGCTGGCGGGAGACGCCCGGCGCGATCCAGGCGGCGGCGCGCTGCGAGCGGGTATACGGCGCGCCGTCGAAGCCCTGCGGCGTGCCGATGCTATCGCCGGGATTGCCGGGCACTTCGATCCCCGCGTCGCTCGATGCCACCACGAAGGTCACGGCGTGGTCAAGCGGCACGGCGCAGTTGATGCGCACGTTGCGGAACTGCAAATCGTCGTCGAAGGAGCCGTTGTTGTTGGAGCGATTGCCGTCGGTGAGGAGCAGCCCCGGCAGGTAGAGGGTGCCCTGGGCGTCGAGCGTCAGGCCGTCGGAAACGAGCGCCGGGTGCCAGGCGCTGCCGTCGAGTTCCTGGGTCTCGATGGCGATCGGCATGCGCAGCACGCGCTGGAGCGTGTCGGAGGTGGGGTCGTTCGAAAGCAGCACGGGATCGGGAGTGCGGCTGTAGGCGACGCGTGGGAGGTCGGCAAAGATGCCGCCGGCGTCGAGCGCCACCGCGTCGGGGTTGATGCGGTAGGCTTGGCCGACGCGCGGCCATTTGCGCATCGCCGCGTGGAGGGCCTCCAGCGGATCGACGGCGGCAGCCAGGAAATCCTTGAAGGCGGTTTCTTCATCGGCCGACCAGGCCGCCAGCAGGTCGCCGGTGAAATGGTCGATCTGGCCGAAGCGGGATTCCAGCCGCACGCGGTCGCCCATCGTGACGGTGGACTGGAACACATCGGCCAGATCGAGGTGATGAACGCCGCCGATCAACCCCGCGCCGGGCGCGCTGGAATCGGCCGTGACGCCGGCCGACGGATTGACCGGCCGCGGCAGATCGACGACCTGTTCATCCTGATCGGCGCTGCGGGCAGCGCGGTCGCTCTGGATGAGTTCCAGACGGCTCATGCCGCCGGCGGCCGGGCGCACCGACAACGAGTACGGTCCGGCGGCGGCCAGGGTGCGTTCGAGGGCGTCGGCGAGGTTCAGGCCGTCGAGCACGAACTGGCGCGGCGTGCGATTGGCGGCGGCGGCAGGATCGGCCGGATCGCCGGGCAGCAGCGCGGCATGAAGGGCCGCCGGCCAGTCGATGCGATCGGCGAGGCTCTGCGCGCGCAGCATGCAGGGGTAGGCGGCGAACAGTGGTGCGGCCGCGGCGTCGAAGTAGGCAAAGCGCAGGTACTGCAGAATGTCGGCGACGGTCCAGTGGCGGGCGGAGGCGACGGCAGTGCCGGGATCGGGCGTGTCGACGACGGAGGCGGGGGCGTTCCAGTCGGCGGCGTGAGCAAACACCGGGCGGCCGTCGAGGTCGCGGCAGTTGCGCATGCCGTCCGGATTGAAGACCAGCGGCCAGCCCTGGGCGTAGGTCAGCGAGCCGTCCTCGGGTGAAGCGACGATGCAGCCGTAGACCGGCACGCCGCTCAGGAGCCAGCGATCGTCGCAGGCGGTGAATTCGATGCGGTCGGCGGCGAGGTCGGTGGCCTGTTCGACGAGGGTGCCGTGAAACAGGGGCAGTTTGGCGGGCGCCAGCAGGACCGAAATTCGCCGTCCGACGCGCTGGAGCTGCGCGGCGCCGGCGTCGGCGCGAAAAGCCAGCCGCGGCGCGGTGTCGATCCGGTCGAGCGTGTCGAGGGACAACCGCGCGCGCCCCGGCTGCGCGCCGGCGCGCCATTCGACGCTTCGCACGAACAGCGTGGGATGCTCGATCGGCTCGGCGTCCACCGCCGGATCGGCGCAGTCATAGAGCAATGCGCGGCCGAATTCGGCGGCCGTCTGTGAGGCGGAGGAAAAATCGACGAGTCCACTGGCGCGGCCCATGGCATGGTTCTCCTGTTGGATGCGGACTTGCGGCGGGTTCAGCGAATCAGCGCGGCCGCCGGCGCGGGTGACGCGGGTGCGAGGGCGCTCAGGAAGACCCAGCGCACGGCGGTGTTGCCGTCGCGGAGGCCGGCCGCGGTCCGACAGCGCGCGGCCAGTTGCACCCAGCCGTCGCCGGCGGCGGCCGGGAGCGTGGCGACGGCTTCCAGCCAGCCGTTGACGCCGGCCAGCGGCGCGATGCTCGCCGCGGGCGTGTTCCAATCGATCGCGATACCTTCCGCGGCGAGATAGAAATCGACGTAGGCGACGGCCGCCGCGCCCGGTTCGGCGTCGGCCGGCAGAAAGCGCGCGGCAGCGGTGAGCACTCGGCCGGCGGCGCCGAAATCGTGGATCTGCGGGGACGGCGGTGCGGGTGAAAGCACCGCGCCGGCGCCGTCCAGTTCCAGCGCGACGGTTTGGGCATTCAGCGATTCGCCATCGGCGGTGACGGCCGCCAACAGAAAGGTGTAGACGCCTGCGCCGCCGGTGAGCGGCGAGGAAAGGATCGTCGTGGCGCCGGCGGCGGCGGTCGCGTCCGGCGCGGAGGTGTCGGGCGCGAGTTCGGGCGCCGCGCTGCGGTACAGGCGATAGGTGGCGCCGGCGGTGGGCGAGGCGGCGAACTGGAAGGTCAGCCCCGTGGCCGCGGTGCCGGAGAGAAATGTCGGCAGCCCGGGCGGTTCCGGCGGCGGCGCGATGCTGCAGGAAACTTGCACGGCGGTGTTGGTCGAAGCCACGCCGGTGTCCGATTCGGTGCGCAGGCAGAAATCCCAACTGCCGGCTGCGAGTTCATCCGAGAGCCAGGTGAAGCTGTCATCGCGGCCGTTGTCGAGCACCACCGCGCAGGGGGCGTCAAAATCGAGCGCGCCCGCGCCGCCGTTGGCGAACACGAGGGTGCGCGCCGGCCAGCGCAGATCGATCCACGCGCCGGAAAGCACATCGGCGGTGTAAGCCACGGTCACGGCGCCGCTCAGGCCCGAGCCACCGATCGGCGCAAGCGTCAACGTCCCGTCGCCGGTCAGCGATCCCTGCGCGACCGGGCGCTGCTGCGCGGCGTCCAAATACAGCGTCAGCGTGCGGAGGCCGGCGGCAGCGGTGAGCGTCCAGAACAACCGGCCGCGGGTCAGACTGTCCGGCACGCGACCGACATTGCCGTTGCGGCGCACGCCGGCGAGATTCCAGGCGCCGGTCTGATTCGCCGCATCGCCGTGGATGGCATCGGCCAGCGGCGCGGCCGGCCAGTTCAGGCGCACTCGGCGGCCGCGATCGGCGGCGGTGGCGGCCAGATGAACCGGCAGCAAACTGAACGGCGGCATCGGCCAGCCGCCCAGGCCGTACAGCGCAAAACCGAGGGGCGCGGGATCGAGCGCGGCGGCGGCGGGCAGATTGACCGCGACGGCGGCCTCCGCGCCTTCCGCGGCGAAAAAGTGCGCCGCCAGCGCGTCCTGCAAATATATTTCGAACCACCCAGCGCCAAACCCCTGCGCCGGCGTGAAGCGCAGCACCGCGCTGCGGCCATCGGCCAGCGGATCGAAGGCGAACCGGTTCACGAGATTGTCAGGCGCGCCCCACGGCGCGGTCCAGGCTTGACCCCAGTACATGCGTTTGCCTCCATCGCCGGAAACTTCGACCGCCGCCGTCAATATTTGTACGGGTCGTCGATGTCCGAGCAGGTTTCGGCGCTGAGCGTCGCCAGTTCGTTCAGGAGATCGGTGCGCATGCGCTGGAGCAGCTCCAATTCGTGGAACTGATCGACGGTGACATCGCCGCCCTGCGACGCGTACAGACGGCCGAAGTCGGCTCCATTTTGTTGGTTCAGGATCGCGCTGATCCGCGCCGAAACGGTGGTGAGATCGGCCTGGATTTCGGCCGTGGTGCGAGCCATGCAAGAGCCTCCGGGTAGGGTGCCTGGGAACGAAACGAGAGATGGAATGCAGGACGACGCGACCCTGGCCGCGCCGCCGCGAACATCAGGTGAAAGTCACCGGCGTGGAAATCACTTTGCCGCTCAGCGCGGCCATGCAGTAGAGCGTCGCGGCGCCGGCAATGTTGAGGGTCAGCACCGCTTTGCCGGTGGCGTCGGTTTCGATCCACAGGTCCTGGTTGGCCGCCACAGACTGAATGGCGGTCCCGGTCGCGACGGTGACGGTTTGCGCCCCGGCCGGCGCGCCCTTGTCGGCGGTCGAGACCCACATCCGCAGCAGAAAATTCGCGGCGAGGTTGCTGCCGCCGGCGTCCTGCACCTGGACCGTCACCTGCCGGTCGTCCGGGCCGGGGGTGCCCTCCGCGCCGACGCTGAGCACCGCCGCGGGCAGAAGTCCCTGCACCGCGCCGGCCAATTTCGCCGCCGTGACATTGGCGTCCTGGATTTTGGCGGTGGTGACGCTGGCGTCGGCGAGTTTCGAATCGGTGACCTGCCCGTCGAGAATTTTCACCGAGGTCACGCTGTCGCTGGCCAGCGCGTTGGCGACGACCGCCGCGTTTTGCAGAGCGGGCGAGCCGAATTTGCGCGCGGCTTGCAGGTTGAAATCGATCGCGCCGTCGGTCGCATCGGCGATTTCCACCGCGCCGACGACCTGCACCATTTCGCTCGCGCCGCTGGGCGCGGCGTTGGTGGTCTGCCCCGCGGTGGAACTCAGGTACAGCGCCGCGCCGGCGGCGTAGGCGGCGGTGTTCAGGCCGGTCAGCAACGCTGCGCGGGCGGCGAAGCCCACCGCGCTGCCGGCGAGGTCATCGAGAATCACGAACTGCGCCGGCAGCCCCGCGTCGGCTTCGGCCAGGCCGAAGGTGAAAGCGCCGTCGGCGGCGCTGTAGCCGGCCAGATATATCAGGTCGCCCTTCGAACGCGCGCTGGCGCTGTTCTTGATTTTGATCCGGCCCTGCCAGGTCGTCAGCGCGGCGACTTCGTTCTGCAGCTCGTTGTACATCGTCGCCGAGGCCTGCCGGTTCAGGTGGCTGTAGACGCCGGAAACTTTGTTGTCGGCGTCGTCATCGACCGCGCGGGTGGCGAAGTCGCGGCCGACCGACTGGTCGGCGCCGTGAGACAGCGTGGGCATGGACAGACTCTCCTTGCAGAGCCGGCGCGCCGCCGGCGAGACAAAAAACGAAACTGTTCAGGGGTGGCCTACCAGGCGAAGAATCCACCGATGGAGGGGTCGGCCCGAAAATCGGTCCCGACGATGTATCGCGGAGATAGGTAGGATTTTGCCGGGGGCTTGTAGGCCAGCAGTTTGCGCTTGGCCGCCTCGTATTCCTCACCACCCTTCGAGTCGCCGAAGTCGCGAATCTGCTTCAGTTCCCCCGCGGTCAGAAAATACCCGCCGCAGAGGTAGCAGTTCTCGACGAAAACCCCGCTGTCGTGGTAGCCCTGCACATGCATCGGCTTGGCGCAGCGCGGACAGAAAAACGGATGGTTCGGCCGCATGCGCTCGCTTGCCGCCAGTGCTTCGGCCAGCACGTCGTCGAAGCCCTTGTGGGTCGCGTCCACCTGCTGCAATTCCCGCGCGTCGAACCAGAGGCCCTTGCAGCCCAGTCGGCAGAACTGAATTTCAAACGTCCCCACCCGCAGCGGGAGCATCGTTTGTTTGCAGTCGGGACAGCGGACGGCCATGATTTTTCCCTCCCCATCGAACGAGACGTGCCCTCGACCGGCTCCTACATCGGCAACTGCGAAGGCGGCCCGCCGGGCGGAATGTTGCGATCCATGGCCTCCAGCAAAACCGTCTTGTGAATGTCCTTGAAAATCTTTTCGATCTCCGCCTTGTACGCGGCGCGCCGCGGGCTGTGCATGTACTGGTAGATCAGGTTCAGCGTGCCCGGGTCCAGGAACAGACTCATGCACGGATAGCATTGCCCGACCGGCACGCCCGAACCGCGGTAGATCTGCCGCCGCAGCGCCTGGCCGCATTGCGGACACAGCGGCGCGCCGGCTTTGCGTGGATGCAAAGGCTGCCGCATCGCGCGCGCGAAAGGATCGATGGTTTCGACCGGCGCGGCCGCGTCCGGCAGAACCCGATTTTCGCGAATGACCTTGTTGAGCGTCGTCTCGAGGATCCAGATCCCCGCGCAGCCCGCGCACTCCCGCACCGGCCAGTCGAAAAACTGCTGCACCGCCAAGGCTCGCCCGCAGACGGGACAGGGGCCGGCAGAGGGCAACGCGGGAACTTGCATGGGCGCTCCTCGAAGGGTTCACGGTATTTTACCCTCCCAGCGCTTCGAATTCGAGCACCGCCGCCAACAGCACGCCGGCCGGGCAGTATTCCCGCGGGCGCAGCGTCATGCTGCGTTTGATGCAGTTCGCGCGCGCCGCGTCGTTGGGCGGGGTGATGGTCAGCACCTTGCCGCGCCAGGCCGTCTCCCACGCCTGCCACTGCGTGCGCACCGCGTCCAGGCTGGCGCCGACGACGTAAACTTTGAACTGCAAGCGGTTGCGCCGCGCGCCCAGAAATTTCGCGAACACGCCGTCGCGTCCGGGGTAGTCATAGAACGACCAGGCGTCGGAACTGATTTCGCTCCATTGCCCGGCGGCGACATACTGCCCGGCGGTGGCGGGATCCACCGCCGCGGCGAAGGTCACCGGCGTCGTACCGTCGTCGACGATCAGATCGGAACTCATCGCGTCTCCCCCTCCCGGTTCCAAACATTCAGCTCGGTTCCAAAATTTCAGACTCGGTTTTCGAACTTCAAGCCCATTTCACGCAACTCAATCCAGGTTCTGGAAATGCCGGCGGTAGGCGAGCTGCCGCAGCAGTTCACGGTCCCCGTCGAGGCGGTAGCGTTCGAGCGCACTCATCGGCGGCGGGCCGGCCTGTGCCAGGGCTTGCTCGATCGCCGCCGCCGCGTCGAATTCCGTCGGCCGATGCGCGTGAGTGCTTTCGAATCCGCCCGCACCGGTCGGCGGAAGCGAACTGCCTGCGGCGGCCAGCGGCGGGCCGGCGTCGGGGGGGAAGGCGACCGGCCGCGGCGCCGATTCTTCCGGCGCATGCACCGTCAGCTCGGAAGGGCCGGCTGCGGGCGGCAGTTTCAGGCGGCCGATCGGATCGTAAACCATGGAGCGCTCCAGAAATGCCTTGGGTGCGTAAGGTGGAATGAAGAGGGCGGGCGCAGGGGCCCGCCCCTACAGAAATCCAACTGCCCGCTCGCGACGCAGCCGCGCGTCGAATTCACGGTGCGTCAACGCCGCCGCTGCGGCGCGCGGCGTGGACGGGTTTGCCGCCACCGGCGTCGTCCGGTGCACGTATTCCGCCACGTGCCCGCGCCATGCGTCAAAGTCCGGTTCGCCAATCGCCGCGAACAGATCGAACAGATCACGTTCGTCCAGGCCGGCCGGATCGCAATCCTGCGCCAACCGCACCGCCGCGATCATGAACCGGCGCCGCAAGGCCGCCGTGTCTTGCGCGTCGTCTTCGCTCGCCGGCATCGGTGCGCTCCTCAGGCATTCCACGGAAAGGTGAGGAGGAACGCCAGCCGCACCAGCCGCGTCGCACGGTCGGCGGTTTCGGTCTTCCAGCGGATGCGCTCCGGCGGCGGGCCGGCGGAGGCGTCGTCGCCCCAGGCGGCCGGGTCGAGCGCAGCGAGCAGATCGACCAGCATGTCGTCCAGCCAGTCGCGCTCGTCGCTGTCGCCGGCCGACCGCACCAGCAGATCCAGCGCGAGCGTGAAGCGGCCGCGAAATTCACCCAGCGCAAGCTCGCCTTCCTGCGCGTGGCTGATGAACGCCTGCGCTGCGCCGGTCACGGTTTCCTCCAGCGACTGGCCACTGGCGCGCAGGCTGTAGCTGCCGAGGTGAATCTGCGCCGCGGTGAAATTCGCCGGCGGCGACTGGCTGCGATCGAGAATCGCCGTCAGCCGGCTTTTCACATTCTGCTTGGCCAAAGCCAATCCCTGGATCGCCATCGGTCAGACCCTCCCGGCCGGTGCCGCCGAGGCGGCGCGTTCCCCGGCTTTCGACGCCGGCGGCGCGAAGGCGTCGCCGGTGAAATATCCGCGCTGGAACTCGAAACTGCGCCCATCCAATTCCACCGTTTCCGACGGCTGCCAGTTCACGCGACGGTTGACCTCCGCCGCCGTCCAAGTGTCGGTCGCGGCTTCGTTCACGCAGTCGATGTAAATCGTCTGCTCGTCGCTTCCCAGCAGCGGCGCGTAGGCCCGCACTCCGCTTTGGGGCGCGAAGCTGCCGTCGGGCAGTTGCACCCGCGGCGGCCGGATGGCCGGGCGCAGGAAGCGGCGCACGCAACGTTCGGCGCGTGGATCGCGGTAGCGCACCGCGTCGGCGCGAGGTTGGTCGGACATGCGAATGCTCCTCATGCTGATTTCCCTTTGAATCTCAATGCCGGAACGGTCACGCAATCGAGTAGCTCGGCGTGGACTGTTCCTGCTGGAAGCGGTACAGCGTGGCGCCCGGATCGGCGCCGGCCGCCGCGACGATTTCATGGCCGACGAAGCGCATGTTGGGATAGCTGTAGGTCTTGGTCGAACCGTCGCCCATTTTTTCCACCACCGTGAGCGTGCCCAGCGTGTTGAGGGCCGGCGCGGGAGCGGCGTCGCGGGCGAGCAGTTCGACCAGGAGGGCCTGATTCACCACCAGCACCAGTGCGGGCCCAAGGTCGGCGCCGGTGTGGTCGCTGGAAACGCGCATGTAAAAGGGGACCAGTTTGCGCAAGCAAAAGGGTACCACCGCTGACCAAAGAATAGCACCCGTCAGGGTGCTGCCAAGGACTTCTCTTTCTCTTCCAGTCTGAGCCTATCCCC